>JAZDOU010000003.1:0-27944 GCA_043798385.1 Pseudomonadota bacterium
TGTGTCTTCACCCAGTCATTGATTGCCAACCCTACCCCAAAAGGCCAGCCCTTTAATTTGTGTTTCTCTATTTTTTTAATATCGGTCAATTCTTCGTTTAGGGTTATGGAGCCTCCTGCCCGCACATAATAGGCCAGGATAACCTGATTCAATTGAGCAAAGGGATAGACCCCTATCAGTTCTACCCCCTCTCCGGTCAATCCCAGTTCTTCCTTGACCTCTCGAAGCACACTGTCCTCGGGAGTCTCTTTCTTCTCTAAAAATCCTGTTATCAGGGAGTAGATCCCCTTCGGCCAGGCCGCATTGTGGGCCAAGATGATTCGGCCTTCATGCTCCACTAAGGCGGCCACCACCGGGGTCGGATTGTCCCAAAACACATAGTGACAATTCGGGTTGCTGCAATGCAACCGCTCTTGGCGGTCAATTATTTTTTTGACCAGATCGGACTTGCATAAGGGACAATAGTTCATCTCGGACCTTGTGACTAAAAATTCTAAATCTTTTATCACCTGTTTAGTTCTCATCCGGAAACGACCTTAGCATAGGTCGATAAAATCGACCGGCCGGTCCCCGAATGGGGACCTTAGTATAGGTCGATAAAATCGACCGGCCGAAATCGAGGTGTTTCCATCCGGAAATTCGAATTTCCGGATGGAAACTGTTTAATAGCCCATCGGCTCGCCGACCAGCTTGACGTGGATCCGGTCCTTGACGGCCTGGCCTTCAATGATGGACCACATATTACAGATGCGGCTGGGAGTTCGGCAGTCGCTACACAGGCCGGTTTCAGTGCAAGGATTGGGGAGATTGAGCCGGATGTTGTTTAAGGGAGCGGCGTAATGTTTGACCCGTTTTATGGCACTATCCAAATCGGGGGCCACTTTATTCATCCCCACCACCAGGATGACCTTCCTGGGACCAAAAGCCAGGGCGGCAACCCGGTTCCCCATACCATCCAGGTTGACCAGGATCCCATCTAGAGTAATGGCATTGGTGCTGGAGATCATGATGTCGGCCGAAAGGCCCCGGCGGCGTTGATCCAAGCCTTCTTCCGGGGACAGTTCCGGCCGGTAGGGATCGATTACCGCTACCCCGGGGATGGCCTGGACGGCCTCCCAAAGGCCCATTTCCACGGAGGAGGTGGATCCGCAGCGAAACACCGTAGATCCCGCTGCAATCATCCCGATCACCTCTTCTCTGGCCTGGTTTATAGTGGGGGCGAAACTACCGGCCATCCGTTTTTTCTCCAGTTCGGCAATAATTTTCCGGGCTACCTTTTCATTGAAGCTATCCTGGACAGCGCTCATTTTTCCCCTCCTTCGGTTCTCTTCTAAGGTTGATGGTGGTTCCCTTTTTATCCGGCCGCAGGGATTAAATTTAGCATAGTCCAGTCCTTCTGTCTATCAAACCTTTTATTTTGACCACTGTGACCAAAAAATCTGAAGAATCCGAGGGGGTGGCTCGTTTTCAATTTTTGGGTAATATTTTTTTTAAAAAAATGATATGGTGATCATCCCTGCGGCAACTATCGCCAACACCTTGCCAGGACCTTGGTCTGATCCCAGGAGGAATTATGGAAGGGAAAAGGGTCAAAGACAGCCAGATCACTATTGTTCAGCAGATGACCGGCCAGGATGCCAATCTCTCGGGAAACGTCCATGGCGGGGTGGTCATGAAACATATCGACTCCACTGCCGGGATCGTGGCCATTCGTCATGCCTCTTGCAACGTGGTCACCGCCTCTATTGACCGGCTGGATTTTCACAGTCCGGTTTATATAGGAGACCTTTTGACCCTCAAGGCCTGTCTGAATATGGTGGGCAAGACCTCCCTTGAGGTGGGGGTTCGGGTGGAAGCGGAAAACGTCCTTACCGGCCAGGGCCGGCACACGGCTTCGGCCTACCTTACCTTTGTCGCCCTGGGTCCGGATGGTAGGCCCGCCCAAGTCCCTCCCCTGATACTCGAATCGGAAGAAGAACTCCGGCGGAACCGGGAAGCCAGGGCCCGAAGAGAGATGAGACTGGCTGAAAAAATAAGGGAACGGAATTCCCATTCCCCCCGATTTAAAATAGACTAAGGAAACCATCCTATGCCCTTTCCAAATATTGATCCTATTCTTATCTCTTTCGGCCCCCTGCAGGTCCGCTGGTATGGATTGATGTACCTGTTTGGATTTTTGTTTTCTTATCTATTGGTCAAGTTGCAGTTGGCCCGACAAAAATCCCCCCTCCTTTCCTCAGACCAATTATTGGACCTCTATTTCTATCTGATCCTGGGTTTGATCCTTGGGGCCAGGTTGGGCTATGTCTTTTTCTATAACTTCAAGGAGTATCTCCAACACCCCTGGGAAATGCTGGCCGTCTGGCATGGCGGGATGTCTTTCCATGGAGGGCTGTTGGGGGTGTTGGCGGCCAGTGGGTATTTTTGTAAAAAAAATAAAGTTCCCCTGTTACAACTCGGAGACCTCTTTATTGTTACGGCCCCCATAGGCTTGGGATTGGGACGACTGGCCAATTTTATCAACGGAGAGCTCTATGGGCGGATCACCACAGTTCCCTGGGGCATGGTTTTCCCCCAGGGCGGTCCCTGGCCGCGTCATCCTTCTCAGCTCTATGAAGCCCTTCTGGAAGGGCTGGTGCTTTTTGGTCTCCTCTGGTTCAAGAAAGATTCCCAGCCCTTCGCCGGGGCTTTAGTGGCCCGTTTCTTGTTTTTCTACGGGGTCTTCCGAATCCTGATCGAATTTTTTCGGGAACCGGACACCCAGCTCGGATACTTTTTCGGAACCTTAACGATGGGGCAGATCCTGAGTCTCCTGATGATCCTGGCTGCTTTGGGCCTTTTCTTCAGGCAGAGGCTCCGGAGATCTTGATCTCGTTCGCCCAGTCGCAGGCAATAGGTATGAACCGTTATGCCATTGTCATTCCGGCCTTCAACCATGGGAGACAGGTTCGAGAAGTAGTAGAGAAGACTCTCCGGTTCGGGCAGCCGGTTATTGTAGTGGATGATGGCTCAACGGACTCCACCCCCCGGATCCTGGCATCCCTTTCCGGAATAACCGTTCTGCGCCATAAAGAGAATCAGGGTAAGGGGGCTTCCCTGTTAACGGGGTTTACCGAGGCCTCCCGGTTTGCGGACTGGGCGATTACCATTGATGCTGACGGCCAGCATGATCCTGAGGACATCCCTGTCTTGATTAAGGCCATTGCTGAGGGTCAACGGCCCCTGGTGATAGGGAGGCGATTGGGAATGGAACAGGACCAGGTGCCTTGGACCAGCCTTTGGGGACGAAAATTTTCTAATTTCTGGGTCTGGGCCTCCTGCGGGAGATGGTTGTCCGATTCTCAATCCGGATTCAGGGTTTACCCCCTCCCGGAGGTCCTGCACTTAAAGACCAGGGCCAGGAGATATCAATTTGAGGTCGAAATTTTGGTTTTGGCAGTCCGGGAGGGCCTCCCCATCCTGGAGGTGCCGGTCCGTGTCCTCTACGGACCGGACAAAGAGAGGGTGTCACACTTCAAACCCTGGCTGGATTTCTGGCGCAACACCCGAACTTTTTCCCGGCTGATTGCCGGCAGGATTTTTATTTCCTTAAGAGAACGAAAATGAAAAACTCCCTGACTACCGGCCCAGGGGTGGGATCAAAGGAACACCTTCGGCTGGCCCTGATTCCATACGGGCGGTTCGGACCCTTTCAGCGCCATTTTGCCCGCTTCAAGATTCTCATGGATCCCATGTTTCCCCGCCTGGCCGATTTTGTCAGACCGGGATGGAAAGTGATGGATGTCGGCTGCGGCTACGGGGTTACTGCCGCCTGGCTCCTGGCCATCTATCCTGATCTGAGGTTTCTGGCCTGCGATCCCGATCAAGAGCGGGCCAGGGTTGCAGCCCTGGTCCTGGATTCCAGGGGTGAGGTCCTCCCTTGCCGGGCACAGGACCTGCCTTTGGAAAATGTAAAGGCCGATGCGGTTCTCTGTCTGGATATCCTGCACTATCTCTCGGACCGGGAGCTTGGGGAATTCCTGGATCGGGCCCGGCCGGTGCTTCCTTTGGAGGGAAGACTGATCATTCGAGTAACCATACCAGGGAAAAGACTTCGCTTCCTCCGCCTGGTCGAAATGACGAAATTAAGGTTCAGGGGTCTGAAATATTATTACCGGGGCGTTGAAGAGACTATCGGCCTCATCGAACAAGCCGGCTTTCAGGTGGAACTTACGGAGCCTACCGCCCCGGGATGGGAGGAAATTTGGTTGATAGCCCGCATCAAAGAAGGAGGCTGAAAATTTCGAAACACCTTTCTTCTTTCTTTCTTTTCGTCCTGATCCTGATTTTTTCCAACCCCGGAACAGGCTATTGTAAACAGTTGCCTCTCTGGGAAGCAGGTTTCGGCGGCGTTATTCTCACTATGCCCGATTATAGGGGAGCCGATGAATCCAGGGGGTATATTTTCCCTTTTCCTTATGTGATTTATCGGGGGGAGATGCTCAAAATCGATCGGGAAAGTATTCGCGGCCTGTTGTTTAAGACCGATCGCCTGAAACTGGACTTTAGTCTTAATGGATCGGTCCCGGTTGACAGCTCCAAAAACAAGGCCCGTCAAGGCATGCCCAATCTGGATCCCTCCTTCGAGATCGGACCTTCTTTGGAGGTCTTGGTAGCCGAAGACAAGAAAAAGGGTTATAAGGTATCCTTGAATTTTCCTGTCAGGGCCGTTTTTTCTACCGACTTCCTCCGTTTATTTCACCAGGGTTGGACCTTCAGTCCCCGAGTCACTATCGATTTTTTTGAGAGGGAGACCACCAGAGGATGGGATCTGGGGATGGGGGTAGGACCTGTCTTTGGCGATCAAACCTTCCATGACTATTTCTATCGAGTAGACCGAACCTACGCCACTGCCGATCGGCCGGCTTATTCGCCACCGGGAGGCTATGGAGGCCTGCAAATGACGGCCTACTTTGGAAAAAATTTCAACAAGCTCAGGATGAACCTGTTCGTCAGGGCTGATTATCTGAATGGGGCCGTTTTCTCCGATAGTCCCTTAGTCAAAAACAACACCTCCATCCTAGCTGGTTTTTCCATCTCCTATTTTTTCTGGGAATCCAAAACCCTGGTCGAGGCAGAGAAATAGTGACTTAAGAATAAAATTCTACGCAAAATGGAAGGAATTTATTAAAGAACAAGCCGTTGACCCGGACCAACCAAGGTATTTAACACGTTTCGGATATCCAATTTTTGTTCCGGCTGGTCCGGGTTGGGTTGTTACGAATTCATCGAGGGCATTGCCGACAGGCGACCTGATCCCCGTTCCGGCAACGATCCTCTGCGGTTATTAACCGTAGAGAGCCGCTTGAATATCTTCGGGGATTTGATAGGCCATCTCCATTTGGGGTAAAAGAAGCGTCACTTGTTCACTTTGGCCTTTGGCACAGACCAATCCATTTGAGGTCAACCGTATTACAAAATCTAAAACGATCCTGATCCTGGCTTCCTTTAGAATGGCGGTACAAATAAACTCATCGTTCACTCTTAAGGGTCGAATGTGCTTGATCTTAGATCGGATCACCGGGAAAACAATTTTTTCTTCTTTCATGTAACGCAATAAATTCAGTCCGGATTCCAAAAAGAGGGCCTGTCGAGCCCTTTCGAAGTATTTAAAATAATGTCCGTTCCAAACGACCTCCATAAGGTCAACATCATAATACGGTACCTGTAATTTTACACTGGCGGAACGGATTTGCTCCATTATTTTCACCAAACGCGTTCAAACCCTTTGATTCTTGCCTCAACCTTTGAACGATGCAAAAATGTTAGATGAAGACCAGTTCAATGTCAAGCCCTGTTTGGTTATTGACAGGGATACCCTTTCCCCACTATCATGCCCCTTAGCGAAGCAAAACGAATCTTTTGTCCTTAAACAAAATGAGTTCCACCAGCAATTCTTTTCTTTTCCCGAGCCGGATTTCCAACCCCTGGACGGGGATGGATCGGCTCGAGTCGGCCTGCCTGGGAATGATCCTTCTACCCATATCGGCCCTGTTCCCCTGCGAGGAAGATCTCTTCACCCCGCGTGAAAGGGAAAAAATTGACAAGATGGGCCCCCGAAGGCAAAAGAGCTTCATGGCAGCGCGGGTGGCCCTTAAGAGACTGGCCCGACAACTCGGTCTGGTGGAAGAAAACAGGCCGGATGGGACCATTGAAACCCTTGGCCCTGATGCGATCAGGCCCTGCCTGGCAGACAGCGGGGTAAATTGTTCGGTCTCGCATAGCGGACCCAGGGTGGTGGCCGTGGCCCACAGACATCCGGTCGGGGTGGATATTGAAGGCGTTTCTAAGAAGGCCTTGAGGGCCTTACAATCATTTTGGATAGGCGGGGAACACGGCTTGATTTCCATTTCTCCTTTAGGTCCGGAGAGGGCGGCAACTCGGGCCTGGACCGGCAAAGAGGCCGCCGCCAAGGCCTTGGGGCTGCATCTTTTTCAGGCCCTGGGCGAGATAGAAGTGCTCAGCCTGGGTGAGTTTGAGGGGCGGATTCGCTATCAGGACAAGACCTATCCCATCAGGCACTGCGAAGGGGACGGGCAGGTAATCACCCTGATCACCTGCGATGATCTTTAAAAAGATCAAGTGGAAGTTAAAAACCCTCGAATCCTGTTTTCGTATTAATCCGTCATGCCACGCTAGTGGCGTGACACCACCGAATCATGAAAATAGGACCGAGGACCGGTGGACCCCAGATTCTATCTACGTACTAATTCCCATGCCACAGGGGGGCGCCACGAAGGATGAAAATATCTTTCGACGAACGACGAACGCTTAACGACGAACGGTATTTACGTACTAAGATCCTGACTGGAGCAGGGTCATCTTAAGTTTATAGGAAATCGGTTTGAAGACCCGGAGTTCTATCTCGGCCGCCAGGCCCTGGACCAGAGGGCCTTTCAAGGAGACCTCTCTGATCACCTCCCCCTGATCGTCCCAGCGGATGATTCGCCGGCCCTGATCCGGCGATTTCCAGACTTCCGTTCGATACCCATTAGGGCCTTCCCAGCGGCAAACCCTGCTGCCGTCCGTTGCCCGGCCCCAGTTGGTGGGCCTGCTCTGGGGAGCAAGAAAGATGAGGGTCACATCTTCCATCAATCCTTTGGCAAAGGCCGCTGAATCAAAGGGAGGCACTGCCCGGTGCACAATAATCTCACCAGCCCGGAATTCTCCATCAAAAAGAGTGAATCCTTCGGGGGACAGTAACAGGCTTTGAATCCGCTGCGTCGCGGGTTCCCCCCGGGTGACTCCGAGAAGTGTCGAAGAGATTCCGCCTCTGAAAGAGGCTTCGATCCGGTGTACCGACTCCCACGGTCCAGCCGGAAAGAGGGCCAGACAACCCGGGAGGTCCTCTAAAGAGCCGGGGCTGAGGGCCGTCTTGGCCAAAGGGATGCACCCAAAGGAAAACAATAGACATCCCAGGAAAAAGAGGCGGACACTTTTTTTGAAGATCATGGTTTATCAAATAAGTGTGAGGGGATTTTTGAATTGATCTCCACCTTTTTGAACTCGATCGAGGTCCGGGAACCACCGGGTTCTTTTATCTCCACCCGGTCAATCACCCCAAACCTGGTCGACAGGACAATCTCTATTCGTTCAATAAACTTATCAATCCCTTCCCCGGGGGTTAGAATAATTCGTGCCGGAGGTCCGGGAGAATAGAGATGTTTGAAGGCCTTACTTTCATCGAAACGACCTTGAAACCAACGACTGATCTCGGCCAGCACCATTCGTCTCGACTCAACGGCCGGTGTCAATTCCGGTTTCCAGGCACCCTCAGAGAATTGGAAGAGCTTGAGGGTCTCCCCCCTTTGCAGCATGACGCTGCGGATGGGACTGAGGTATTCCCATCTCAGGGAACCGGAGGCCTCATAATAGAACCTTCCTTCAGAAAGAAGGGGCTTGGACAGGATGGGAAGAACCCTCTTTTGAATAAACTCGGCCTTTACGGACTGGAAATTCCGGGAGGCCTCCTTTAAAGAGGCTAAATCCTGGGAAGCCCCGACCGCACCAGTGAGAAGACCGGCGATCAGCCAGGCACAAAAAAAATGGACCTTTTTCAAGATGTTCCTTTCCCTTAACAATCTTAAATCATCCCCCCGTTAACCGAGATGACCTGGCCGGTAATGTAGGAGGCATCCTCAAAACAGAGGAATCGGACCACCTTGGCTACCTCTTCCGGGAGTCCCACCCGACCCATGGGGATGATCTGTTTTATCATCGCCCTGGGAATGGCTTGGGTCATCTCGGTTTCAATGATACCGGGGGCCACCACGTTGATCCGAATACCCAGACGGGCCACCTCTGAGGCCAGAGAGCGGCAGGCCCCTTCCAGACCGGCCTTGGCTGCCGAGTAGTTGGTCTGACCCCGGTGACCCAGTCTGGCCGATACGGAAGAGATGATCACAATCACCCCCTGGTTCCTGGTGACCATCTTTTTAAGGATTGGTTGGGTGACATTATAAAACCCTTGTAAGGAGGTGTTGAGGACCCTGGCCCATTCCTCGGAAGACATGAGGACAAAAAGACCGTCCGCCGCCACTCCGGCATTGTTTACCAGGATATCAATGGCCTCATGACGGGTCAGCAGGGCCTCCAGACTTTTCTCGGTCCCTGCTTGATCAGCGACATCAAAGCAGACCGTCTCGCCTTTGCCTCCGGCTTGATGAATCAACTCCAGGGTCTCTTCGGCCGCCTTTTGATTGGAAAGGAAATTGACAATCACATAAAGGCCTTTTTTAGCCAGCTCCAGACAGATGGCCCGTCCGATTCCCCGACTCCCACCCGTTACCAGGGCGACCTCCATCGGCAATAAAGGTTTCATGTTTTCCTTTCTTTCTCCCCTAAGTTAACCTCATTAAATCTTCGGCATGGTCTTGAGATTGGAAACGACTTCCTCCCCCGGTTCCATGACCTGAATGGTGGTTTTACAGAAGCAGTCCGACTCAGAGCTGACTTGACCCTCATAGACGGCGTAGTCCCCGACGTTATAAAGCTCAGTAACCTGGATAACGAGTTTAGTCCCCACAGGAAAGCCGGGAGGAGAGATTTCCGCTTCTTTAATCCCAACCAGGAATCCAAGCCGCGCTCCGGCTCCCTGTCCCAAAGACCAGGTTCTCTTGGCAGCGATGGTCTGGGCGACCAGTTCGATACCTATCACGGAACTCACCAGTCCGTCCTTGTGAAGGGGCCAGTCAGCGTTTACGGTGGTTTCCGCCTGCAGGCCTTTCTCTGTCGGTCTCCGGACCCATTCCAGGAGTCTCATGCGACGACGATGCGGGATCAGAGGTGCAGCCGGAAACAATTCATTTTGGTCCATTTTTCCCCCTCCCTACAAAAAGAATAGGCTCGTAAAAAGTCAGAATTGATTCAATGGACGTTCCGGGGTCTGGATTTCAATGGTTGTCCGGGAGAAAGGCCAACCCCCAGGAACCCGGCCCCATGTGGGCCGCCGAGGTCAGGGAGAGGAGCTGTAAGATAACCTCTACCTGAGGAAAACGGCCTTCTATCTCGGGCTTGATTTCCTTTTCCAGCCAGTCCAGGTTGTCTGAGTATTCCAGCAGCAGGGTGGCCTGGCGGCCCCTGGGAAGCTCTTGTTCCAGACGACCGAAGGCAAATTTTACCTGGTCCTTAGTGCTTCTCACTACCCCTATCTTGCGCGCCCCATCTGAAAAAGGGCTGATGATCGGTTTGATGTGCAGGACATCGCCAAAAAAAGCCCCGGTCTTGGACATGCGGCCCCCGGCGGCCAGGAATTGCAGCTTGTCAAGAAAGATGTATTCCTGGACTTTTTGGATGGCCTTCTCGGCAAAGGCGATGACCTCCGCAGGATCGCTGACTTTGAGGGCCAGTTCGGCTGCGGCCCGGCTTATCAGACCGAGTTTGCCCGAGGCTACCCCGGTATCGATGATGGTCATCCGGTCCTGGGGATCATTCTCGGCCTTCCATTTCATGGCCGCGGCGTAATTCCCGGTGTAGAAGGAGCCCACGCAGAGATAGAGGACCCGGTCAAAGAGCTTCATAACGGTATGGTAGGTTTCATGGCGTTCGGCCACAGAGGCTTGGCTGGTGGAGACCTTGACCCCGGCCTTCATGGCCGCAAAGAGCCGGGCCGGATCGACGTAGGTCTCTGGAAGGCAGAGCTCCCCCACGGCGATGTAACTGTTAAGCAGGCTGATCCCTAAATTCTGAGCCAGATCCCTGGATAGGGAACCGGCGGCATCGGTCATAATGTGAATGCTCTGGTTCTTTTTGGATTCACTGAACCGGGAAGTCTGTTCGGCCAGGTTGTCTTCCGTCCAACTCAGGATAGCCCCGAGAGAGGCCAGATCCTGTCTGACCTTCTCCTTGTCCGTGGCGTGGAGGTGAACCTTGAGGCAGCCCCCTCCGGACATGGTGACCAGCGACTCCCCCACATTCAGGATGTGTTTCATCACCTCCGGCTCTTCCCGATCAACCTTGAGAACCACATCGAGGCAATAGCCCTGATATTTCCGGTCCTGCCAACCGGATGAGAGGTTAAGGGTTTCCTTCAGGGCCTCCGTGAAAGAGGAGTCTTGAACTTCGCGACCGGCTAAGATATTCAGCAAGGGATCGAAAAAAACCAGCATACCCAGGGCCCCGGCATCTACCACGCCGGCCTTTTTTAGTTCCGGTATTTGCTCGGTGGTGGTTCTGACGGTCTCCTCCAGATCGTGGATGACCTCATCCGCCCATCGGCCGGTCTCTTCAGGGGGAGTCCTCTTCAGAGAGGTCACCAGGGCATCATAGACAGAAAGCATTGTTCCCGGTTTAGGATCGGCAACGGCCTGATAAGCGAGATTGCGGCCGGCCTCGGCCGATTCGGGCAAAGACTTGAGGTCTTGACACCCAAAGAACCCGGACAGAAAACGGGCCACAATGTTTCCGGAATTCCCCCTGGCCGAGAGCAGAATCTCCCGATTCAAGGTCTCCGGATCAAAGGAGTAATTCTTCAAAGCGCTCAGGGTAATAACGAGATTACGGCCCGTATCCCCGTCCGGCACCGGATAGACATTGATCCGGTCAAGGATGTCGGCCCAGGCCACAATCCTTTCATACCCTGCAGCCAGGGCCTTCATGAGAGGTTCTTGCAGTGCACATTCCATTTTTATACTGTCTGCTCCGGGCATTTCGTGATCGCCGGCGGCCTTATCTTCCCCGGCAGCCCCGGGGAGGCTTGAAAAAATATTGTCAAACCATATTGCTTAAAACCTGTCAACAAAAAAAGCAAACCTGCCTTCTTGCCGGCCGGGCCGAATTTCCCTTTCGAGGGTGCCGGACACTCATCGAATCATATACTCCCAGAGGGGCCCGATATAGCCTTTTTGGTGCAGCCGGGCCATCAACCGGGCGGCCTGGTATCCCCCTGAACCGATGATCCAGTTCTCTCGACCCTTAGCCTGCTGCTCAACCAACCGTTGGATTTCTTCGGCTTTGATAAAGCGGGACTGGTAGAATACCGGTTCCAACAGATCATCGGAGACGCTGATCTGCCCTTCCTGCAGGGCCAGATCATAGATTTTGGTATAGGGATAAATGCGGATGCCGCAGAAAAAAAAGAGTACCGTTCGGGTAAGCTTTACAGCGTTACTCAGGGTCTCCCTGATGGTCTCCCGGGTTTCGCCCGGACCTCCCAGGAGGATATAGTGGGCTACATGCAGTTCGGCATCCAGGGCGGCCGTGTGAGTCTCGAAGACCTGGTCCACCCGGAAGGGCTTTTGATAAGAGGCCAGCATGGTATCGGACAGCGACTCGGTCCCGAATTCGGCGTGGGTCAGCCCGGCTTCACGAAGGGTTCGGTAATAATTCCCAGGGGCCTTGGTAGGGGCTAAAAAAACACCCCAGGGGATGGTTATTCCCTTCCGGACGAAGGCCTGAGCCACCTCAAGGCTGTGGGGATAATGGCTGTTAAACACCGAATCAGTCAGGAAGAGGTATTTCGCCCCGGCCCGTTGCAGCTCTTTGGCCTGGTCTCCGACTTCCTCGGCCGGGATGAGCCGAAGATCCCGGCCGTCAATATGGGGATAGGTGCAATAGATGCACTGGTAGGGGCATCCCCGTTTCGTCTGGAGGTTCAGCATGCCGCCGTGGGTGATGTAAAATTGGGCCATCTCCTCGGGGACAACGGCCCTCTTAAAAGACGTTCCCCAAGGTGGGGGGAGGACTTCTTGGCTGCCTGCGGAAATAACGCCCGGAAGGTCGTCAAGGCTTTTTCCTGATTCCAGGGCGTCAAGAAGCAGCGAAAGCCTTTCCCCTTCACCGATAATACCGTAGTCCGCCTTCAAGAGAGCCAACATTTTTCCGGGGAAAATGGTGAATCCGCTTCCGCCAAGGACGATGGCTGCCCGGGAATGCCTCCGGATGGCAGCCACCAGATCCTGATATCTTTTTAAAAAACTCCGGGTATTGGTTATTTCCACATTGTCTATATTGCGCAGCGAGACACCAATCAGATCAGGGGCAAAGTCTTGGATGATTTCTATAAGCGCCTCGACTTCCCTGACGATGTTGGTGTCAAAAATCTTGACGGTGTGTCGTTTAGATATCGCTCCGGCCACATAGTCAAGCCCCAACGGGTAGATGGTGTAGGGGACCCTGACCGTATTGGCTGAAACCAGAAGGACCTTCATAGTCACAGGGCTTTCTATGTTAAACGCTCATGTCCGCGGCAATATTCAAGGTTTAAGGTCCGGGATTCAAGGTACAAGGTTGAAGGTCTGAGGAAAAACCGTGAACCGTAAACCGTAAACCGTAAACCTTATACCTTGCACCTTAAACCTCATACCGATTTCTCTTATCTTCTCCCGGGTTCAATGCCGAAAGGCCGGGATTAAACTTCCTGATGGCAACCGAAGGAGATCGGAAGAAGGGCTCAAAGATATACCACTGAAAAGGGTGTTGCCGGACCATCTCTTCCAGGGCGTCGGCATAATGCTGGGCGCTGGCCTGAAGGGCCGTATTTCGTTCCGAACGGGAGGAGGCCTTGACTTCTTGAGGAGGGGAAATGATGACCTGATGCCTTCCCCCCTTGTCCCGAAAGGTAAACAGAATGAAGAGGGGGGCCCCTGAGACCAGGGCCAGGAGATGGGGGCCTGAGGTGAGAGCGATCTCCTGACCAAAGAACCTTACCGGCAGGAAAGAACGTTGTTGGGTCCAAATCAGATCCCCGGATAGGGAGACCAGCCCCCCTTCTCGGATAAACTTAAGCGCCTCCAATCCGTCTAAAAGTGAATCATCCTGTCCGGTAGCCACCTGGATGCTGATTCCCCGGGCCTGGAGATTTTCCCGCTGATCCCGGGCCACCTGCCTGGCCTCTTTTTCCCCCATGATCATGAGATGCTTCAGCCCAACCTCTTGAAAACCCCGGGCCGCAATCTCATAACTGCCCAGGTGGGACATTAGGATTATTCCTCCACGACCTCTTCGGGCCGCCTCTAAGACTCCTTCTTTTCCCTGGGCTGAAATGGGCACCCCTTTGTGTCCATCCATATCGATCCGGTCCCCGAAGGTAGCGGCGAAGGAGTGAAACTGACGCCAGGCGCAATAGAGATAGTACCATCCCCTTCTATCCGGAAAAATGCCTTGATAGAGCCGGACACTCGATTGCCTTCTGGAGGAATAAAACAGGAAATATCCCGTGGCGATCCACCAGGCAAAGAAGCGGACCGGCCAGGAGCCCAAAAAAAGGGAACTCTTTTCGATCGTCTTGAGAAAAAAGGTCTTCATCTTTTCTTTCAGACCGCCTGAATCGCTTGTCTCAAGACCCTCTTCAAGATCTTTCCGGCCGGATCCTTGGGGATCTCCGGGCGCAGCAGGATGGTATGCGGCCGGCGGTAGTCTGGCAAGTTTTCTTGGCTGTATTTAATAAACTCCTCTTTGCCCCCCTCCTGGCCATCTTTGAGGACGATCACGGCCACAATGGACTGCCCCCTGATCCGGTCCGGGATACCGATGACCGCAATGTCCTTGACTTTGGGATGCTTTCCCAGGACCTCTTCGATCTGACTGGGGTAGATATTAAAGCCCTTCGAGATGATCAGGTCGTCTTTCCGGTCGACCAGGTAGAAGGTTCCTGCCTGATCCACCCGTCCCAGGTCCCGGGTGTAAAGCCAGCCGTTTTTTAAAACCGAGGCGGTCAGCTCTTCATTATTCCAGTACCCCGACATGATCTGGGGCCCTTTTACCACCAATTCGCCGATCTCCCCCACCCGGCATTCTTTCTGACCGGTTTCGAGATCCATAATCTTGGCCTCGGTATCCGGAAGAGGCAGTCCGATGGAGCCTTGGGGCCCGCCATTGGGATAAGGGGTGAAATGGGTGGCCGAGGAGGCCTCAGAGAGCCCGTAGGCCTCCAGGATCTTCCGGCCGGTCAGTTCCTGAAACTTTTCCTGGACCCAGGCCGGGAGAGGGGCCCCTCCGCTGGTGGCTACCCGGATGGAGGTCAGTTGGGTCCGGGCCGCCTCCGGGGGAAGGGACAAGATGGCCGCCCACAGACTTGGGACAGCCGGGAAGGAGATCGGCCGGTAGGTTTCCAGCATCTTCATCAGAGAAAGGATGTCCATCAGGTCGATCCTGGGCAGGAGTACCATCCGGTAGCCTTTAAGTACCGAGACGAGGAGACAAGCCGACATCCCAAAGACATGAAAAAAGGGAATAAGACACAAGACGGCGGCATTCCCGGCAGTCGTTATTCCCACCCAGGTATCGGACTGGATGACGCTGGCCACAATATTAGCGTGGGTCAGGGTTGCGGCCTTGGGCGCCCCGGTCGAGCCGCTGGTATATTGAAGTACCGCCACATCTCCCGGAAAAATCCGGCCCTCCGGCTCTTGGGTATTTTGGGTTGACTCCATGACTTCCTGGAAGAGCTGGGGTTGAGGGGCCCCTTCTGCCAAAGGGATATTTTTTTCCAGACCGAATACGGAATGGAGGATAACGGTTTTTATCCCGGTGTTTTTGATTACCTGGTAGATAGTCTGGACAAACAGATCCAGGGTCACCACGACTTTGGCACCCGATTCATTCAGACAGCGGCTCAGTTCCTCTCCCTGAGTCCCGACATTAAGGTTGACCACAATGGCCCCCAGCTTCATGACGGCAAAAAAGGCCATGACATAGGTCGGGGAGTTGACAAGAAGAAAGGCGATCCGATCCCCTTTTTTTATCCCCCTTTCCCGGAGTGCCTGGGCGAACAGGTTCACTTTCAGGTTGAGTTCCCGGTAGGTCAGATGGATGTCGTTAAAAGAGACGGCGATATAATCCGGGTGTTTAGCAACCGTATCGACCAGAAAACGGTGGATGGGAATCTCCGGATAAGTGATGGAATGGGGGACATGGCTTTCGTATTGGCTGAGCCAGGGTCTGTTCATGATCCGGCCCCCTTTTTTAGCTCAAATCTGTTCGGATTGTTCTTGATAATGTATTCCGCCAAGGTGGTCAGGTTAACGAAGACCTGCTCGCCCAGTTCACGACTGAAGATCTCGACACCATAGTCCCGATCCACCAGGACTACCAAAGCCAATAGATCAACGGAATCCAGGCCCAGCCCTCCGTCAAAAAAAGGGGTATCGTCCGTCAGTTCCTCGGGGTCCACCTCCAGGAGTTGGAGTTCGTTAACGATCTTTTTTTTGAGTTCTCTTAGGAGTTGTTCCATCCTTCATCCTTATCAAACCGTCATGCCCCGCCAGGGGCGTGACACCTCTATACGGTCGGCTATGCCGACCTAAAAGGAGGCTTCCCTTCGGAAGCCGGGACATGAAAATAGGGCCGAGGACCGGTGGACCCCAGATCCTATTTTCGAACTAAGGGCCTTCTTCTCTGACTTTTAAAAAACCTTGAGCAACGAGTTCGCCCTGACAGGTTATCTGAAAGTCCAGTTTAGCCTCAGGGCCGTTTGGCATGGCGGCTACAGAAATGCGCAGTTCTTCACCCGGAAGAACCAGGTGTTTAAACCGTACTCTGGAAAAACCAAAAATTTCAAGAAGCCGTCCGTTTTCAAGGGCTTGCCTTTTTACCGTTTCAGACGCCAGGGCCAGGAGGGCCACACCGGGCAACAAGGGAGATTTCTCGAAGTGCCCGGAGAACCACTCCGATGCGGGTTCGAATTGCACCCAGGCCTCCCAGCGTCCCCCAGGGGTAATCCGGGTTTTCTCCAAAGGCAACCAATTATACGGGGGAGTAAGCATGTTATTTCAAATTCCGCAACAGGCTGATGGTTTCATCCGAAAACATCTTTTCCGGATGAGCACCGGACCCAACGTTTTTAAACAAAAACCCCAATTTTCATTTCAGAAATGGGGTTTTTGGCAGCCCTTTTTTAACTTTTTTTATTCCGGGTGCGACCTGAGAAATCCTATCCATAACCATGGGCCTTGTCAATATAAAAGAAACACCACTAATTTCCGCTTGACCCCGGTTTCCTTTCCATCTTATAATCGCCAGCAACAAAAATTAGTATCGAAGGAGGCTGATGATGCCTAAAGAAACTGATATTAAGGGCATTATTGAAAAGGTAACCCAAGTCATCATTTTTGAACTCAAGCTGGAAGACGTTACGGTAGAGACCTTCAATCCTGATTTGGACCTGATTGATGAACTGGGGATTGACAGTATGGATTTGGCAACCATAGCCTTGGTTTTGCAGGATGAGTACAAGATCGCCATAGACGAAGATGACTATCCAAAATTAAAAACGATTCGCCTGATCGCGGAATATGTCGGGGAAAAGCTTTCCGCCAAGGGGTAATCTCCCGACAGTTTAATCCCCGGCCCGGCCGGGGTCCAACACCATAGAGGAACGAGATTGTCTATGACCAGCAACCAGAAGGCCTCCCTCGAACCAGACAAACCAAAATTTTCCGAACTCTTGGCCCATCCGGAAGTCAGGGAGCGGTGGGAAAAAGTCAGGAAATATTTTTTTTTGAGGGAATCCACTTACGACATGAGTAACCGCTGCAACCTGCGTTGCGACGGCTGCTATTATTATGAGGGAGAAAAACAATTTACCCTGGAGAATAATGACGTTGAAGCCTGGCGTCAATTGATGAGAGCCGAAAAAAAGCGCGGCATCACCTATGTGGTCCTGGCCGGGGCCGAACCCTCGCTGGTGCCGGAGCGGTTGGAGGCCTGTTTTCAAGAAATTCCTCTGGGCAGCATCGCCACCAACGGCTTCAAAAAAATCCCGGAAGCGGTGGGGTACAAGATCCATATCTCCGTCTGGGGCAATGATGAAACCAGCGCCCGGGTACGAAAGGCCAAGGGTCTTTTAGAGAAGCAAATTGAAAATTACCGCCATGATTCGCGAGCCGTTTTTGTCTATACCTTTACCCGAGATAATATTGATGAAGTCCATGAAGTAGCTGAGCGACTGGTGGCCGAAGACTGCCGATTGACCTTTAATGTCTTTTCTTCGCCGGTGGGATATGCCGGGCCGTTGCGCCATGACGAGGCCTCTCTTAAACGCGTCCAAGCCGCCATGATTGAGCTCTTGGAGAGCTACCCCCAACAGGTCCTTTTTTCGGTTTACAATGCCGTGGCCCATACGCATAAAAGCAGTTTGCACGATCTGTATACCTGTTTGTATCCCCGCCAAAATCCCTCCCAAGACCTGGGGTTGGGGCGGTCTTTCCGGCAGTACCGGACCGATTTAAACTGGGATCGATCGGTGGCCTGTTGTGTGCCGGACACCGACTGCGCCGACTGCCGGCATTATGCCTCGGGTTCAGCCGTTGTAACCGCACGCCTTTATCGCCACGCCAAAGATCGGGCCACCTTTACCTCCTGGCTGGATTATGTAGATACCTATTTGGCCGTCTGGGTCATGGGCTATCCAAAGGGAAACAATCTTTGCCGGGAACCGGTCAGCCCGCCCCGGGTTTAGCCATTGGACCGACGGGCCAAAGGCAGAGAGACCAACTGAAGGACAGCATTCATGAAGACAGTAAGTTCCTTGTTAGATAAAGAATGGCTTAACCGTTACCAGCGGATAGCCAAGCTTAATATCCGCAGTTCCATTTATGATGTCACCAACCAGTGCAATTTACGCTGCAAGGGCTGTTTTTTCTTTTCTTCCAACGAACACCGGGTGGCCCGGGAAGAAATGGATATTAAGAGATGGGAAGAGTTCATTGACTGCGAAACAAACCGGGGCGTCAATCTGGCCATATTAATCGGCGGCGAGCCGACGCTTTATCTGGATCGGGTCGAAGCCTTTTATAAACGCCTGCCGACCTATTGTGCCACCAACGGTTTAATAAAAATTCCCCGGGAGTCCTTCCCCGATATGATGATCGGCATTTCCCTCTGGGGCAGCCCCGAAGACGAAAAGATCCTCCGGGGGCGCGACACCTTTGCCGTTTCCAGTAAAAATTACGCCGGGGATAAGTACACCTACTATCTGTACACCATTACCCCCCGCCAGGTGGGAAAGATAGAATCCACCATTAAACGAATTGCCGACGTCGGATTGAAAGTGCATCTTCAACTGTTATCGAATGATGAAGGGGTGGAGGGGTTTTACTGGAAAGAGAACGAACTGACGGCCTTGCGCCACGAAATGGATGAACAGTTGGAACGCTATCCCCGGACGGTTATTTCCTGTAAATATTATCATCAAATCATCACCACGGGGAAGATGATGGGCCGCCCCTTCGGCTGGGAGGAATGCCCTTCCGTAACCGAGTCCCTGGACCATAGAATCCCCCAACCGCGCCGCCTGATTCATTTTGTCCGCTGGGCTTCGGATTTAAAAACCGTCCATCGGTGCTGTACCTCCGCGACGCGCGATTGTTCGACCTGCAAAGATGGTGCGGCCCACATGAGCTGGGTAATGGTCAATAAACGGGAACATCTCCAGTCGGCCGAGGCCTTACAAAACTGGATCGAAGTGTATGAGATGTTTGCCAAGCTCTATCGCTTTATCCCCTGGTGAGACCATGAGACCCTCTGGCAACCTTCTTCTGTCGGCCCCGTCATCAGTTTCCACAGGGATCTCGCTATGGGTTTAAGTAAGGCCGTTATTTTAGGCTATGATGCCGTTTCTCCCTTAGGCCTTGATTGGGAAACCCAATGGGAACGGGCCGTTCGCGGGGACTGTGGAATAGGTCCGTTAACCCGCTTCCCTTTGAGCCCGGGATTCCCGGTACGGGTTGCCGGTGAAGTCGCCCCGCTTGATATCCGCCCTTATCCCTTTTTACAACCCCGGGAAATGGCCCACTGGACCTCTCCCATTTTTCCTTATGCCCTGCTGGTGGTGCACCGCGCCCTCTTGAAAAGCGGCCTGGTGATTACACCTGAGATCGCCCCACGGGTGGCCATCACCTTCAGTACCGCCGTGGGCGGTCTGGATGCGGTTCTGCTGGCTGATCGCCTGATGATCTCCGAAGGAAAGATGCCCCACCCCTTTACCAATCCCAATTCCTGCATTAATATGGTTGGAGGCCGGGTCTCCGTCTTTACCGGGGCCACCGGACCTATCTGTTCGACCATAACGGCCTGCGCCACCGGAAGTACTTCCATGATTATCGGCGCCCTCCTCCTGCAGCAGGGGCTGGCCGATGTGGTCATCTGCGGGGCCGTTGATTTCCCTCTGGTTGAACCGATCGTAGCGGGATTTGCCACTATGAACGGCGCCTATCGCCCTAAAGAGGGTCAACCTCCGGAGCCTCCGGAAAAAACCAGCCGGCCCTTTTCCGCCAATCGACGGGGCTTTGTGGTCTCCGAGGGGGCCGGCTGCATTATTCTATCCACGGCGGAATTTGCCAAAGCTCACGGGCTGAAGGCACCCATTGAATTGGCCGGTTATGGAATGACCTCAGATGCCCACCATTTTGTTTCACCTAACCTGGAGACGGTCAGGCGCTGTATCGAGCACACCATTGCCGGCGCCGGTTTGCAGCCTTCAGATATTGATGCCGTTAATGCCCATGCCACTTCAACCAAGGTAGGCGATAAAGTGGAAGCCGAGGCCTTAGAGTCTATTTTCGGCAAAAAAACACCGCCGGTCTCGGCCAATAAATCCCAGTTGGGCCATGCCATGGGGGCCTCCAGCGCCCTGGAGGCCATTTTTGCCATGGAGGGCTTACTCCGGGAGACCTTGCTGCCCACGATTAATTATAGTCCCGATCCAACCATACCCATTGACTGTGTGGCCGAAGGGGCCAGAAAATGGTGCGGGGAATTTGTGCTGAAAAATGCCTTTGGTTTTGGCGGCTGCAATGCCGGTCTTATTTTGCGGAGATTGCAGTAAAGGAGGGGCGGGAAACCATGAAGGCACCTAAAAACAGAAGGGTATTCGTGGTCGGTTATGGGACGGCGACCCCCTTGGGAAGCACCTTTAAAAAGACCTGGAAGCGGGCCGTCAAGGGAGAGGCCGGTTTCAGGAAAGTGACCCGGTGTCAAGTAGAGTCCTCTTGCGACATTGTCGGCGAGATCCCCGACTGGAATCCCCTGGAACTTGATTTTGTCGATGCCAAAGAACACTACAACTGGAACGCCGCCTTTGTCATCCTGACCATGGCGGTCTGCCAAGAGGCCCTGGAACATGCCGGGATTTCCATGGATGAGCGAATTTCCCCACGGATGGCCTGTCTGATCGGCTCGGCCCTTAATGGACCGGATGCCTTTCGCATAGCCATGCATGATCTGGAACAGCGGGGCCCGCTGCGGGTCAGCCCGTATTTGTTGCCTAATTTGTGCGCCAATGTGCCTTCAGGAAAAGCCGGGATGCTCCTTAAATTTACCGGACCGATCTTTTCTCCCCAGGGGGCCTGCGCCTCAGGCAACCATGCCATCGGCCTGGGGGCCAGAATGATCCGGGACGGCGATTGCGATTTTGTCCTGGCCGGCGGGGTCGATGCCCCCATTTTGCCGGAATTGATCCACGGCTTTGCCAATATGAATGCCACCATCAAGGTCCACCCGGGAGACCGGGCCTATGCGGATCCGGCCCAGGCCTCCCGTCCTTTCAGCGGCGACCGCAAGGGCTTTGTCCTTTCGGAGGGGGCCGGGGTGGTCGTTCTGGCAGCCGAGGAGCTGATCAAAGCCTACGGCCTGAAGGCCAGGGCCGAGGTTTTGGGAGTCGGATGGAGTTCGGATGCCTATCATTACACCAGCCCCAATCCCACCACCATCATCCGGGCGATCCGGGAGACCATTGAGGATGCCGGTCTGAAACCAAACGATATTGACTATATCAATGCCCACGGTACGTCTACCCCCAAAGGGGATCGTACTGAGGTCAAGTGCCTCAGGGAGGTCTTTGGAAAAGAGATCGAACATATCCCGGTCTCCTCCAATAAGTCGCAGTTGGGACACACCCTGGGGGCGACGGCCGCCATTGAGGCGGCTTTGACTATTGAGGCTATGGGGAAAGGGATAATCTTACCGACCATTAATCATCTGCCCGATCCTGATTTTTCGGATATTGATGTGGTGCCGAATGTTACCCGCAAAAAAAATTGCGAAATGGCCCTTTCTAATGCCTTTGGGTTTGGCGGTACGAACTGCTGTCTGATTTTCAGGGGGGTGTAAAGGTGCGTCCCAAACCGTTTCAACCGGAACCATTCAATAACAAGTCGAATTACGTCCGCGATCTGACCACCGGGATTGTCTGGCACCGTTCAACCTGTCGAACCTTATATGCCGACACGGATCGCTCGGACATTGTCTATCATGCCAATTACCTGCGTTATTTTGAGTTCGGGCGGACTTCTTTGATGCGCGATGCCGCCTACCCTTACAAGGAAATCGAGGCCAGCGGCTTTGTCTATCCCATTATCGATCTGGCCATTACTTTTTATTACCCTTTATATTACGATGATCTGATGCATATCCAGACCAGGCCGACCCTTTTGGAGCGGGTTCGTCTTCAGTTTGATTACCTGATCACCCATGCCGAAAAAGGCCACACCATTTGCATGGGGTTTACGAAACATTGCGCCTTAAATTTAACGGGCACTCCCGTGGCCGTGGATTCCAAAACAATTCAGCTCTGGAAGAACTTTCCCAAATAAACTCTAACCAAAGATTTTTGAAATTAATATTTCTTTCTTTGGAGATTGGTGATAGGGAGGCCTTGTTTTTGGAATTGTCCAAAGGGACATTATGAAGTTCCAACCCGGCCCAAAAGCAAAGTTGGATTCGAGGTTGAGACCACACCAAAGCCTGTTTCCAGCACTGGTGAAGGCCTGCTTTCGATAAAAGGATCATGTTTTGGCACGGTAAAGATGATTATGGCTTGCGGATGGACAACTCCAAAAACAAAACCTCCCTATCATCTCTGAATCGAAAGTTTCAGAACAATTCTCAGCTAACCAAGGTGAAGAATCTATAATGCGCTATCCTTGGGAAATTGAAATACAGCGTTATCTGTTTGATCACCATCTGGAGGGAAGGTGCCTTTTCCCGGCCGTAGAGGCCCTGATCACCCTGGCCAGGGTCGCCCGACTCCATTTCCCCCAGGCCGCTATGGTTTGTCTAACCAGGGCCCGTTTTCCCCGCTTTTTAGTTATTCCGCCGGAAGGGCGTCAGGTCTCGGCCCTGGTGGATATTGAAGATGGTGAGCCGGGGCGTATCGCGGCAACCCTGTTGACCTCGGTACGTTCGAAGAGCGCCGGGATAGGCCGCAACTTAGAGCATGCCCGGGTGGAATTTTTCCCGGCCGATTCGTCTCAGGCCGCCTCACCGCCCCTGCCAACGCTGGAATCCTTGAAAGGGCCGGGCATCACTGTGCCGGCCGCTTCCATCTACCGCGACCTGATCCCCTTTGGGGAGGCTTATCAAAATATCATCGGCGAGGTGTCTGTTTGGGAACAGGGGGCCTTGGGATCTCTTTCCGGCGGGGAATCCCAGGCGGATGACGGCCTGCTCGGTTCTCCTTTTCCGTTTGATGCCGCTATTCAGATGGCCTGCATCTGGGGACAACGGTTTACCGGGATCGTGGCCTTCCCGACGGGGTTTGAAAAAAGGATCATTCATCGGAAGACCAAAAAGGGCGGCCTTTATCAGGGCCGGATTATTCCAGTGGCGGTTAATCAGATGCCCCTGCTGTTTGATGCCCTGATTTTTGATTTACAGGGTTCTCTCTGTGAAGAAATCCGGGGCCTTCAGATGCAGGACGTCTCCCAGGGCCGCCTGCGCCCGCCCCAATGGATTAAGGCCTTGTGATTGGAGGGAAAAATTTTTTAGACCGGCTCCGCAATAATCCACCGCTCCTTCCGGTGATTTCCGGAAGGCCCGTTCGGGATGACCACGAAACCCGCAGAAGTCAAAATAGTCTCAATATCCTCTATCCGTCTGTCGTTCCCCGGAATTTTTAAAAATTTTTGTCTCCTCTTCTCTAACCAGGTTCTCCAGGCCGGTGCAGTCAGAGCAGGGACTTTGGTCCGGATGATCAGCCTCCCTTTGGGACCAAGGACTTCCTTGAGCCGCCGGAGGGTCTGGGCGAGATCCTGGTCATTTAGATAGGGGAGTATGTCCAGCAGGAGGGCCGTGTCCGCCTGTTCCGGGAATTCCGGGATATCGGGAGCAGCTCCCACAATCACCTGGCCGCGGTCTCCGATGGCCTGGGAAGCGAACAGGGCTCGTTTCCGGTCCGGTTCAAGACCGTAGATTCGGGCCGAGGGGAATAGTTCCAAAAGCCAGACCGCCGGGATCCCGTAGCCGCTGCCGATGTCCACAATGAGACCGGGGTCCCGGATGAAATCGGCCAGTCTTGGGAAGAGGGGATCGAAACGGAGCTTGAAGCGGACCAACAGACGGGGATAGCCTTCCATATTCCGGTACCGGCGAATGGTCCGCTGGACATGCTGTTTTGATCCCGCTAACACCGGTTGCCGGCTAAACGTTATCGGGGCGAGGATTTTTTTTATCAAGGGCGGAACAAAGGCCATGGTTCCCAGAAAGGAATAACCGATACCCAGGGCCAGGACCATCCCGGCGCTCCTCAGGAGGGCATGGCCGGACAGGGCCAGGACCCAGAAGCCGATGGAGGTGGTGGCAAAGGACAAAAATACCGACAGTCGGATCAGGCCCACGGAAGGATGGTCCTCATCCCGGTATCGTTGGTGGGCCCGGACCAGGTAGAGGGCATAATCGGTTCCCATGCCGATGACAATGGCAGCGGCCATGATGACGGGTACACCGAGAGTCTGTCCCAGGAGACGGAGGGTCCCGAGGGTGCAGATAACCGAGAAAAGGGTCGGGATCAAAGCCACCAGGGTCAAACGCCAGTGAAAGAGATACAGGAGGGACACCAGAAAGGTCATCACCCCGACGATCAGGACCACCCGGAGAAAACCGTTCAGGATCACTTCGCCCAACCGATCGCTGAACAAGACGGGATCAAAGACCGTGGCCAGGTTTTTGGAAACCAGGTCTTGGTAAAAGGCCTCTCTCTGATAGGCAACGCCCGGCTGGACCGTGGCGTAATGGGTCCAGTTTTTTCCCGGTTGCTTTTCAATGCTCAAGAGGGGGAAGAAGGCCGGAGGGATCCGGGGGGCGGAGAAGGCCTTTTGGTCAAGGGTCAGAAAGAAGGGGGCAAAGGCCCCCCGGGCAAAGCCTGCCTGGGGTGAAAGGGATGCAATTTCCTGTCGCAGCCGGTTGAGGCGTTCTTTGGTCCAGAAGGCCTGCCAGGCTTCGAAATTTCGTTTAGCCCGATGTTCTCCGGGAAAGAGCATCGCCGGGGAAAAGGCCGAGGCCAGAGTTCCCTTGGCCAGCCCCTTATCCAACAGGTCGGCCAGTTGGTCTTCTTTCTCCTGGAGTTCGGCGATCGTTTTCCCTTCTACAGCCAGAAATACCCGACTCATGACATTGCCCCAGATATCCTGAACCAGCTTTTCTGCCGCCCGGCTCTGGGAACTGATGGTATTCATGGACTGAAGATCCACCCGAAAGTCGGGCCTGGCGAAAAAAAGCATCACCAGCGCCAAAAGGCCAGCCGCCCAGACTGCCCCCAGGCCTCCCCGGGCCAGGCGATCGGCCAGCCACTGCAGAGGGAGGAGGCCTCGACGCCTGGCCGGTAAGACCACCGGAAAGAGAAAGGGGTAGATGGCGTGGACGAAAATATAGGTCAAGACAACCCCCAGGCTGGCAAAGACACCAAGCTGGGTCAGGGCGGGGAAACCGGCCATAAAGAGGCAGGCGAAGCTGACCGCCGTGGTCAGCATGGCCAGCAGGCCCAAGGACCAGACCTCCTTAGTTACTTCAAATCCCTTGGTTTCATGGGGCCGGTCGAGAAACAGGAGGTAGGCTATCCCGTAATCCACGGTGAAGGAAATGATGGCCCCGCCGAACCCGATGGCCAGGATGGAGATGGACTTCTGGAAAAGGGAGTAAACGAACCAGGCCCCTACCGTCCCTCCCAAAGCCGGAAGGAGGGCCAGCAGGCCGATCCAGGGGCGTGGAAAACCTAACAGGAGCAGTAAGGCGATAACCATCGTGGAGATGAGCACGGCCCGGTGGGTGTCCGTCTTGGCCGCGGTCTCGTTATCCAGGGCGGCCCGGTAGGCCCCGACCGGTGTCAGGGTGAAGGAATCCCCACCTGGAGACAGGTTCAGTTGTCGGCCGATGGCCTCAATCAGGTTGGTGATCTTCTGCGAGACCGCGGTGTCAAACCCCGAGGATGCCGGCTCGGCGATGATGATGAGGTGCTTCCGGTCGGACGAGAGAAGCTGTCCTTTTATCATAACGACCTGTTCCCCGGACCCCAGCATCGCCAACCGCCGGAGGACAATATTGCGGAGGTCCAGGGGGTCCCGGGTGAGCAGGGAGGCCAACCCAATCCCTTCCAGGCTGGTCAGGGTCTGGTAAGAGGCTTGCAGGGTCCGGCGAATATTATCAGGTGTCAGGAGGGGCTCGACCTTCTCCTTGAGGTCCTGCTCACTGAACAGGACCGGGAAATGATCGATCACATAGCTGATCAGCTCGGGAAAAAGCTGTTGATGGCGGCTTAGGCCGACGGTCTTGAAAAGGCCGCTCTCCCTCAGGCCTTTTTCTACCAACTCCGCTGCGCTGATGAGGCGATCCGGATCACTGCCCCGGTGGCCCAGGTCGATAACCACGCGCTCCTGGATGGGGTGGTGGGCGATGACGGACCGGGCGGCTGCAACAACCGGGTCGTTTTGCGGCAGGGAGGCGACCAGGTCCGAATCGATCGCCAGGCGCTGCCGTCCCACCAGAAAGAGGACCACCACGCCGACGACGACCAGCACGATCAGGAGCCAGGGGAAACGGGACTTAGGCAGGGACATCTCCTTGCTGGTCCCCTTGGTGGCCGGGGAAAAGCATCTGTTTGGGTTTCAAACCGTTATCTCTCGACCCGGCCGAACTTCCGGTCTGTCCTGGGACGTCCCCGCCGGAAGGTCCCATCAGCCATTTCCTTAACGATGACGCGCTTAAACAGTTCGAACATCCGGTAGGACTGGGGTTTTTCCCGGTAGAAGCTCTCCCAGGCCTGAGCGTACAATTCCTGAAGACGCTCCGGACTGAGGTGCTTGGGCTGAAAGACGACCTGGTCGCAGGTATAGTCGTTCCAATCAGTGGACAGGATCCGCCCCTGCCGCTTAAGGTCTGTAAAGGCCCGGGTGTGGGGGAAGGGGGTCAGGATGGTGAACTCCGCCAGATCCAATTCTATCTCCAGGAGGAAATCGATCAGACGGTGGATCGTGTCCTCGGTATGGTGGTCGAGGCCCAACAGGACGGTGGCTTCCACCGCGATCCCGAAGTCGTGGTATTTCTTGATCCGGTTGCGGATGAGATCCGAGGTATCGAAGACCGCCTGGTAGACGTACCAGGCCCCGGCCTGGGCCGCCAGATCGAGGACCTGGTCATTGTCTTCGATGGGGTGGCTGCACCACTTTTTTTTCAAGGGGATCATCTCCCGGAAGAGTTGCTTCTCCCATTGTGTATCCTGAGCCAGGGAATTATCGACCAGATAGAGGCGGTTGTTGTCGATGGCAGCCAGTTCTTCCACGACCTTCTCCAGGGGGCGGGGCCGAAACTGCCGTCCCCCCAGGAAATTCACGCAGCAGGGGTAACAGGAAAAGCGGCATCCCCGCGAGGCATGGAAGAGATCGACCATCTGGACCCCTTTGTAGTTGTACAAGTCCCGATTCAGGATGTCCCGCCGAGCCGGTCCGACCGAAGCGATGGGCGGAAAGTCCGTCAGGTAGTCGTAGACCTTCCGGAGCCGATTGTTCCGGAAATCATCCAGGACCTGCTCCATCCGTCCTTCGGCCTCCCCGAGGAAGACGCTGTCGGCGTGCCGGGAGGTCTCTTCTGGGTGGAGCATGGTGGCAATGCCGCCGCAGATGACCGGCCGCCCCCTCTTGCGGTATTCATCGGCGATCTCCCAGCCCCGCTTCACCTGGCTGGTCAACATCATGGAGATCCCGACACAATCCGTCTGATCATCGAAATCGATGGTCTCCAGATTTTCATCAACGAAGTCGATTTTCACATCCGGAGGCAGGGTGGCCGCGAAGACAACCGGGCCATGGGGGGGAAGATGGAATTCCGTCTGGCCTGTAAGCTTTCTCCAGGCCGGGTAAATGAGTTTGAATTTCATAGCAGTTTATAAAATCCTTTCAACAGGCCGAAACCAAAATCAGGGAGTGGTTAATATTTTTATTCTGGTTATAGATCAGGATATTTCGGACAGGTTTACCGGGGATTCGATTGTCCTTCAACCAGATGGCCGGGGGGATGTGCCGGTGTTTCAGGATTTTGGCAGCCAGCCACAGTCCGAAGGAAGAAGCACAATAATGTTCCCCGCAGAGGTGTTTGAAATAAGCCCGGCTGTTGTCCTGAAAATAATTCTCCTCCAGCCGGCGGTAGATTCCATCATGCTCCGGGTCACCGTTCAAACCCAGGAGTACCAGGTCAAGGTGGCC
>JAZDOU010000022.1:0-2385 GCA_043798385.1 Pseudomonadota bacterium
CAAAAAGGCCCTACCCCCAAAAAGGCCTAAAGCCCCCCAGCCTTCTGCCGGAACAGCCGAAAAGAAAATAGAACCAGGGGAACTTTTACCCGCCGTCAATGAAAACAAGCCCAGTAATCTTCAGATAAACAAATACCTGGCGGTAACCTCCATTTCCCTGCTCCTGACTTCGATGGGAACCCTCTTTTATCCCCCGCTAATCTTGTTTGGAGTCGCCGGTCTGGCCTACCCTCTGGCCGGTGTCGTTAAAAGAGCCTACAAAGGCTTGGTTTACGAAAAGAAAGTTAAAATGGAAGTGATGGGCTCCATTCTCTTCCCGGGCATGGTCCTGACCGGTTTTTTCTTCACCTCCTGCTTTGCCTTTTGGATGTATTATCTCAGCTTGAAGCTGTTACTCAAGATCGAGGACGACACCCGCCAAAACCTCATCGGCATTTTTGGGGATCAGCCCCGTTTCGTTTGGATGGTCAAAGACGGAGTGGAAATTGAGATACCTTTCGATTCGTTGAGAATCGGGGATATTGTCGCCGTCCAATCCGGTGGAACCATTCCGGTGGATGGGGTCATCACCGAAGGGAGTGCCTCGATAGACCAGCACGTCCTGACCGGGGAGTCCCAGCCCCTGGAAAAAGAACCGGGAGATCCGGTCTTTGCCTTGACCACGGTGCTGGCCGGCAGCCTCCGGATCCGGGTTGAAAAATCCGGCAAAGATACGGTGGTCTCCAATATTGTCGATATGCTGAACAAGACCGTGGATTTCAAGTCGACCATGCAATCCCGAGGCGAAATGATTTCTGATTTTTCCGTCATTCCCACACTGGCCTTGAGTGCCGCCGCCTATCCCCTTACGGGATATGTCGGTTTTTTTGCTGCTCTTAATTCCTTTATTGGAGGGGATGTCCGTCTCTTCATTCCCATGAGCACCCTTAATTTTCTGCGACTTTCTTCCAAAAACGGGATACTGATCAAGGACGGACGGGCCCTGGAAATGTTGGCCAAGGCCGATACCATTGTCTTTGATAAAACCGGCACCTTGACCCTGGATCAACCCACTGTCTCCAACATCTATCCCTGTAACGGTTTCCAGGAAAAGGATGTCCTCTATTATGCGGCCAGTGCCGAACAAAGGCAGACCCATCCCATCGCCAAAGCCATCTTAGAAAAAACACGGGAATGCGGGATATCCTTGTCGGTAGAGATGGACGACAGCCGTTACGAGATGGGCCGCGGCCTGCGGGTGATCATGGATGGAAGCCTGATTCGGGTGGGCAGTGAACGATTTATGGAAATGGAAGGGATTGAAATTCCGCCGGCCATGAAGGAAATCATTGCGGACAGTCATCAAAGCGGACATTCGCTGGTTTTGGCCTCGAAGGACGATCGGATTTTGGGAACGATCGAGTTGCAGGCGACCATCCGGCCCGAAATCAAAGAGATTATCGGTCAGTTGCGCAACCGGGGCAAATCCATGGTTATCATTACCGGCGATCACCAAAAACCGGCCAGGATGTTGGCCGAAGAGCTCGGCATCGAGCACTGTTTCGCCGAAGTCTTTCCGGAGCAGAAGGCCATGATCGTCGAACGGTTGCAGGATGAGGGGAAAACGATCTGTTACGTCGGCGATGGGATTAACGATTCCATTGCCATGAAAAAAGCGCATGTTTCCATATCGTTGCGTGGTGCCTCGTCTATCGCCACCGATACCGCCAATATTATTTTCATGAATGGAACCCTGGATAATCTGGATAAACTTTTTGAAATGGCAACGGAATTTAAAATAAATACCCGCAATGCCCTGATGTTGGCCATTATTCCCGGTGTGCTCAATATTGCCTGCGTTTTTCTGGTCCATACCGGAATATATTTCGCCCTGGCCCTTTATTACATCAATCTGCCATTAGGGTTAGCCAATTCCTTTTTACCCATAATAGAAGACAAGAAAAAGAAGGACAAACTCAAGCCGGCTCCTGATGGAAAACGATCCTTACTTCAAAGCTTGAACCCCTTTGTTTAGGCAATCTCCGGCAGTGGATGGACCAGCCGGAGGCTCATTTTCATTGACACCGGACAGATCGTGTTGTAAGATTATTGGCAAAAAAACGATCCCCCCTGAGGAGGCGTAGCGATGAAAAGTCTCTGCGGTTTTCGATGCTTCATTTTTTCTCTTCTACTTCTTTTCCTTTTTCTGTTAAGTCAATCGGTGAGCGCCGAAGAGGCCAAACAACCGCCCATCACCAGAGAATCCGTCAATCCGGGCTATCCGGAAGAATATAAAAAAATTGAACAGGCGCTAATGACTCTCCAGGAGTCAAAGACCCTCCAGGAACTGAAACCTCTACAGGAAATGTTAAAGTCTCTGCAGGAGATCTTAAAGTCTCAGCAAGC
>JAZDOU010000023.1:0-26081 GCA_043798385.1 Pseudomonadota bacterium
GCTTTTTCTCTCTGAGATGAATTCCTGGCTTCAGACTAACTTAGAAATCAGGGCCGGGTTCGGGCGATGGACTCCCCTTTGGACAATCCTCAAAATCAATACCCCCAGATGCCTCTTAGCACGTAACTTTGGGACATTCCCTAAAATTGTACTGTTTAATTTTCGGTTTTAACCTGCGACCCGCAACCGCAACAGGTATAAAATTAAGGATAAAATAAATAAAGCCTCCCTGTCAAGAGAATGGTCCTTGCCTGTTTGTTGAAAGGACCTGCCGGAATTGATCAGGGAGGAGGTTTCAAGGGGCTGAAGAAGAAAACAGATCAAGCCGGCGCTCGGCCTGGTTCATTTTCCTGTGGTTGTCGTTAGCCCAGGGAATGTGGATGTCACTATCCCTAATTCCGGCCTTAAATCATAGAGGCTCATCCCCTCCATCCGTCTGGCCAGCCTGCCGACCACGGATTGGTCATAGCGCCACAGATCGGGTTCCACGGCCCGGCCGTGTTGACGCACCCAGTCGGCGACAGGCCTTCCGGCGATCTCTCCACCCAGCATCTGATCAATGGGTGAAAGATCGCCGAGCATTACGAAACGGATTTGCCGCCTCTCGGCCATCCGGGCCAGTTTCTCCGGGGTCACGATCGGATCCAGACCGTGAAAGCCACCTCGCGCCATCACCGCTTGGCCTGTCTGGATGATGATCGGGGCCGCCAGCCGCGTGCCGGAGGTGACCAGTAGAAAGGCTTCGCCTGATCGATTTCTTTGGAGAAAATTAACCAGTTTCCGGCTCATCGCCTGTTCCCCGGCCTTGATTCGTGCCCGACCCTGGGGGGTGATGGTTTCAGCGCCTATCCGGTATAAATCAGCCGATGGCAGCACGGGAACACCTCTTACCAGCACACTGCTCAAGGCCCAGGTCAGAGGGTTCACCAGCAGCGCCAGGAGGCCCACCCCGAGCGCACCCATGGCCAATCGGCGAGTGAACCGGCTCCAAACCCCGCGGAGAAGGACGACAAACATCATCGAAGCGGCCAGGAGGGTCCCATTGACCAGCATCAGATGCAGCCAGGGCCACTCGAACCGCCAGCTCTCGGGCTTTAAGCCTAGGGCGGTCCACTGGATGGTCATCTGCCAGGCCGCCGTCACCAGGAGCGTAACGGGAAGGGCCAAGGCAGGCCAGCCCGGTTTAAGGATGGACTCCCACAATCTCACTACGCCGATGGCGGCCAGCGCTGCCAACGGAGGCGCCATGGTCGCCAGATAGTAGAAGTGAAAGATGCCGCCCGCATAACTGTAGACGAGGCCATAGGTCAGGGCCCAGCCGGACCAGAGGATCAACGCCGAGGGGGATGGGGCCAGAGGCCTTCGGAACGAAATTCCCATCAAGCCGGTTGCCAATCCCAAGATGGCCAGGGGAAAGAGCCATCCCACCTGAGCGGCAAGCTGGCCGTTGACCAGCCGCATCGGCCCCACCGGGGCCACTACGAATTGCCTCCTCCACAAGGCCAGCAACCTGGACTGGGCGGGAACAGAGACGATCGAAGGTAGCGACGGCCTGCCGGTCTCTTTGGATTCCCTGTCCAGGCGGGTGTCTATGGGCGTCCTGGCCGGACGAATAAAACGGCCGAGGGCGTTATGGCCGACGGCCAGTTCCACCATGGAGTTTTGCTTGCTGCTGCCGACATAGGGCCGGTTCTCTATTGGAGTCAGATCATAGACCAGCATCCAGGGCAGGGCCACGGCCAGAAGGACCACTGCGGACAGGGTCAGGTCGATGAGCCGGCGCCGACAGTCCATCCCTGTTGCCAGTAAATAGACTAAGCTGAAGATCGGCAGCACCACTAAGGCAGCCATCATCTTGACGTTGAACCCCAGGCCGAGCAGGGCCATGGACAACAACAGGAGAGGGCGGCTGGCTTTTTCGGCGGCCCGTATAAGGGCCCAGGCCGCCAGGAGCAGGACCAGCACCAGGCAGGTGTCGGTGTTTCCGGAGCGATCGATAGCCACGCTCACCGGCGTCACGGCCATAAACAGACCCGCCAGCAACCCGGCCGCTATACCGAACCGGCGCCAGACGAGATGGCCGACCAGGGCCACCGACCCCAAGCCTTCGAGCACCTGGGGCAGAAGGAGACCCCAGGTGTTAAAGCCGAACAGTTTAACGCCGGCGACCTGAATCCATAAGGCCACCGGAGGCTTGTCCACAGACACGAATCCCGCCGGATCGAAGGTATTATAAAAGAAGTTATGCCAGCTCTGCGTCATGCTCAGCACCGCCGCGGCATAATACTCGTTATCAAAACCGTTCTGCTCCAAACGCCACAACCGCAGGGCTGCCGCCACCAGAAGCACCACGGCCAGCCCCAGGGCCCTGATTCTCCACTCGTGTCCGGTCGCCTCCACCCTGACGGCCCCCGGGGTGCTGATCAACGGTCGGCCCCTTGGCGTCACCATAATCTAACCCTTTCCGAAACCTATCGGCTTCTTTGGATTAACTGAGAAAAACCCAAGCAGGCCTCTATCGTCTGGCCATCTTCCCATAGGCAATCCCTAATTGGTTCATCCGATTTCGAAGGGTGCTCGGGTTTATGCCCAGCAACTCGGCGGCCCCTCCCCTTCCATGCACTTTTCCCTTGGTCCTTTCCAGCACCCGGCGGATGTGCCCGGCCATATAGGCATCCAGATTCAGGGGTTCATCCGACGGTCCGGGGGAAGCGACGGTTTCATCGGACCCTTTGGCCCCAACCAGATCATCGAAGGTCAGAGGTTTCCCCTGACTCAGGATCAAGGCCCGTTCAACCACATTTTCCAGCTCCCGCACATTCCCCGGCCAAGGATAAGCCGTCAGCCGGTCGATCGCCCCGCCGGCCAGCGAGGGAGGGCTGGGAAGCCTTAGTTCCCGGGATTTGCGTCCCACAAAGTAATGGACCAGGGCGGGAATATCCCCCTTCCTCTCCCTTAAGGGGGGAATAAGGATAGGAAAAACATTGAGGCGGAACCAAAGGTCCTCCCGGAACTGCCTGGCCTGGACCATTTCTTCCAGATTCCGGTTGGTGGCGGCAATAAGGCGGATATCCACCGAAACGGGGTTGGTCCCGCCGACCCGTTCAAATTCCTTGTATTGGAGCACCCGCAGCATCCTGACCTGGGCCTGGGGAGGCAGTTCTCCGATTTCGTCGAGGAAAATAGTCCCCTGATGAGCCCGTTCAAAACGTCCGCGTTTTTGCGCCAAGGCCCCGGTAAAGGCCCCCTTCTCATGCCCGAAAAGCTCGCTGTCCAGGAGCGTTTCCGGAATGGCCCCGCAATTCACCTTGACCAGGGGGCCATCCTTTCTGGGAGAGGAGTAATGGATGGCATTGGCAATGACATCCTTTCCCACACCGGTTTCTCCCAGCAACAGTACGGGGTTGGTAAGGGAAGCCACTTGACGCACCAACTCAGACACCCCCTTCAACCCGAAGTCCGCCCCGACGATCTCCTCCCCGGACAAACGTCGCAGCTCCCGATGGAGATAGCGGTTGTCATCGGCCAGGAGGTCTTTCAAACGGAGAACCTCCTGATGTTTGAGGGTATTGGAAAGGGCCATGGCAAAGGGCTCATTCAAAAGTGAGAACAACCGGCCATGCTCTTCTGAAAACCGATCTCTCCCGGCAGCCAGCAAGACCAAGGCCCCTAATTTTTGGCCCTCCACCTCCAGAAGCCGAACCAAGGCCGAGGTATCCGGCCGGCCGTAATATTGGAGAAAATATTGAAAACCCATCTCCATCTCAGGCTTATTAATTATACGGGTATCAGAGAATTCTTTTACCCCGGCCCTTACTTCCGGCGGCAGGGGGGTGATACGATCCATCCTGGTCCCTTCAAAAGGAGTGGCCTTAGCAATGGTCCGCATGGCCCCGAGACCGATCTCATATAGATGCAGATACATTTCTTCGGCCGGGATAAAATCCTGGAGAAATTGCATGGTCCGCCACATGGCTGTCTCAATCTCCAGGCTGCTTAATATCCACCTGGTCGCCCGGCGGAAGAAGTCATTCTCATCAATGCACATGGCCGTTCCTCCGGCGTATTCAAATCTCTTGAATGACGCCCAATGAATTTACCCTTCGGTCCACTTTGTCTTATTTGATAATTCTGAGGCTTTTTACCTAATAAGGCAACTGTTTTTGCCGATATTGGCAATGTTAAAAGGCTCCAATTTCTTAATAAGTTAATATTGTTAAACTTTTAGTGTGGCACGGTTTAAGCAACAATAGGCCATAAAAACGAACCGGATGGAGAAGATATGGTCAAATGGTTAGAGGTAATTAGACTCCGGTCAGCCGGAAAGTTGGAACGGTTATTGGAATCCCCTGCGAACATTAAACCAAACGGTCCAAGGCAGGGGATTAGCCGGCCTGAAAATCTATCGCCATGCCGTTCTGGAAAGGGACTTGAGTCTGCACCTTTATTGGGAATCAGACCGGGTGGAGCCGGACGGAAGTCCCTTGAACCATCAACTGGCCCAAGTCCTGAGAGAGTTCGGCCTGATCGATCGATCCCTGTGGATCGAAGAAATAGGAGAAAAAAATGAACCACCTGATCCAAACAAAAACAATCCTTCCTTTTATGGCGGCTGTCCTGGTCATGATGACCGGTCTGACCGCTGAGGAAACCGTGGCGCAAGATAAGATTTCAAAATTAGGCCACTATCAAGGTTATGCCCAGGCGATTTATGACGGCACTGAGCGCCGTTCCGATTACCTGCCCCTGGCCGATGGAACGCGGCTGGCCTACGACCTGATACTCCCCACCAAAAAAGGGGTCCCGGCGGAAGGACCCTTGCCGGTCCTCTTCAAATATACCCCTTATCTGCGCACCTACATCCTCTACGACCAGACCGGCAGGAACCTGGTCGCCGACCTGTATGGCTGGACCAGGGAGGAGCAGGACACTGTCCGAACCCAGGCCCGAGCCAGCCGGCAAGGCCTCCTCCTGGACCCCCTGCTCAGAAACCGTTATCTTGGAGATATGGTGAAATGCGGCTATGCCGTTGTCGTCGTCGAACGACCCGGAACCGGTGCCTCTTTCGGCCGAGCAAACCCGAGCTTCCAGGCCCTGGCCAAAGAGGCGAACGAGGTACTCAACTGGATCGCGGCCCAGCCCTGGTCTGACGGCAACATCGGCATGTATGGAGACTCCTGGCAGGGGCAAACCCAATTGGCCGCTGCCAGCACCGGCAACCCGCACCTGAAAACGATCGTCCCGGTCGGGACCTGGTTGGACAATTACAGTGCCATCCTCTACCCGGGAGGTGTCTACAACAAGGCTTTTATCAACTTCTTTGCCTGGACCCAAAAAATTCTCAGCTCTGAGGTGATCACTCCCGTAGATCGTGACCGAGACGGGACCCTGCTGGCCCAGGCCCGTCAAGAGCGAGCCCCGGCAGCGGGGTTCTCATTCGCAGACTTCACCAGGATGTTTTCCTTCCGGGACAGCGCCCTTCCGAACGGGATGAAGCCCTGGATAGAGGCCGCGGCGGCCTATCCCTTCCTGGAACGGATCAACCGGTCGGGTATCCCCATCTACCTGGTGGCCGGCTGGTATGACCTGTGCGCCCGCGACATGCTCCTCTGGTTTGCCAACCTGACCGTTCCCAAAAGACTGCTCGTGCGCCCCCTGGACCATAGTCAGATTGACAGCAATCAATTGGATCTCGATTATGGGGCCGAGATACATCGCTGGTTCGATTACTGGCTGAAGGGAATCGACAACGGCATCATGAAGGAATCGCCCCTTCATTACTATCTTATGGCGGGAGAAAAGAAAAATGCCTGGAAGATGACCAACACCTGGCCCCCGAAAGATCTGGAAACGGCCCGTTTTTATTTCAGGGAAGGGACCTTGACCGGAATCACTTCCACCTCCAAAGGCGGCCTCTCTCATTCCTCATCTGTGGTTCTCCAAGCCTACGATGATTATACCGTGGACTACAAAACGACCAGCGGCAAAAATTCCCGGTGGACCGCCGTCAACTGGGCCCGCAATTATCCCAATATGCGGTCCAACGACGCCAAGGCCTTGACCTATACCACTCCGCCATTGAAAGAAGCCGTTCAGGTGGTCGGACATCCGGTCATGCATCTCTGGTTACGGACGGATTCCCCGGACCTGGACGTGTTTGCTTACCTGGTAGAGGTGGATGAAAACGGCGATTCGACCTACATTACCGAAGGCACCCTGAGGGCCTCCCATCGGGCCCTGGCCAAAGCCCCCTATGATAATCTCGGCCTGCCCTTTCACAGTTACTTTAAGAGTGATCAGGAGCCGATCCCGGCAGGAAAACCGGTAGAGCTGATTTTTGACCTGCTGCCGACGGCCTATCAATTCTCCCCGGGCAAGCGTCTTCGTCTGACCATCGCCTTTGCCGATGCCGACAACTTCGATACCCCCATTGTGGATCCGGCCCCGAATATCCAACTATTGAGAGACAAGGATCACCCCTCATCGATCCGGCTTCCGGTGGTTCAATCGCGATGAAGTCCGGATTGGCCCTGGAGAAAAGATAAGCTCAGATCCCGGAATTCCGTCACCGAATCGGCCTTGGTCCACAGGCCCACCAGCCCTTTAATGGGCCGTTGGGTGTCGTATTCCAAGGTCGGTTCTGCATCCAGATATCCTTTTAAATGGGGGCCTTTGATTTCCACCTTGAGGGTATACCAGCGATCGGACTCAATCTTCTTTTTGATGGCCGCTCGTTGGAATCGTTTATTGTTGATATACTCAAAGAGGATGACATTGTCTTCCAGGGCATTGATCCGAAGGACGAAATAATTACCGGCATTTTTTAATCCCAAGACAACCCCACCGGCCCGATCAATATTCCCCTTGATGGTCTTCACCTGAACCTGAACCGTCCCGTCGGTCATTTCACTGTTCTTGGCAATGGCCAGGGGAAAATAATAATAGGCCCCGATGTTATCCAGGAATTCCTGGGTGGAAGTTCCCACAACCTTACTGAAGGCACTCACCAAACCCGAAAACAAAAAGAGCCCTGATTCGGAACCATCCTGAAGATAGACGGTTTGGCCGTCTTCAGTGCTCTGTTTCCAGTCCCCGGTTTGAACATAAAAACCCTCTAATTTTTCTTGCTGCGGGCCGGCCAAAAAATCATATTCTTCTTTAAAAAACCGATCAGTCAAACGCTGGATGTCTCCCTGATTATTTAGGGCCATGTCCAGGAGACGGCTGCAGGCCAACAGTCTGCCCACCTGGTCCAGCTTTTCTTCCAGGGACCTTTGATCATATCCGATTAAGGAGGCTTCCAATAAATCTCCCTGGATGGTAATTTCAAAGCCTAATTTTTTTAAAATGTCGGCCAGGAAAATTACTCTCAAGGATCGTCCCATATAATTTCCCGCACCCCCGGCAAATTGCAGGGCAATGTAATTTTGGCTACTGTTCTCACCACACAAGGTATCCACGGTGGCGAAATGATAGCCGAATTTGGCGCTGAAATTCAGGTAGTCCTTGGAAAGCAGGGCATAACTGTCCCCCCCGGGGGTTTCGCCAAATTCCGAGGTGGCCGCCACGGCCATTAGGGTCATGAATTTTTTCATGTCAAAATTAATCGACCCGGACCAGGTAATTCCCGGATGGGTGAAACCTTTCCAGACGGCTTTCATCGGGATGGATTCAATATGGTCGGGATTTATGGGATCGCAGGTAGATAAACCTTCCTTGAGCCCTCCTCCTAAATCCAGGAGATAAAGAACTAATGGTATGCTGGTCTTTAAGCGTATCGCGACGGATTTGCTGCCGGCAGCATCTGCCAGGCCAAACATTTCTTTTACGCCCTGCTCATGGGTAAAACGAACCAGATCCTGAAAAGTCCGGCATCCTTCCGGAGAAAAGGAGGGGTGGTGAGGATCGGTAAGATTTAGAGGAGAAATTAAATCCAGGATGGTTCTAAGCCGGCGATGGACCGGACTTTCAAAAATCCTATTTTGAGGGGGCGGGGAATTGCCGACCAGTTCCTCGACGATGCCTTTATAGACCGTGGTGGTTTCTCCCTGAAGGGTAACCTGGTCTCCATGGGCCAGCGTATAAGTGGCCTTGTCAGTATCGAAGATGGCCGGAATCCCAAACTCCCTGGCCACAGAGGCCAGGTGACTGGTGATGCTGCCGATATCGGTGATAATCCCTTTAATCCTGCCCATCAGTCTGGCATAATTGGGGGAAGCCGTTTTGGCCACCAGGATGGAACCCTGGGGAATACTTTCAAGTTCTCCTCCTTCCTTAAATAGATAAACCGGCCCGGCGGCAATGCCCGGGGAGGCGGCCTGGCCTTGGGAAAGAAGGATCGGGTGATTGGGCAGGTCTCGCTGCATCTCTACCTGTTCCGGTTTGTGGTTAGGAAGATTCAAGGGACGTGACTGAAGAATAAATAATTGATCTTCCCGATCTACGGCCCATTCAATATCCTGGGGGCTGCTGAAATATTCTTCCAGCCTTAATCCATAGTTCGCCAATTGGAGGACCTGATCATCTGAAAGGGAAGGCAACACCTTCTCATGCTCAGGAACTTCTTCCAACATCGTTCCCCCCTGGGGCAAACTGATCAATCGATGATCCTTCCGGCTGATTACCTTTTCAATAATCCTTTTTTCTTCCCGATCAACGATAAACCGATCCGGGGAAGCACTGCCATCCACCAGGTGTTCTCCCAGGCCCCAGATGGAACTTATTTTCAGATGGGTGGACTCCGGATCTTCCGGATCCCGGGTATAGAGTACCCCGCTGGTCTTGGCGTCAATCATACGGATACCGGCCACCGCCATGGGGGTTAGTTGATCGATAAATCCCTGTTGATACCGATATTGTAAAGCCCGGGTGGAATATTTACTGGCCAGGACCGTTTTATAGGCCTCCAAAATATTTTCTCTCTTGACATTCAACACGGTTTGAAATTGACCGGCAAACCCGGCCTCCGTGTCTTCCCCGATGGCACTGCTCCTCATGGAAATACGAAGGTCTTTCCCCCATTTTTCTTTTAGGAAATCGTACACCTTTATAATGGCCTCTTCAATATCTCCCGGTATTTGCGCCTGGAGGATCATAGTCTTTAAAGTGGAACTGATCTTTTCCATCTCTTTCCAAGAGCCGGGATCGAACAAAGATAATTCTGTCTCAATAGGCTTTGACAACTTGTTTTCTTCTATAAATTTTCCATAGGCTGCTGCGGTAACAGAAAATCCCTCCGGGACGGGCAAGCGGAGCTCATTTTTAATGGCTGCCAAGTTGCCTGCCTTAGCCCCGGCCAGGTTGCCTTTCTCGGCGGTAAGTTCTTCAAATGAGAGGACCAGATCTTGATCAGGATAGAGCATTTTTGGATTTAACTCCAATGCCAACCGACTCTTGATTTTTTGGAATACCTCGGACAAGGTGGAATATTTCCCATCCGATAGGTTATCGAAGGCATCCAAAAGATCTTTTAGTTCGGCAGATAAATCCTGGACCTTTTTTTGAACCTCAACCAAGCTGAAAGGCCGGCCGCCGTAATACATTTGTTCTAGTTCGGCTATGAGGCTCAAGGCGCCATGATTATGTTCAAGAAGGGCTTTAAAAAATTGGTACCGGCTGACATGTTTCCCTTCGAGATTGACCAACAGTCGACAGCTATCCCCTTTAGAAAAAAGGTCAAGAAATTTTCCCATCGGTTCCTTCCCCTAAATACTCAATTAAAACCTTTTTCATCTCGTCCCTTAACGCTCTGAAGAGGCCCTTCCCTCCAAAAAAAGAGGCATAAGACAAAGACGGATCTTCAAAAGGGATAGGCTCTTTCCCTTCCAAGCCCGGATAATAGGTACAGACTTCATCGGCCTCGGAGCATAAGGTAATCACCTTGTCAAACTTCAAATCCGTGAAGAGTTCCAGGTTCTTGGCCCTTTGTGCGGAAGAGTCCACGCCTATCTCCTGTAACACCTTGACGACCATGGGATGGATCCCTATCGGCATCAATCCGGCCGAGAAGGCGGCCCATTGATCGCCCAGAAAATGGTTGACCAAAGCCTCGGCCATCTGCGAGCGGACGGCATTGGCGGTGCAAATAAATAGTACGGTCTTTCTGCCAAGGGCTTTGGCCTTTTGGTATCGCAATAATTCAGAATTAGGATTGTCGTTGCTCATTATCATCCAATATCCGCGTTAAAAAAACCCCAAATCAGGCCCAGTCCACCGGCCGCCAGGATAACCGGAATCAGGCCGATCTTTCCCCATTGCAGGGACACAAAGGAAACCTGATTTTTATCAATTTCTCCTCATTTTATTTTTTTGCGATCAGCCATTCTGAGCTTTTTTATTGTTTAGCGGGGACCGGCAGATCCCTCCCCCAAACTGCGAAACCTACGGTGCCGATGATCCCGAAGACGAAGGCCGTGATGAAATTCGTTTCCGGGTTGATTTGCCATAAAAACGCCCCTCCCAAGGCGGCGACAGATACAAAGACGTCTCGGACAAGGTAGTAGAGCCCGAACATCCCTGCCTGGCAGCTTTCCGGGGAGAGATCCATGATCAGAGACTTTCGGGTAGGCTCGCCGAACTCCTTGAGACCCCGAAGGATAAAGGCGACCACCAGCCATTCGAAGGTGCGACTGTACAGAAGCACCAGAGGGAAGAGGGTGAAGAAAACAAAGGTCATCAGAACAAAAGGTTTCTTGTGGCTTCGGTCGGCCAGGTAAGCCACCGGAATATAGATCAGCACGGCCGTGGCCATCTCGATCGTCGTCAGGAGCCCGAACTGAACAGCAGAAACCGGTTCAGCGATAGTCTTCATAGCCCAGATCACTACAAAGGCGTAAGGGATCTGTTCGCAGAAGCGGATCAGGATGTCGGTGACCAGGAGCCCTTTCATGGCCGGATTCATCAGCCGAAGCAGTTTCAAAGGATTTTTTTCCGGTCTTAGACCGCCAACGTCCTCCGAGGACTTCTTGCCGGACCGGTCGTCAACGATCAGGCGCTGTTGAAGCGCCAGGCCAACCGCCGCCAAGGCCAGGGCCGCCACAAAGGCGAAGCGAACCCCGGTCCGTTCGCCCCAGAAGCCGATAAAAATACCTCCGATCACCGGACCCAGGGCCATGGGGATGCGTCGGACCAGCGAATGCATGGTCACTCCCATGGTGCGCTTGTTCTGAGGAAGTACCTGGTACATCAGGCTCATGGTAGCCGGCAGGGAGATGGCCGACCAGGAGATGAAAAGCACTGCCCCGGCCAGGACCGCCTGCCAGGAAGGGAACACGATCACCATGCCAAAACCGGCCATGGCCACCAGGTTGAAAAACAGCAGGGACCGTTTGGTGCCGATGCGGTCGGAGAGGTAGCCCCCCGGAAAGCTGTAAAGGGCCGAGAGCAGGTTATCCATAGCCTGAAGCAGTCCGATGGAAAGCACGCCGCCTCCCAGGGCTATCAGATAGATGGGCAGAAAACGCTCGGCCATTCGCTCGCCCATACCCACCAGCACCACCATGGCCAGCAGGCCGACAGTGCTGCGCTGCAGGGCCAGAAAACCGGAGACCCGGGAGGTGCGGCTGGTCAGGGATTCTTGAAAATCCATGGCTTTTCCTTTACGATTTGTCCCCGGCCACGTCCAGACGGCACCAGTTAATGAGCACATCGAAGGTGCACAGGTCGTCCCGGTGATGGAATTCAGCCCCCGGCGTATCAAAAGGAATAGCGCCTTCTTGTTCTGCGAGTTCCAATACCTTCTTCTTGGGAACGAAGAGAAACCCGGCCTCCGAGTCAATGAACCGGGTGATCAACCAGGGACAAGCCACTCGGTCGACATGCACCTGGGAACGGGTAATCCATTTCATGGGTTTTATCCTTTGCAATCAGACGAATGATTTCTCCTTTTTATTGTGTTTTTGAAGCATAAAGCATCTCAAACAAAGCCAGGCCCTTTTCTAAAATCTCCTTGTCATCCGTAACTGTTTTCCGGAGACCCTTCAATATTTCTTCAACCCCTTTGGCCTCCGGGGCCTGGTGCTTTTCATCTTTCAGATCAATCTCGTGAACGATATCGGCCATCTTCCTGAGGGCCTTGTCTTTTAAACCAAAGATCTTGATCAAAACCTCGAAGGTACAAAGATCCCCCTGGTGAGTAAATTCCCCCCGGCTCATGTCAAAGGTCACCTCCCCTTGCTCGGAAGGGCTTATTGCATCTTCTGCGATAAATTTGTAACGAGCATTAGGGTCGATAAATTTCCTGATCAGCCAGGCAGAGGCTATCCGGTCCACGTAGGGTCGTTTTCGGGTTACCCATACTCTTCCCTGATAATCTTTACGATCCTTTTGTGAAATCAGTTTCTCCGGTTTTTTTATTTCCTCAGTTAATAGGGTCTTTATCTCGTTATGGATGGTTTTGATTCTTGTCTCCAGCAAGGTCCCTTTTTTTGATAAAAAAAAATCAACTTTCCTGATCACCTCGAAATCTTTGCGGAGACGCTTAAAGTCCTCGATCAATTTTTTTTTGTTTTCTAAGCCCCCCCCTTTTTTTAAATTATCGATTCCTCTCTCCAGTGTTTCAACTCCATCCTCCAAGAGTCGATAATCCTTCTCTCTATGATGAGCAAAAAGGGCGACAAGTTCATTTTCTTTCATGAATTCAATCCCTTCAACCCGGACAAAGGCCCCGTCACCCCCCCTCCCGACAACTTCGGAAACCAGCCATTGACAATATTCATAATGTTCTTCATTGTCGGGAAGGAGATAGACCGACCCTCTAAAGGGAACCGCGCCTATTTGGGATAATTTTCTCCAGATTTTCATCCTGTTCCCGACAGGTTTTGACGGCAGGCTATAAAAGAAAAGGAGCCATTTGGGTGATTTTGTGAAAGCTTTATGTATCATTTGTTTCAAATGTAATGCATGTTACTTTTTTTGTCAACCTAATTTCTAAACCCTTCCAAGAATCCTTCTTTAAGAATGTTTTGCAAAAGATTGGTTTTCGTTGTATATTTGGTAAAAATAGATTTTGCACGGATTTAAAAAACAAAGAGGAGCGGTATTACATGAAAAACATGGGCAATATCTTAAACCAGGCCAAGATGATGCAAAATAAATTGGCCCAAATTCAGGAAGAAATGGCCGCCAAAACCGTAGAGGCTTCTTCCGGAGGCGGAATGGTGACTATAACAGCCAACGGCCGCCAGGAGATCCTTTCGATAAAGATAGAACCGGAAGTAATCAATCCGGAGGATGTCGAGATGCTTCAGGACCTGATCTTGGCCGCTGTCAATGACGCCCTGCACAAGGCCCAGGAAATGGTCTCCCAGGAAATGGCCAAGGTAACGGGTGGCCTTAAGATCCCCGGTCTTTTTTAGCTATGGGGCTGCCCGTATATCCCGCCCCATTGGCCCGGTTGATCGCCTCCCTTTCCCGGTTGCCGGGATTGGGCGAAAAGACGGCCGCTCGGCTGGCCCTGCACCTCCTTCGACGTCCCCAGGCGGAAGTGGCCGAATTGGCTCGTACCCTGGTGGAAGTTAAGGAAAAAATCCAGTCCTGCTCGATTTGTTTTAATCTGACCGAGGCCGATCCCTGCCCGCTGTGCCAAAACAACGGCCGGGGTTCGGGGGTCTTATGCGTGGTGGAAGGCCCGGGGGATCTGTTGGCCCTGGAAAGGGCCGGTGGGTTTAAGGGCCGGTATCATGTTCTCCAGGGGACCTTATCTCCCATCGACGGGGTCGGCCCCAAGGATCTACGGATCCGGGAGCTGATGGAACGGCTCGAAAAAGAGGAGATCTCCGAAGTTGTTCTGGCCATCAATCCTACCGCCGAGGGAGAGGCCACCGTCTCTTTTTTAGTGGAACAGATCAAGGCCAAACGACCGGGACTGCACTTGACCCGGATTGCCTACGGGATTCCCATGGGTGGGGATCTCAAATACATGGATAATTGGACCATCAAGATGGCCTTAGACAGCAGGAGGGATGCCTAACACTATGTCGTCAGGATTCAAAAAAGGTTCAGAAATTATTATTGAGGTCTTGCAGGAAGAGGGCGTGGATGTCCTCTTCGGATTTCCGGGGGGCCAGGTTATCCCGCTTTATGATGCCCTTTATGATTGCCCCATCCGGCATATTCTTACCCGGCATGAGCAAGGGGCGGCCCATGCGGCCGATGGCTATGCCCGGGTTACCGGAAGAGTGGGCGTCTGTATCGCCACCTCCGGACCAGGGGCGACCAACCTGGTAACGGGTCTGGCCAATGCCTATATGGACTCGGTGCCTCTCGTGGCTATAACCGGGCAGGTGCCTACTTCCATGATAGGCAACGACAGTTTTCAAGAGGCCGATATTTACGGCATCAGTATTCCCATTACCAAATACAATTACCTGGTTAAAGACATCAATGACCTGGGACGGATCCTCAAGGAGGCCTTCTACCTGGCCCGAACCGGCCGGCCCGGCCCGGTCCTGGTGGACGTTCCCAGAGATATCCAGGACGGCCGGATCAAATACAAGCCCATCAAAGAGGTCTATCTTCCCAGTTATCACCCCACCATCAAAGGCCATCCCAAGCAGATTGAGACCGCTCTCAAGGCCATCAAAGAATCTGAAAGACCGGTAGCCTATGTCGGCGGGGGAATCATCTCTTCCGGGGCCACCGAAGAACTGCAGGCCTTTATCCGGACAACCAATATCCCCATAACGACCACCTTATTGGGGAAAGGCAGTTTTCCGGAAGATCACCCCCTTTCCCTGGGCATGCTGGGGATGCATGGCACCCGCTATGCCAACTACTCCATTTTTCATTCCGACCTGATCCTGGCCCTGGGGGTCCGGTTTGATGACCGGGTGGCCGGAGATGTCAAAAAGTTTGCCCCCCAGGCCAAAATCGTCCACGTGGATATCGATCCGGCCGAAATTGGAAAACGGGTCAATGTGGATATCCCCATTGTCGGGGATATCAAAAACGTCCTGGGACACCTCGTGGCCAAGGTCAAACCGATGGAACGGAAAAAATGGTTGGATCAGATCGCCCAATGGAAAAAAGAGTATCCCCTGAGTTATAAAAAAGAAGGTGGGCTCAAACCCCAGTTTATCCTGGAATGTGTCAATAGCCTTAATAAACAGGATATCATTATCAGCACCGATGTGGGCCAGCATCAGATGTGGGCCGCCCAGTATATCCTGTCGCAAAATCCCCGTTCCTTTATTTCTTCCGGGGGGCTGGGGACCATGGGCTTCGGCTTTCCGGCTGCCATCGGGGCCCAGGTGGGCCGCCCGGACATGACCGTCATCCTGATTTCCGGAGACGGCAGTTTTCAGATGAACATCCAGGAACTGGCTACGGCCCGCTCTTATAATATCCCGGTGAAAATCTTTATCTTTAACAACGGCAACCTGGGCATGGTCCGGCAATGGCAGGAATTGTTCTGGAACAAGCGCTATTCCCAAACGCACTTTGACTTTAATCCCGATTTTGTCAAAGTGGCCGAAGGCTATGAGATCAAAGGAAGGATCGTCCGGACCTCGGAAGAGGTCATGCCCGCCATTGAAGCGGCCTTGTCCGTTAAGGAACCCTTTTTAATTGATTTTCGGATTGCTCCGGAAGAAAATGTTAATCCGATGGTCCCGCCTGGAAAAGGTATCTGTGAAATCCTGGAGGAGTGTTAATTATGCGCCAAGTTATTTCCGTTTTAGTCCGCAACCATCCCGGGGTGCTCTCCCATGTAGCCGGGCTCTTTACCCGACGGGCCTATAATATCGAAAGTATCGCCGCCGGGATTACGGAACGGCCGGAAGTAACCCGGATAACGCTGGTGGTTTCCGGAGACGAGGCCGTTCTGGAACAGGTCACCAAGCAGCTCAGGAAACTGATCGATGTCATTGGGGTCATTGATCTGAAATACTCTCAGTCCGTCACCCGGGAGCTGATCCTGATGACCGTCTATCTTCCGGCGGAAAAACGGGTGGAATTGATTCAAGTGGCCGATTCCTTCGGGGCGTCCATTGTAGATATCTCCGATCAGACCGCCACCTTGGAATTTTCCGGCAACGCCCGACGGGTCAATACCCTGCTCATGGCCCTGGCCCCCTTTAAAATTAAGGAGCTGGCCCGGACCGGTCTGATCGCCTTGCCTCTGGAAAGTTCTATCGGGGACAGCCGGGAATTCCTGGCTTGAGGCTTCTTCGGCCTGGATATAAATTAATTTCTCCAGCGACAGGAAAGGGCGACCGGTCGCTATCTTCTTGACAAAAGTCCCCTAAAATCCTATCCTGTTTACCAGCAGTACTCATAAAGGGGAGTAGCTTAGCAGCGGCTATCGTCAACACGTCTATTTCAAGTTCAAACAGGCCGGTACCGCTGGTTGGGAGATCCTGATAGGCAAGACCTTTATCACGATGATTAGGCATCGGGGTAAAGGTCTTTTTTTTGTAACCATGAAATTTTATTACGGAGTGATAATGAACTGGCATCAAAAGGGCGTTAAAGAGATCATAGACGACCTGGAGACCTCTCTTCAGGGCCTCTCTTCCGAAGAAGCCCAAAGGCGCCTTGGCCGATATGGCCCCAATGAATTGACCGAGAAAAAGAAAAAAACCTTTCTGGTTATGTTTTTTGATCAATTCAAAGATTTTATGATCCTGGTTCTGGTGGCCGCAGCCGTTATCTCCGGGATTATCGGTGAGGCGTCCGACACCATTGCCATCGTGGTCATCGTTATCCTGAATGCCGTTATCGGGTTTATCCAGGAATATCGGGCGGAGAAGGCCATGGCCGCCCTTAAAAAAATGGCGGCCTCTCATGCGGTCGTCCTGAGAGATCATCAGCCGGCCCAATTACCGGCTTCCCGGATAGTACCAGGTGATGTCATCCTTCTTGAGGCCGGGAATGGTGTTCCTGCCGACTTGAGACTCATAGAAGAAAACCGACTCAATATCGATGAAGCGGCCCTGACCGGCGAGTCTATTCCGGTGGAAAAACACCTACGGCCTATTGTTGATCCCTCAATCCCCCTGGGCGACAGAAGAAATATGGCCTACAAGGGGACTTTTGTCACCCATGGCCGTGGTACCGGGATCGTTGTGTCCACCGGCATGAAAACCGAACTGGGCCGGATTGCTGCTATGCTCCGGGATGAACAGGAGGTCAAAACCCCCCTTCAGAAGAGGCTGGCCGCTTTCGGCCAAAAGCTGGCCCTAGCCGTTCTGGCCATCTGCGCCATTATCTTTTTGGTGGGATTGATGCGGGCCGAACCCCCGCTTTTGATGCTTTTAACCGCCATTTCTCTGGCGGTGGCGGCCATACCGGAGGCCCTGCCGGCGGTAGTCACCATTTCCTTAGCCCTGGGCGCCAAAAAGATGGTCAGACAAAATGTCTTGATCCGGAAACTCCCGGCCGTAGAAACCCTTGGCTCAGTGACCTATATCTGCTCGGATAAAACCGGGACCCTGACCTTGAATCGGATGTCGGCGGAAGAAATTTACCTGGACGGTGACTTAGTGGGGAGTTCGGAGTTCAGCGTTGGGTATGCCCAGTCAGACGGTAAACCATTTTCCCTTGACTGGAGGCAAGAGGACCTTCAGCCTCGTCCTGCTTTTCTGACTGCCCTGGCTTTAAGTAATGACGCCCAGACAGATAAAGATGGAAACCTGATCGGCGATCCCACGGAATTGGCCCTATATCATCTAGCCAAGAAAAAGGGCTTTGCTAAAAAGGAACTCGAAAAGAGTTTCCCTCGCAGAGGAGAGATCCCCTTTGATGCCGACAGAAAGTGTATGACCACGATTCATAGCCTTCCTGTCGTTGCAGGCCAGGAGACGCAAACCCTCTCCTTTACCAAGGGCGCGGTGGACGTCTTGCTGGATAAGTCGGACCATATCCTGACCGCCAACGGTCTCAGACCCTTGGAAGCAGAACAAATTAATTTAATCAATGAAAAAATGGCCGTCGAAGGCTTAAGGGTCATCGGTGTAGCCATGCGCCGCTGGACGACTTTTCCAGAAGAGATTTCTCCCGAATCCGTGGAAACCGGGCTTATTTTTTTAGGCCTGGTCGGGTTGATGGATCCGCCCAGAGAGGAGGTTAAAGAGGCCATCCGTGTCTGTAAGACGGCCGGAATCGTCCCGGTGATGATCACCGGGGATCATCCCGTCACCGCCCGGGCCATAGCCAAACGTCTGGGACTGATCGAGGAGGATTCAAAGGCAATCATGACCGGCAGGGAACTGGAAGGGCTGTCTCTGGAAGAATTTGAAAAACAGGTCGAACAGATCCGGGTCTATGCCCGGGTGGCCCCGGACCAGAAGTTGAAAATAGTCAAAGCCCTGCAGGATAAAGGACAATTCATTGCCATGACCGGGGACGGGGTCAATGATGCCCCGGCCTTAAAAAGGGCCGATATCGGGATTGCCATGGGCATCACCGGCACAGACGTCTCCAAAGAAGCCGCCCATATGATCCTGCTGGATGATAATTTTGCTGCCATCGTCAGGGCGGTCCAAGAAGGCCGGAAGATATTCGACAATATCCGGAAATTCATTAAGTATCTTTTGACCACCAATTCCGGTGAGATATGGACCATCTTTCTGGCGCCTTTGGTGGGTTTGCCCATCCCGTTGCTGCCGATCCACATCCTCTGGGTCAATCTGGTTACCGACGGGCTCCCGGCCCTGGCCCTTTCCATGGAACCGGAAGAAGGAGATGTCATGAAACGCCTCCCGAGGCATCCGAAGGAAAGTATTTTTGCCCAGGGTCTCGGTCTTCATGCCATCTGGGTCGGTTTATTGATGGGTCTGACCGTCCTCTTGGTTCAGGCCTGGCATCTTAAGACCGGAAACAGCCACTGGCAGACCATGGTCTTTACTGTTCTCTGCCTGACCCAGTTGGGCCATGTCCTGGCCATTCGGTCCGAGAGGGAATCCCTTTTCAGTCAAGGGCTGTTGTCCAATAAGCCTCTTTTAGGGGCCGTTGTTTTGACCTTCATCCTTCAAATGGCCACCATTTATGTGCCTATTCTCAATCCCATATTTAAAACCATACCCTTAACCTTCAGCGAATTGATGATGACCCTGGTCCTGTCAACCGTAGTCTTCTGGGCCGTGGAAGGGGAAAAGGCCTTGAAACGATTTTTCCCGTCAAGGCCTGCCGCCGGAAAATTTTCTATAGGAAATATTGGATGATATAACTGAAGGCCAGGAAGGTGATGATCAGACCCAGCATCAATTTGATGAATTTTTGAGGCACAAATTTTTGGGCCCAGGCACCACAATACATGCCGACAAAGCCCCCGGCACCAAAGAGAAAACCCAACAGCCAGTCCGGTGCGGTGGCCATTCCCGCCCTGGCCGGGATGAGGCTGTAAAAAAAGACCCCGGCAATGGAAGTGAGAAAGGTTCCCAACAAGGCCGCCCCGGCCACGGTATAAACCGGCAGGTTAAATACGGCCACACAAAAAGGGGCAATAATGGCCCCGCCGCCGATTCCGTAGGTCCCGCCGATTATTCCCACTCCAAAGGCCAGAAAGAACATTGCCGGGGTGCTGAAGGAAAACCGTTCTCCCCAGAATTCGTACTCCACCCGGGATAAAGAAAACTGGAGGGTTTTTATGACCGCCTCGGCCGGCAAACCGGAGGCTAAGTGGGCCTGTCGGCCGGCCTGGAGTTCCTCGGTGCGCTGGTTGAATTTATCTTCCAAGGCCTTCATTTGTTTTTTTCCCTTTTGGGAACGGGAGGTCATTTCATAAAGAAGGCGCAGGCCTAAATAAAGCAAGACACACCCCACAAACACCTTAAAGGCCCTGGGGTCGGGAAGGTATAAGACCCTCAGATAATAGCCTATAAATACGCCGGGTAAAGTCCCGACGATCACCACCCAGGTCAGGGGCCAGGCCATCCGGCCTTCTTTGAGGTAGCGATAGACCCCGCTGGGAATGGCCACGATATTATAGACAAAATTGGTGGCACTAACGGCTGGAGTGGTAAAATTTAAAACACTGACTTGAAAAGGCAAGAGCAGGAAGGCCCCGGAAACCCCGCCCATGGAGGTAAAAAAGGAAACGATAAAGGCCACCAGAGGAGGGATGAACAAATAAGTCTTTATACCTGAAACCGGAAAGAGCCAGATTAAACTTTCCATTCATATTCCCCCTAGGAATCCTCTTTTGAGTGAACTCTGACTTTTACGAATCTATCAAATCTGATGGACCGGTAAAAAGTCGAAAAACACGTTTTGATGTCATTCCGGCCCTCGGCCCCAAGGTCCTACGCCCCAGAGGGCGAAAGCCGGAATCCAGGGTAACGGAACTGGTTCCCGGCCTTCGCCCTCCGGGGTGGAGTCCCCTCCAGGACGGAATCCGGGACGACGACCAGAGAGACTTTTTACGAAGCCGTCAAATCTCTTGTTTGTCTTTTTTAACTAAATAAGGTAAATACTATAGACTTCTCTCAGAATAAAGAAAAAAAGGGTTTCCAATTCCGACCGTCCCAACCCGGACCAGCCGGAACCAAAATTGGATATACGAAACGCGATAAATACCTTGGTTGGTCCGGGTCAACGGCTTGTTCTTTAATAAATTCTTTCCACTTTGCGTAGAATTTTATTCTTAAGTCACTGTCTGGTTGATTCATTATGAGAAAGGACCTCTCTATGCCTTTTTATGTGAAAAAAATTCCCTTTGGACTCCTGTTTGGTCTCCTGTTTAGTTTCTGGTTTCTCCTGCCAAACCCTTCCTGGGCCGAAAAAAAAGTGGTCAAGCTGGGATTTGTGGCCGATGTAACCGGCCCGGGGTTTCTAATCTCCCTGTCCCAGAAGAATGCCCTGGAATTGGGCCTGGAAGAAATAAATTCCTCCGGCGGCTTCCTGGGGAGAAAAGTGGAGTTGATCATCCGGGATTCCCAGATGAAACCCGAACTGGGCGCAGTCCTGGCCAGGGATTTGATCCAGCGGGACAAAGTCAATTTTTTAATCGGGCCCACCAGTCCGGCTGTGGCCCTGGCCGTCTCCCAGGTCTGCAAAGAAAATAAAAAATTGATCTACTTTCACGGGGCCAACCTTGAAAAAATTACCACCGAGCAGGGGCACCGCTATCTATTTCAGGTTATCCCCGACACCTTTATGGAAGGACAGGCCGTGGCCGCCTTTCTTACCAAAAAAGGCTTTAAAAAAATCGCCATTATCGGGCCCGATATGGAATTTGGTCACAGTCAGGCCAAGGCCTTTAAAAAAAGGTTGTCCGAAATCAATCCTGCGGCCCAGGTGGTCAAAGAACTCTGGCCAAAACTGGGGGAACAAGACTATTCCCCCTTTATTACGGCCCTGCTTTCCAGCCGGCCGGAGATCATCTACTCCATCCTTTGGAGCGGGGATTTGGCCGCTTTTTTTCGGCAGGTCAGGGCTTCCAGACTGTTCACACGCTCAACCCTTATCGGCCTGTTGGATTATGACTTTTTAAAAGGGGTGGGCGGGGATATGGTTACCAATCTCTACGGTTTTGACTGGGCCCCATTTTACGCCCTGAACAATCCTCAAATAAAGGCCTTTGTCGAAAAATACAAGGGCAGAACCGGAGAATATCCTTCGGCCTGGGCTATAACCGCTTATGATGGCTTGGTTGCCCTTAAAAAGGCCGTGGAAAAGGCCAAATCTCTGGATACCGAAAAAGTCATCGATGCCCTGGAGGGCCTGCAATGGGATTCTTTACGCGGTCCCCTTTTTATCCGCCCCCTGGATCACCTGGCCAACGGCGGGATCTATTTTGGGGTCACCTATAAAGACCCCAAATATTCTTTTTATATCATGAAAGATATCACTTTTATTCCCGGGCAAGAGGTCTGGCATTCGGTGGAGGAAATCAAGGCGATTCGAAAATAAGGAGGACCATGAAACAACTGGAAAAACTGATTGACCGGATCATAAACCGGGTCAATATCAACCTGCGGGAACCGGCCTTTGATGTCCGGCCATTCCTGCAGGGCGTTATTCCGAAGCAGCAATTCAGTAAATTTTATGCCTTTTATGGACTCACCCCCCATCATCCGCTATATTTTCGTTTTAATAATTCCAGCCTGGCCGGCAGTTATTTTTTAGGAAAGTGTCTCGTCGATTACTCGGTTCTTTACAAGAGTGATATCCGTGGGGACGAATTGAAGAGCCAGGGAGCAACGCATCGTTTTCAGGACCTGGATATCCCCCTGCATGACGATGAAGTGATTCACATTAAAGACAGCTTTCTTATCAAAACCCTGGTCCATAGCTTTTCACACGATCCGGAGAACCTGGAAGAATTCCTGATCCAGAACACGGTGGCCATGCATTATGCCAATATTCACGGCTCCACCGTCGAAGGCTGTTTCCTGGCCCCTTTCAGTACCGTGGACCTGACCACCCTTCATGATTGTGTCATCGGCCCTTTTGCCTATGTGCAGGTGGGAGAACTCTCCCATTATCCGGTAGAGGCGGGAAAGATCTGGATCCGAAAGGGGGATCTCTTTGATTTCAGCTATACCTTTCCCAAGGAGGTGTTGAAAGACTACCTTGACTTTCAGCCGGGGCAGGCCCCCAAAGGCATTTTCATTGATTTTATTGAAAGCCGCAAACTGGAGTTCCAAAGGGTCTTTGATGACGTTCATGTCAAACCCCCGATCAAGGTCCCCAAAGGAGCCGCCTTGAATCCCTTTGCCGTGGTTAAAGGCCGGACTAAAATAGGGAAAAACGTCTTGGTGGCCCAAAGGGCCTATTTGGAAAACGCTTTTTTAGGGCCGGGGGCCAATGCCCAGGAGAATTGCACCATCCTTTCTTCCCATCTGGAAGAAAACAACGTTACGGCCCACGGAGGAAAAATTGTCCAGGCCTGCCTGGGGAAAAAAGTCTTTGTGGGGTTTAATGCCTTTTTGCGTGGCACAGAAGTGTGTTCCCTGAAAATAGGCGATAACAGCATTATTATGCCGCACACCATCATTGATCTTAAGGAACCCCTTACGATCCCCGGCGATCATCTCATCTGGGGAACCATAAAAAATCGCCAGGACCTCAAGGGACATAGCCTGCCGTTAACGTCTTTGTCCCGAATAAAAAAGAAGTTCAGCCTGGGGAGGATGCAGTTTCAAGGTAGCGGCGCTGCCTTTGTCGAGGCCTTCCAAGAGCGGATCGAACATATCCTTTTGGCCAATGGGGCCTTTTTTGACGGCACTAAGAATCGGGGGCATGCCCAGAAAAACCAGGACATTTCCTTTAACACCATCCAACCCTATTCTACCGGCCGACTCAAAGGACTCTACCCGACCATTGAGATTCGCCCTTAATAAAAGCCGGTATCCTCTTGTCTGCCCTAAGGAAGCCTGACAGGGCCTGGTGGCTAAAATATTATCCCGAACAAAAACCAAAGGCGCCCAGACACTCTCTATTTAATTTGTAATCTATCAATTACAACGAGTCATCTTTTTGTTACTAAATCATTCATTTCTCTCCCCAACACAAATTATTGTCCTGCTTAAAAAAAATGCTTGGATTATTAGTTGGTTAATGTCCTCACAAAAGTAACTTATTGATTACAGCCCTGAAAGCGACAATGGACACTCCCAACGTAACTATTTAATTTATATAAAATTTTTTGTTGTAATTCCATAAAAAGTTTGTTACAAGTTTCACCAACTCTTTATCCTGAACCCATCAAGGAGGTAGGACCATGCCGCATGAAAAAAAGGTAAAGGACCTAATGATTCCTTTAACGGACTATCCTCACATCCCTTATTGGTTTAACATCAAACAGGCCATTGCCATCGTTAAAAAGGCCGCCTTAGGACTGGAGGGAAAACTGGAACCCACCATCTTGTTGATCTTTGATGAAAAATATCAACTCATGGGATCCCTTTCGATGAAAGATCTGATCCGGGGGATTGAGAAAAAATTTTCACGATCCGGGGATTGGATGTCCAAGGAATGGGATACTCCGGTATTCTTTGAAGGTCTTTTTACGGCTGGGGTAAAAGAGGAAGCCGAAAAACCGGTCAGCGAAATCATGTCGCCCATCAAGGAAACTGCCCAGGCAGAGGATTCCATTATTAAGGCCATTTATAACATGATGGAAAAGGACCTCATTTTGCTTCCGGTTTTGGATAAGGGGGCCGTGGTAGGGGTCATCCGCTTGAATGAAATCTTCAACGAAATCGCCAAATTGGTTTTAAGCGAATAAGGGAGGGCAGAAAAAATGGCCAAAGAAACAACGAAACCGGCCGGTTCAGGGGGACTTCCCGAAATTCCCGACAGGATTCAACTGGCCCCTATCTATAAGCGGATCGACTGGAAGCGAATCTTCTTTATTCTTTTGGGATTGGGACTTTTTTTCTGGTTATATTTCATGCCCTCCCTGCCGGATGCCGTAGATCCCACGGGAAAACACTTTGCCCTTTCTACGCAAGGAAAAGCCGCCTTAGGGTTGTTTTTGCTGGCCGGGGTTTGGTGGGTCTTTGAGGTTATGCCCATCGGGGTGACCAGTATTGCCATCGGGGTAGTCCAGGCCCTCTTTGCCATCCGTTCCGCCAAGGACGCCTTCCGGGATTTTATGGATCCCTCGGTCATGTTCATCTTCGGCTCCCTGCTGATCGGTTTGGCCTTCACCCGGTCCGGCCTCACCCGAAGGCTGGCCTATAAAATGCTCTCCATCATCGGAGAAAATACCAAGGCCATTTTGCTGGGCACCATGATCATCACGGCCGCCCTGGCTCATTTCATGGCCCACACCGCGGCTGCCGCCACGGTCTTTCCCATCCTGATGGCCATCTATTCCCTCTATGGAGAAGGCGACCGGCCGACCAAATTCGGCAAGGCCCTGTTCGTCGGCATGGCCTATAGCGCCGGGGCCGGCAGCATCGCCACGATGCTCGGTTCGGCCCGGGCCCCGGCCGGGGTGGGGATGTTTAAAGAGTTTACCGGACAGGATATCACCTTTTTCGAGCTTTCCAAATATCTCTTCCCGGTGTCCTGGATCATGGTCTTTCTAATCTGGGTGATGATCCTTATTTTCTTTAAACCGGAAAAACCGAGGATCGAGGGTTTGAAAAAAAAGGCCCAGGACCTCTACCGTCAACTGGGCCCCATGACCGGGAAGGAGATCTTCGTTATTGTCTGTGTCATCGGGGTGGTGCTCATCATGACCCTGCAATCCTTCATCCCGGCCATGAAGTTTCTGGACCGCTCGGCCCTTATCCTGGTGGCCGGCCTGTTGTTTTTTCTTACCAGGTTACTGACCGTCAAGGAACTGGAAGAGATCCCCTGGAACATCATCTTTCTTTTCAGCGGGGCCATGAGTATCGGCTTCTGTCTCTGGCAGGTCGGTACGGCCCAATGGCTGGCGGTCCACTGGTTGACCATGTTCAAGGAGGCCCATTGGCTGGTCTTTGTCATGAGCATCGCCACCTTTGTTTTAATCATGACCAATTTCATCATGAATGTGGCGGCCATTGCCATTTCTCTACCGGTGGCCCTGGTCATTGCCAAATACCTGGGCGTCACTCCGGAGGTGGTCTTTTATGCCGCCCTGACGACGGCCGGTATGCCCTTTCTTTTGCTGATCGGGGCGGCACCCAATGCCATGGCCTATGAATCCAAACAATTCACCACCGGTGAATTCTTCGGGGCCGGTATCCCGGCCAGCATCGTCTTGTTGATTGTCCTGGCCCTGGCTATTTTGACCATCTGGCCGCTCCTGGGCATGCCGATATTGGTGAAATAAATCGGGCCCGAGGCGGGCTGGGCATAGGCCATATATTCTAAGTTCAAGGTTCAAAGTTCAAAGTTGACAAGTTCGTAATAAGTCGCCCTAAGCCCATTTTCGTCATTCCCGTGAAGCTTGCCTCCGAACATCTTAGTCGGGAAACGGGAATCCTGTGTTTTTAATGGGTTGCGGATGGTCTGGATTCCCGCCTGCGCGGGAATGACGACTTTTTACCAATTCATCAAGGTTGATGGACTCGTGCCCCCCCCCTAAAAAAAGAGAAACTTGAAAAGGGAATATCCTATGAAAAATCGATTCGTTTTCTCAATCTTTTTTTTGGTCTTGATAGTCGGTTTATCGGCCTTTGCACCGGCAGCCGAAATCCAAAAGT
>JAZDOU010000036.1:0-41081 GCA_043798385.1 Pseudomonadota bacterium
TCTTTCCGGATGAGAACATACCGTGGTCGATTTGTCTCCATGGCCAGAAACCCTTTGAAAAAGGGGTTTCTGGCCAGAGCTTCGAGTCAGAATCCAGGTGTTTCCATCCGGAAATTTGAATTTCCGGATGGAAACTAAATAGCTCTATTCTCGACCCTTTCAACAATTGAGGGATCGTGTTGGACCCTGAGTATGGCCCAATAAGGAGGAAGCCATGAAGCTGAAACAAAAGGTAGCTGTTATCACCGGAGGGAACGCCGGAATTGGCCGTGTCATCGCTCTTCGGTTTGCTCAAGAAGGGGCTTGCGTTTCGATTTGCGGGCGCAGGCGGGATCTGGTTGATAAGGTGGAAAACGAAATTAAAGAAGGCGGAGGCGAGGTGATCGGATTTGTGACCGATGTGGGCAGGGAAGAGGATGTGAAATCGATGGTAGCCCAAACGGTGGAGCGCTTCGGGACCATCGATATCCTAGTTAACAACGCTGCCGCCGAGGGGCCCACGGCACCGATTCATGAAATCGAAGGAAAAGACTGGCGAACCGTGGTCCATACCAATCTGAACGGTCTTTTCTATTGTACCAAATATGTTCTTCCCATCATGATTGGAAAAAGGTCAGGAAACATCCTGAACATCGGGTCCATCGCCGGAGTGTATGCCTATCCTCTCCGGACGCCTTACAATGCCACCAAGTGGGCCATAGCGGGCGTCACCCAAACCATCGCCGCCGAGGTGGGCCCCCACAATATTCGATGCAATTGTCTTTCCCCCGGGCCCACGGAGGGAGACAGGGCCTTTAACGTCATCCGGAAAAGGGCAGAGGCGACGGGCAAGACTTTCGAAGAGATGAAAAAATTCTACGATGACCAGATACCGATCCGGCGCTTTGTCACCCCCGAAGAAGTAGCCAAGGCAGCACTGTTCTTGGTAACCGAAGAGTCGAGCGGGATGACGGCACAGCACATTTGTGTATCCGGAGGGATCGAGGTACTTTAGCCTTGGTGTAGCGGGCAATGAACACAAGGGAAGGAAAGTTGCCATCTAATTGAAGGGAGGCCGGCATGTCGGAGCTGGAAGATAGAGGACGAGGAGGTACACTGATTACCGGTGGAATTGTCGTCACAATGGATCCGGAGCGGAGGATTTTTCGAAACGGCGCTGTCCTGATTAAAGGGGATAAGATCGAAGCGGTGGGAAAGGCCGATAACCTGGAAGAGCGATACATAGAGGCGGACCGCTTTAATGCCGAGAATAAAGTGGTCCTTCCAGGATTCGTCGACACCCATGTGCATCTGTCGGAGCATATAGTTCGAAGTCTTATCCCCGATGACAGAAATGATTGGATGTCCTGCTGGCTTATGCCCATATATGCATGTCTCTCCCCGGAGGACGAATATACATCGGCAATGCTCGCCTTCATTGAGATGATAAAAACAGGGACTACTACCTTTTGCGAGGCAGGAACCCTCATGCATCCGGAGGCCGCAACGGAGGCCCTAAATACAATCGGACTCAGGGGGATTTTGGGCAGATGGACATGGGACCCGGCTTCGGCCCCAGAGACCATGAAGCAGACAACCGGCCAAGCCTTGAAGGCAAATGAAACGTTTATAGAGCTGGTACGGAAGCTCTCGAACGACAGGATCACTGCCTGGCCTCTGATTATTGGAATGGGAACTGCATCGGAAAGGTTGCTGAGGGGTGCGAAGGCGCTTGCTGACGACCTTGGCCTCGGCATTGGGATGATGCACTCTTCAAGTATACCTTCCATGGAGACCCGCGACAGCATTAAATCTCTACGGGAGTTTGAAGGATGGGGGCTTCTCGGGAAGAAGCTGAAACTGACGCACATGGTCTACGTAGACGACGGTGAAATGGATCTATTAAAGCAGTATGAGGTTAAGATCAGTCACTGTCCCACCGCAGCGATGAAACACTGTAAAGGGTTGACCAAGTATGCAAGATTTCCTGAAATGCTCGACAAGGGTATATGTGTCTCTCTTGGTGCTGATAGCGCTAACAGTTCCGACCACAGCAATATGCTCAGAATCATGCAGGTGGTGGCCGGTCTCTACAAAGATATCCACATGAAGGAATCTGTCATGCCCGCTGAGACGGTGCTGGAGATGGCCACGCTGCGTGGAGCGGAAGCACTGCTCATGGAGAAACAGATCGGCTCCATCGAACCGACAAAAAACGCCGACCTCGTCCTGTTTGATCGAAACCATCCCGAGTGGAGGCCCCTGCTCAATATTCCCAATTCTATAGTTTACTCGGTCTCTGAAGCTAGTATCAGCACTGTTTTTATAGGCGGAGAGATCGTTCTCGACCAGGGAAAAATCAAAAATGTGGACGAAAACAAAATTTACAGAAAGGCTGACGAATTGGCCTTAAAGCTCATCAATAGAGCCAATCTTACTTTACCATCCAGGTGGCCTCTCATCTGAGAACCTTTGCGTACACTTTTTAATAAACCTTTCGTAATTCAGGCCTATTGCATGAGTCTGGGAAGAGGGAGGAATTTAATTGGGTAGTTATACGAGTTTTGTCTTCCGGCTACCAAGAAGAATCGGCCAGTCCTCCGGCACCAAAAAAAACGGCCGTTTTCAGCAAAGAAAATGGCCGTTTGGTAACTAATTGGTAAGTTAAGCGCTTCTGTTAAAGTTTATCTCTGGATTCCGGGTCGCGCTTCGCTTGCCCGGAATGACGAGAATGGCTTAGATTTCCAGCCAGGAATCGGAATACAGGGTATGTCCCAGGATGACCTTGGCCGTTTTGACATAGTCCACCATCTCTTTGGAGAGGCCGCCCATGTCAAGGGTTTCCCCATCCATGACTTTATGGACTATCTCGACGATATCCGGACGGTTGCCTCGAGCGATGTCCATGATCTTGTCATCAAAGGCGTCTATGATGCAGGAATACATGCCGTGGCGTTCCAGCATGATCATGTAGGTCTGATTCAGAATGGGCCGCAGGTGATCCGGGGGCCCGTTGGAGACATTGGACAAGCCGCAGGTGGATTTGGCCCCTGGGGCGATGTCCTGAAGCATGCTCATAAAGGTTAAGGTGCTCATCAATTGCTGCTGCTGAATGTTGACCGGGGTAATGATGGGATCCACAAAGATGTCTTCGTTGGGAATTCCGGCCTCATTGGCCGCATAGAGCAATTCCGCCGCTAAAGCCCCCCGCTCGTTCTCGTCTCGGGGAAGGCCATCGGGCCCCCAGAGCAGGGCGATCATGTAGGCCCCATACTTCTGGCAGATAGGCAACATGGCCGTGTAGCGTTCCGGGCGGGCCATAATGGAATTTATGATGGCCTTTCCCTTATGGACCTTAAGACCGGCTTCAATAGCCGCAATATTAGAGGTGTCCAGGGCCAAAGGAATATCGGTGACTTCCTGAACGGTCTGGACGACCCAGGCCATCAGTTCTTCCCCACCCTTTCGGGCCGGTCCGAGATTGATATCAATAAAAGTTGGCTTGGCTTTAGCCAAGTTCTCGGCCATCTCTCGAATGGGCTTGGGATCTTTTTCTTTAAACGCCCGCCCTATCCCTTTATTGATGACGTTGAGATTCTCGCCTATTGTAAACATAATGTTCTCCTTTGTTTTTAGCTGAAAGTTAAAAGCTAAAAGGTTCGTCCCTTTTAACTTTGAGCCTTGAGCCTTCTTTATTTCAGTTCTCGCAGGAATTTGGGAATGTGGGCCGCTTCCCGAGGACCGACTTTAATCGTCCAGCCCGGCAATTCCTCTTCCAAATCCCCGGCGATGGAGGCCGCATACCCTGGGATAATCAAATTGCGGTGCTTAACCTTATCGGCAATCCCGCTTTTCTTAATAAAGATCCCCACGGCATCACCGACGAATTTGCCGGCAGCCCAGGCCGTCATAACGGACAAGCCTTCGGTATCCATAATACAGAGCCAGGTAGGTATCCGGCTGCTTTCAATCTCCCCGGAAACGATAAAATACGTTAAGGAGAAATTGGAGGTGACACACACCGGGGAATTTTCATCCGGTCCATTGATTTCAAAAATGCCCTGGGTTACGGTCATCGGACGTTGCGGATCGGTAAAGATATTTAAGCGCTCCAGAAGGAGTGGAAAGATGGCTTGACCTTCGAAATCGGAAAAGACCACCACCCCCCCGTATTTGGCTACCATGACGGCTCCCATAAGGGTCTCCGTTTCCAGGTCTTTGGCCATTTCAAAGGGCAGACAGATAGTGGGAAACCCTAAGCCTTTCTCTTTTCCTGAAAGGGCGGCCCGACGAATAGAGATCTGGTCTTCAAAGACCTGCTTAATGGCCCTGGCCCCGGAATCCAGGACCAGATCCTTTAGGCCGGCCTGGGTCAGCTTAGCCGTCAGATCAATTAATCCCGCCAAACCTTCTCCTTTGACAGCCAGGGGGCAGTTGGCTTCTTTGGCTAAATCGGCCATGGCCTGCCAGTTGTCCTTGGTAGCGGCATAGAGCAGGGGCTTGCCACCGGGACAGGCCGATAGCCCTTCCTTGAGGACTTCGGGTTTTTCACTCATTAAAATCAGGCTAAAATTGCTGGTCTCGGCAACCTGTTGAACAGTTTTTTTGAACTTGCCGGCATCTCCGGCCATATCTTTAACGGCCACCAGTTCGGGCCTTAAGGTCAAGCCGACCCGTTCATATTGAAAGGTATCCCATTTTCTTAGTTTGGCCGAAATAACATCCTCCCCCATGTCGGTGGTCACCAGGGCACCAAATCCGGTCGGATTAAAGAAGGTCTTTTCATGTCTAAAAAGAACCGTTTCTCCTCCGGTTTTTACCGCATGATCGCCGGATCCGATGGTTAATGGGCGGATGGGTGGGGCCGATGCCTCGGCCAGCAGCGCCTTAGCTTCTTCAGAAACATAGGGGCAGGAGGCCAGTTCCGCCTTTCCGGAGGCCAAATTCATGGCAAAGGCCAGACAGGTTGGCACCCCGCATTCCCCACAGTTGGTTTTGGGCAGCAGCTTGAAGATCTGAATCCCTGTTAATCCCATGCTCGTCTCCTTTTATATATAAAATAATTAGCTTTTAGCGATCAGCAGTCAGTAAAAATGTTTTGAATCGGTTGTCCGCTGACTGCTTATGGCTAAAGGCTTTATGGCTATAATACCTCCGGGCCCCGAAAGATCGGAGCCCGGAGTGTTTATGGTTAACCGACAATAGACTCCATTGACACGGCCGGATGACCTTTTTCCTGAAGCCAGGGCAAAATCTCATCTTCGGTAGTCCCGACGGTCTCGTCGGCGATCATATCGACTAAGTTCGGGTAACCGAGTTGTTCGCCTCGTTTAATCAGGCGCTCCCGGATCTCCTCTTTAAGTTGCTTGGGCATCCAGACCATGCGGAGAAGACCGCCGTCTCCGGTAATGAATTTCCCTTGAGTCACATTGAACTTGCTGTGGCCCACAAATCCCGGAGAAGAGGCCCCGCCGCCCATGACCCCGGCCAGGGTGGTGAACTTCATCCCTGAGGGCGTCATACCGGTATAGTCCCGGTTGACGGTCATGACCCCGTTACAGGTCGGAAGTACCGCGGCAATACATTCGCAGCAACCGCAGGTGGTCATGGGATCATAGACCAGTCTGTGGAAGTTATAACCGGCCACCTTTTGGCGGGAGGCCTTGTAAACGAAATCGTTGACCCCCTTCCACTGGCCCAGCTTGGGATCCAGGCACTCCCCTTTTTGAACCGGCTGGTTCGGACCGGTCGGGTTGATCTCAAAAGAAGCCTTGCAGTCCATCCAGTTATAGGCCCCGCAGAGACCGGTCCGTTCCGGGCTGACCATGCAGACATGGTTGGGGGCAAAGGACTGGCACAAGGTACAGGAATAATAGGTTTCCACGCTCTCGTCGGTCATCTTCTCGACCCGTTCATCACGGGTCCGATAAATCGCCCGGGCCTTCTTGGTCAGCTTGTCCACATCCTCTTTTTTGGTATACAGGGTGACCTGGACCTTATCCAGGATGGCCCCGAAGTCCTGATGAAATTTGGCATGGATGATGACCCCGATATCCTTCAAGGTAAATCCCTTCTGGACGGCCGGCTCCCCCACCCGAACCCAGGCAATATCCCTTTGTCCGATATGCATAATGCCCTGGGCATAGTTGATCAGGTGATGGATCTGCCGCTCTAAAATGGGTTCAAAATCCTCCTGCATCTGACGGCCGGCCACCTGGACCAAGATGCCTAAGGGCAGCCGTTCCCCTTTTTTGATATCCGCGACATCCTTACCGACGACTTCTACTTTTCCGTCCTCAATGGCATTCATATCAGCCAGTTGGACCAGCTCGGTGGCCTGGGTCTTGCCGCCGCCCATCTCCAGATACAGGTCTTCTTTCCGGACCCGTTCCCCTTCAAAGGCCGGTCCGTAGGCCAGAGGAATGTCCACATTGGCTACCGTTACTTTCAGGCCCCGGATTTCAATGGATCTCTGGGGCATTTCCCGGTGACCCACATTGGCCACCACGTGCTCATAAGTACAAACACCGGTGGGTAAAATCTCCGGGATGTCCGTATCGGCGATGGTCGGAAAACCCCAGTTGACGCAACCGGCGGCATTGGCCGCCCACTCGGCTCCGACATCCCCCAGGGCATTGACAAAGGCGAAGATACGATCCTTATTATAGAGCAACATCTTTTTAAAATCGCCGGGCTTGATCCCGCCAAAGGCCATGGCCGCCCGGTTGGCAAAACCAAGGGCGAAGACCGCGGCCGAGATATCGGGGCCGAAGGGCACCAGACGGGTGTTCCAGCCGATCTGGACCCCGGCTTCTATGAGCTGTTCTGAAAAGGTGGTCCCGTTCTGATTGGCACACATAAACACATAAAGGTTCTTTTTCTGATATTCTTCGGCGATCCACTTGGCCGTCTCCGGATCCGGGGCCGCGCCGACGATGGCTGCAAAACCCGGGGCCGTTCCATCCACAAACTCCACACCCCGTTTGCGGAAGACCGTATCCTCGGCTGCTCCCAGCCAGATCTTGCCGGAGGCCTCATCAATATCTTCACTGACTAAGTAGAAATTGGGGTCCTCCAGATACCGAATGGCCTCAGCCACCTCCTCAGCGAAAAGGGTGGCCATACCGGCATCGAGTAAGGGCCCCAGATAGGGCAGATGGTACGTATTCTTGACATGGGCCGGCAGGAGTTTTCTGGCTATCTCCATGGGTTTCTTGGCATCGCCCAGGGTCTTGACCGGGATACCCAGAATGGAATAGATGATCGGCAGATAATAAGCGGTATTGGGAAACTCGATTTTCTGATCCGGCCCGTATTTATCCAGGGCCTTTTTCAAAGTCCCCTCTCCTTTGGAAACGATATTATATGCGCCCTGAATGGCGGCAAAAGCGACTAATTTTGACATGGAACACGTTCCTCCTTTCTTAAGAGGTCATTTTAATAATAGTTATACTGCTTCCAGCTTCTGCCGGTCAGCCATATCCATAAGCACCCGCTCCCTGGCCTTGTCAATACCCAAGGCCTTGCGTTTGGCATCAATATGGGCAATCATCCTGCGGGCCATCTCATAGGGGTCTTCGACCAGATCCCATTTGCCCCCCAAGACATTTTCCATACCGTTGAATAAATAGTCTTTGAAGACCGGTGCCCCTTCCACAGGCAGAGTGACCCCAAAGACCGTATAGACCCCGGAAGCCACAAAATAGTGCCCGATGGAGATGGCCTTTTCACTCATCCATTCCGGGGCGCACCCGGCCGCCGGGAGATCACTGATGTCATTTCCCAAGCCTCCGGCCTTAACCACTTCGGTGGCAGCCATCAGGATACGGCTGTTATCCACGCAGGAGCCCATGTGCAGGACCGGCGGGATACCGACGGTCTCACAGACCTCGGCCAGGCCGGGGCCGCAATAGACTTTAGCGGATTCGGGCGAAAGTAAACCGGCCTTGCCGCAGGCCATGGCATTACAGCCGGTGGTCAGGACAATGACATCGTTTTTCAACAGTTCCTTAACGACGATCAAATGGTCGCTGTCGTGCATGGTCCGGGCATTGTTACAACCGACCACCCCGCCGATCCCCCGGATCCGTCCGTTGATGATGTTATCATTCAAGGGGGTATAAGATCCCCGGAAGGTCCCGCCCAGATGGTAGTTGATCGATTCATAGCTGAACCCGGCCACCATTTTTTCTTTTATGTTGGGAATCAAGACGTCCGCCCGACGATTGGGGAAGTTATCAATGGCGGTTTTGACGATCCGTTTGGCGTCTTCCAGGGCATGGTGTTCGTCAAATTGAATATGAATGGTATCCCCGGATTTTATTTTAGCCCGGGGATTGGTGGTGATTATTTTGGTGTGGTAGCATTGAGCCACGTTGGCAATATTTTCCATGATACACTGGACATCGACCACCATGGCCTCCACGGCCCCGGTGATAATGGCCAGTTCCTGCTGCAGATAGTTTCCGGCAATCGGCATGCCATGGCGCATCAAGACCTCATTGGCCGTGCAACACATACCGGCCAGGGTAATCCCCTTGGCGCCTTTAGTGGCTGCATACTGAATCATCTCCGGATCCTGGGCGGCGACCACGATCATCTCGGAAAGCAGGGGTTCATGGCCATGGATGATGATATTGACCTGGTCCTGTTTCAGCACCCCAAGATTGATCTCCCCGTGAATGGGATAGGGGGTTCCAAAAAGGACATCCTGTAAATCCGTGGCGATCATGGACCCGCCCCAGCCGTCGGCCAGAGCGGCCCGGGAGCCTTGTTTCATCAGGTTTTCATAGTCCTGATCCACCCCCATATGGGTGCGGTGCATGATCTCGACGATCTCCCGGTCAATTCCACGGGGGACGATATCCAATTTTTTCCAGAGATCATACCGCGCCTTGGGGGCCCGTTTGGCATAAAAAATCTCGCCTTCCTGTTTGCCCCATTCCGCCAAGGCCTTTTCTCCGACTTCGGCGGCGATATCATAGATATCCCGGTCTTTTTCTTCACCATCAACCGTAACAGTGGTGGCGACATTAAAGTCCCCGGCGATTTCTTTCAATTTATTCTCATCTTTAATAGTATAATCATGGGTTTGTTTCCGTGCTGCCGCCAGAAAAACCTCGGCCACCCCCCGGCCGTGATCGGAGTGGGCCGCGGCCCCGGCAGCGATCATGCGGACAAAATTACGGGCGGCGATGGTCTCCGGGGTGGCCCCGCAGAGTCCCATCCTCATATCCTTTCCTTCCAGATCCTTCTTGGTTAAAGGAAGGCGGCAGGGTCCCTGGGAACAATTTTTACAACAGGTCCCTTGAACGCCGATATTACAGGCCTTCATGGTCTCGGCCCGGTCAAAGATCGTTTCTACTCCATCCTTCTGGGCCTTATAAAGCATCTGGATGGTGGCCGGATCAACGCTCTTGTCTTCCGGTTTGATCTTTTTCTTTTCTTTTTCCACAACCTTCAAAGTTTCTTTGGCTTCTTCTGATGCCATATTTTGTTCCTCCTTACTCAAAAAGTCTTATGGGATTATCTTCTGAGCTTGTATAAATGAAAATTTTAGGTTCTTTTGTTGACTCGATTGATTTGGGCTACCAGTTTATCGACCGGGGAAAGCTGGATCTCCGCCACCTTCATCTCTTTAGGCCCTTCGGCACAAACCGTTTCTTTTCCGGCCTCTCGTTTGGCCTTTTCAGCCGCCCGGGCGGCTACCAAGGCCTCTTCCTCGGCCTGGGCCTTGGCTTTGGCCTCGGCCTTGGCCTTTAGTTCGGCCTCCTCTTTGGCCTTGGCTTCGGCTTGGGCCTTGGCTTTGGCTTCCTCTTCCGCTTTGCCCCGAGCTTCGGCCTCGGCTTTGGCCCTGGCTTCCGCTTCCAACTTGGCCTTGGCTTCCGCCTCGGCCTTCATTTTGGCTTCTTCTTCGGCCGATATCCTGGCAGGCTCTTCCACCTTTGGGGCAACGGCCTGAGGGACAGCCGGTTCGGCCGGAGGAGCGGCTTTGACCGGAGCCGCCTTGGGGGCCGCCGCTTCTTTGGCCTTGGCCGGGGCGGCTTTCTTTTCTTCCTTCACCGGCTCGGCTGCGGCCGCCTTGGCCGTCTTGACTATTTCAGGATAATCTCCCTGGGGTTTAACGTTCAGGGCCTTCAGTTTAGCCGCCAGATCGGCCGGGCTTAGATCCAAATCCCCGGTAATCATCTGGTCCATTATCTTTTTGACCAGCTTGACGGTTTCGGGATGTCTCAAAATCATAATGTCCGACCCGGCCAGTAAATAGGAGACCGCCGCTACGGCTTCCATCAGAACCCCGCGTTTGGTTGCTTCTCCCAAAGTGGGGGCTTCCTCTGCGGTCAGTTTGGCCTCTTTGGACTTCCAGACTTCATTTCCAATATTATTGATCATCGGATATTGGAGTTTTTCATCTTCCTGCGCCAAAGCGGCCATGCGAATCCGCTCCATCACCGAATAGGAATACTCCAACCCGTAACCAAGTCCGCCGGTAGTCGGATCGATGACGATTTTCTCTCTGGGCACTCCTAAATTTTCCAATAATATGTTCAGTTGCTTGGCCAGATTGACGTCAATCGGCGTTGAGGCGATCAGGGTATGATTATACCCCAAGGCCGAGGCACCAATCTGCTTATGGTTTCCTTCCGCCACCGGACCAAGGGTTAAATTTTGTCCCTGGCAATCCTCTGCAATTTTTCGAAGGACGTCAGTGTCCTTTTTTTCATTCCCTGATCCCCAGACAATAACCGGGACCTTGACTGCCTTTAAAACCTTTTTAACAACCGCAGAGGCCTCCTCCGGGCCTTTATCCAATCCGTTAGGGTCGGTACTTTTAAGTTGAACAACAATGGCTTCCGCCCCAAATTTCTCCACACACTTTTTGGCCCAAGCCGCTGGATCATCTAAGACATCGGCAAAGGGGGCCATGGCTGATTCCGGCCAGTCGTCCGGTCTAATGTCCCATATTTCCATGGCAATTTTTGGGGGATGGGGCATCTGCCCTTCAAACAAGTGAAAGGGATAGGCGCTCTCCCCCCCGACAGTAATGGGAGAAGATTTTCCGATGGCAACCTCATTTATTTTTCCCGAATAGGAAGTTTTAGGAATTTCAAAGGCCAATGGTATTCCCTCCTTTTTTTGAAGTTTACTGATATAGGTTTAACTTATTGATTAGATACCCCGAAGCAGGCATCAGGATTTCTCTGGGGAAGATCTTGCATTCTCAAAGAGTAAGACCTGGCCTTCGGCGGACGGATATTTATCCATCTTAGTTCGAAAATAGAATCTGGGGTCCACCGGTCCTCTGTCCTATTTTCATGCTTCGTGGTGTCACGCCCCTCGCGGGGCATGACCGCTTAATATGTGAATTTTTTTACTTAATGGAAACTTCTATGTTTGTCAAGAAAAAATGAACACCTTTATCGGCTTGGTAAGGCCTCTTTTAAGACCTTAACCGGGGAGGGTGAATCATTTCGAAGTGCTGCCCTCTTAAAATAATAAATCAAACAGCTTAAAAGCTGTGGAGCGGGCCCGGGAATGCTCCGGCAGGGTACTGGTTGGTTTACCCTCTTTGTCAAACTCATAAATCAAATCATCCTTGGGGATAACTCCCAATAGAGATAATCCCTGGTCTTTCAATAAAGTTTCCCATTCCTGGGTCTCTAATAGATCCTCTTTTTCGGCCAGATTTATGATGACCAATTTTTTCTCTATCTTCATTCCTAATTCCTGGGTCAAGTCCCCTATGCGGACGGCGGCCTGGAGGCCCCGGCGGGAACTATCTGATACAATCAACAAGACATCTATCTCCCGAGTAGTCAGTCGACTGATATGTTCCATCCCGGCCTCATTATCGACGACCAGATAGGGATAGTTTTCAGATAATTTTTCAATAAATTGAGTAAGTAAGGTATTTGCTGCGCAATAACAACCCTGCCCTTCCGGTCTTCCCATGACGATCAGATCAAAGCCTTCGGCCTCCACCAGAGACTCTTGAATCCTCATTTCCATAAAAATGTCTTTGGTCATACCGGGTAAGCCACCTTTTTTCATCTCCTCCCGGGCTTCACCGATCGTCTGGCGGACCGAAACCCCCAAGACTTCATTCAAATTGGCATTGGCGTCGGCATCAACGGCCAGGACCGGTTTTTTCCCTTTTTCAACCAGATAACGGATCAACAGCCCGGCCATAGTTGTTTTGCCGGTCCCCCCTTTTCCAGCCAACGCGATGGTATAACTCATTATTGTTTTACCTCCGAATAGCCAACCCTCATTTCCATACAGGAAACCCTATCAAAAACCTTTGGAAACAGTTTTTTGTCGGTATGGGGTAAAAAAAGGGCGGCGATATAGTTATTCATGAAATTATTATTTTCACTTAATTCAATATTGGTAATTTTATTGAATATCCTTTTTACGTCGGTTCTGAGAATATTAGAAAAACAGACTAAACGAGCCCCCAGAAGGGATCCGTTTCCGATAAATTTAAATTTAGATAAAGGCAGTTCAGGTAATAACCCAATGGTAATCGATTTTTCAATATTAATATAATTGCCGAACCCTCCGGCAATAATGACCTCTTCCAAATCATTCATAGTCAACCCGACTTCACTTAAAAGGGTAATATAACCGGCATACATGGCCCCCTTGGCCCGGATCAGGTTATCAATATCCACCTCGGTAATGACAATATCTTGTTTAACCTGAGTATCTTCAGCCCAGGCCAGGACATATTCCCGTCCGTCACTGCCCTCTCGAATCCGATCGGTATTTAATCCAGTCCTGAATTTTCCGTTCTGATCCAAAATACAGGTTTCCAGCAAGCCGGCCACGATATTGATGAGCCCTGAACCACAAATTCCCTTGGGTTTAACCATCCCAACAGTAATAATCATGGGTTCAAAATTTGTTGGGTTGATACTAAAATCTTCTATGGCCCCTTCTGTGGCCCTCATGCCATGTTTGATTCCCCCACCTTCAAAGGCCGGGCCTGCCGAACAGGCCGAACAGGTCATCCATTCGGAATTCCCGATAACGATCTCCCCGTTTGTTCCCAGATCGATATAAAGGGTCAGTTTGTCTTGTCGGAACATCCCTGATCCCATTACCCCGGCAATAACATCTCCTCCCACATAACTGGAGATAGAAGGAAATAAGTAGGCCTGAACATGCTCATCCAAATGTATCCCTAACTCTTTGGCCCGGACAGGAGGAATATAATTCATGGGTGGGGTATAGGGTGTTTCACGAATATAACGAGGATCAATCCCCAAGAACAAATGGGCCATAGTGGTGTTTCCAGCTATGGTCATATGGGTAATACTTTCCTGGGGGATTTTACTTTTTTTCATCAATTGTTTAATAATCCCATTAATAGTCGATACCACCAGGTCTTTCATTTTTTGCTGACCCTCTGGCTTCTGACTATAAACGATTCGGGAAATGACGTCTTCTCCATAACTGATTTGAGCATTATATTCGACATGTTGGGCTAATAGTTGGCCGTTGTTGAGATCTAATAATTGACCCCAAACCGTTGTTGTTCCAATGTCAATGGCAACGGCATTGTTTTGCTGGGAGGTATCTCCGGGTTCGATGTTGACTAAGGAGGTCTTTCCTCCTTTTTTTCTTGGAATTCCAATTGTTAAGGTAACTTTCCATTCCCCTTGCCTTAATACGGAAGATAATTTCCGAATAACATAAAATTCCACATCTAAATTATGGATACCATGAATTTGTTTTAAGGAACGCACTACCCGGGATAAATCACTGATATTATCAGATAGGGTTGGAGGGTTGACCTCGATATATTTTTTTTCAATGGGGGGATGAAACTTTCCGTCCACAATCAGGTCTTCTATCTTGATTTGAGAGACCACCTGCCAGGCCCCGGTTTGAGGGCGCTCCCTATCCAAAACCTTTCGGTCTAACTGTGATTCTACAGGTATGGTGACTTCCAGGTCGCTGACAACTTTGCTCTTACAGGCCTGTCGGACCCCCAGGGCATAATCTTCCGGGGTCAGTTTTTCTGTCCTTTCACTTTCCACTTCCCCTTTATCTATTATTATCCGGCATTTTCCACAAACCCCTTCTCCTCCACAAGAAGCGTTTATGTGGACCCCGGCCCTCATAGCGGCCCTTAATAAATTTTCACCCTCAGGGACAACTACTTCAACATTATCCGGATTAAAAAGGATTCTTCTTTCTGTCATTTTTTTTTAACCCCTTTCCCCTCCCTTCATTAAAAGACCTTCCTGTTTTTGTCAAGTAAATAGGAAAGGTTATCAGGTGTCTTCCTTAAGGGATCTACTTTTAAGTTGCTTTTGAAATTATTTTCTTATATAAGTAATTGACAAGTTTCTTTGAGGAATCAGTAAATTATGACCTATTTAAAATTATCAGAAAACAAAAGAAAAAGAATTTTAAAAAACCTTTTTTTTCTCAAATCCATCAGTCTTTATTTTTTTTAGTCGGGAGTTATTCAATAAGATATTAAATAGGCTTTTAATATTTTTTAATAATTATTTTAATAAGATGTCTTACTTATTCCAGTATTTTGTTATTTTATTATAACAACTAAAAAGATTTCTAAAAAGAAACTAATTATAAAAAGGAGAATGCTTTATGGAATTGACTATTCCCAAACCAGCCCTTTTAGAGGCATTACAAATAACCCAAGGGATAGTGGAAAAAAGAAGTTCCATGCCCATTCTCTCCAATGTCCTGATTGAAACCAGCGCTGAAGGGATTCAGTTGGTTGCCACGGATCTGCAAGTCGGAATACGGTTACAATGCCCGGCTCAGGTCATTAATCCCGGCGGGATATCTATTTTAGCTAGAAAATTTTATGAAATTGTACGAGAACTTCCAGGTGAGGAAATTTATTTAAAACTTAACGAAAATAATAGATTATTAATATCAAGTCAAGGAGCCCAGTTTAATATCGTCGGCTTACCGACGGCGGATTTTCCGGCCTTGCCGGAAGCCGACTTAAAAAAAACCATGACCCTGGAGGGATCCATCTTACGGGATATGATTTTAAAGACCATTATTTCCGTCTCCCCGGATGAAGGGCGTTATAATTTATCCGGGATCTATTTTGAATATTTAAAACAAGAAGAGAAAAATATCCTCCGAATGGTTTCAACCGATGGACATCGGTTAACACTTATAGATAAACCCATCGAAGAATTAGAAGAGGGTCTTTTTACAAAAGGGGTTTTATTACCCCGGAAGGCCGTATCTGAATTATTAAAGATTTTGGAAAAACCAGGGCCGGTAAAATTTGGGTTTAAGGAGTCCTTTGGGGTTTTCCATAAAGAAGAAACTTTAATGATCATGCGATTATTAGAAAGCAATTTTCCGGATTATAACCTGGTCTTACCAAAGAAAAAGGAAAAGTCGCTCAGTATTTCTAAAAATACCCTGATTGACACCATGAAAAGAATGGCGGTCTTGTCAACCGATAAATATAAGGTAGTAAAATTTTCTTTGACCGCAGGAAATTTAGAAATTCAATCGATTAATCCGGATCTTGGAGACGCCAAAGAAACCTTATCTCTGGAATATAAAGGGAATAAATTAGAGGTAGGCTTCAATGCCCGGTTCTTTATTGATGCCCTCCAGGTTATGGAAAGTGAAACCATCATTGTGGAATTAAGTGATTCCGTGAGTCCGGCAATAGTCCATGGAGAAAACGATCCTGGATTTCAGGCGTTGATTATGCCCATGAAGCTTATGGAAGAATCAGGGGAAATTCATTAATCCCATGCCTTTTGAATTCACCCGAAGATATTTCCTGAGAGTATCTCAAGAGTAATAGTTCAACTAAAATTTAAATAGAAAATCCGAACCGGTTTTAAGGTCTCGGATTTTTAACAAAATGGATGGTAATGGTATGACTTCTTACGGTGCGGATCAAATTAGAGTTTTGGAAGGCCTGTCCCCGGTACGCGAAAGACCTTCTATGTATATTGGCAATACCTCGACGGAAGGTCTCCATCAACTGGTTTATGAAGTGGTGGACAATAGTATTGATGAGGCCCTGGCCGGTTTTTGTAATCGCATTGACGTTATTATTCACTCCGATGAAAGTATTTCCATCGAAGATAATGGTCGGGGGATACCGGTTGAGATGCATAAGACAGAAAAAAAGCCGGCTGTGGAAGTGGTGATGACCAAACTCCATGCCGGTGGCAAGTTTGATAATGAAACCTATAAAGTTTCCGGAGGACTTCACGGAGTGGGGGTTTCGGTAGTCAATGCCCTCTCCGAATTTTTAGAAGTAGAGGTTCGCCGGAACGCCCAGGTTTATTCTCAGCGCTATGAAAGAGGCCAGACCGTTACCTCCCTGGAGGTTATTGGAACGACCAAAAGAAACGGCACCAAGGTTCTTTTTAAGCCCGATGCCGATATCTTTGAGGTCACCCACTTTAGCTATGACATTCTATCTCAGCGCTTTCGAGAACTTTCTTTTTTGAACCGAGGGGTTCGAATTACCATTGAGGACGAACGGGAAATCAAAAAGAATGAATTTTTTTATCTGGGGGGCATAAACTCTTTTGTGGAATATTTAAATCGAAACAAAGAAACCGTTCACCCCAAGCCAATCTTTGTCTCCGGACAGCGGGGGGATGTCATTATCGAGGTATCCTTTCAATATAACGATACCTATCAGGAAAAGATCTTCTCCTATGCCAATACGATTAATACCCGGGACGGAGGTTCTCATTTAAGCGGCTTTAAAACCGCCATAACCCGTTGTCTTAACCAATATGCCACCAAAGAAAATCTCCCCAAAAATTTAAGAGAAAAAGTGACCGGAGAAGATGTTCGAGAAGGTATGACGGCGATTATCAGTGTAAAATTACCAAAACCTCAATTTGAAGGGCAGACCAAAACCAAATTAGGCAACAGCGAAGTTAAAGGATTGGTAGAAAATTTAGTGTATGAGGAGTTGAGTGCCTACCTGGAAGAAAACCCGGCGGTAGCCAAAAATATTTTGCAGAAGATAACCGAAGCGGCCAGGGCTCGGGAGGCGGCCCGCAAGGCCAAGGAGTTGACACGTCGTAAAGGGGGACTGATGGATACCTCCCTCCCGGGCAAGTTAGCCGATTGCCAAGAAAGGGACCCCAAATTTTGTGAGATTTATATCGTCGAAGGGGACTCGGCCGGCGGTTCAGCCAAACAGGGGAGGGACAGAAAATTTCAAGCCATCTTGCCCTTAAGGGGTAAAATTTTGAATGTCGAGAAGGCCCGTTTTGACAAGATGATTGAAAATAACGAAATTAGAACCATCATCACCGCCCTGGGTGCCGGGGTGGGGGGGGAAGACTATCAGCCCGAGCAATTACGATATCATAAAATCATTATCATGACCGATGCCGATGTGGATGGCTCCCATATTCGGACCCTGCTGTTAACTTTTTTTTACCGACAACTGCCCCAACTAATTGAAAAAGGCTTCTTATATATTGCCCAACCTCCCCTTTACCGGGTGGTATCCGGCAAAGAGGAGACCTACATTAAAAATGATGAGGCCTTTAATAAATTTTTAGGCCAAAGGGGCATCAATAAAAAAAGGCTTTATTGGGAAGAAAAAGAACGATTTTTAGAAGGGGAGGCCTTAATCCAATTTTTGGAGAAGGTCAATCACTATCTGCGGTCACTGGAAAAACTGGAAGTAAAAGGATATGATGCCGAGGTATTGAATATCATCGCCGATCCCGATAGTCCGGAGGGATTAACCAAAGAACGGTTGAAGGACCCGGATTATATGAAGGCCCTTAAAAATTACCTCGAGAGCCGGAATATCCCTTCCGGTGAGCTTATCTTTGACGAAGAACACCAGGCTTATGTCCTGATGATTTTGGATCAGCCCGGAGGTAAGGAAAAGTGTTCCATCGATTGGAATCTCCAGACCTTGGCCGACTTTCAAAATCTGCGACGCTTAGGAAAGGAACTGCCTTGGTTGAAGGCCTTTCCGGTTCAGGTTATCAACGATCAGCAGCCCCAGCAGGTCCAAACTCCTGGGGAATTGCTGGACTTTTTTATGGAAGAAGGTAAAAAGGGATTGACCATCCAGCGCTATAAAGGGTTGGGAGAGATGAACCCCCTGCAGCTCTGGCAAACCACCATGAATCCCGAAAACCGCACCCTGCTACAAATCAGGGTGGAAGATATGGTAGAGGCTGAAGAGATGTTTACCATCTTGATGGGGGATAAGGTGGAACCCCGGAGGGATTTTATTTACCAACATGCCCTGGAAGTTAGGGAATTAGATATTTAAAAAACAGGCCATAGGCAAGGAATTTTTATGACGTTTGTTTCACAAGAACTGCCGACCAATATCGAAGACGAAGTCAAACGCTCCTACATGGATTATGCCATGAGCGTCATTATCGGACGGGCCCTGCCGGATATCCGGGATGGACTTAAACCCGTACACCGGCGGATCCTCTTTTCCATGCGGGAACTGGGCAACGACTATAACAAAGCCTATAAAAAATCAGCTCGCATTGTCGGGGATGTGATCGGAAAATATCATCCCCACGGAGACACGGCCGTGTACGATACCATCGTGCGCCTGGCCCAGGATTTTTCCTTGCGCTACCCTTTGGTGGATGGACAGGGAAATTTTGGTTCGGTGGACGGAGATTCGGCGGCAGCCATGCGATACACCGAAATCCGCATGACCCGTCTGGCCCATGAATTCCTGGAAGATTTAGACAAAGAAACCGTTGAATTTTTACCGAATTATGATGGTTCTTTAATGGAGCCATCCATTCTTCCCACCCAGGTCCCCAACCTCCTGATCAACGGTTCCTCGGGGATCGCGGTAGGTATGGCCACCAACATCCCGCCCCACAATCTAACGGAAATCGTCGCCGGGCTACTGGCCTTGATCGACAATCCGGACCTGCCGTTTGAGGAATTAATCCGCCTGATCCCCGGTCCTGATTTTCCAACGGCCGGTTTTATTTACGGAAGTGGTGGGATCCTCCAGGCCTACCAGACCGGCCGAGGCATTATTAAACTGAGGGCCAGGGCCTTGATTGAAAAAAAGAAGACCCAGGGCCGGGAAAGCATTATTGTCACCGAATTACCCTACCAGGTCAACAAGGCTAAATTGATCGAAAAAATTGCCGAGTTGGTCAAGGAAAAGAAGATTGAAGGCATTCAGGATATCCGTGACGAATCCGATCGGGAAGGCATGCGAATTGTTATCGATCTAAAAAAAGACGAGGTCGTGGAAATCATCCTGAACCAACTTTATAAATTTACCTCCATGGAAGTTACCTTTGGGATAATCCTTTTGGCCATTGTCAACAATCGGCCCAAGATTATGGATCTTAAGACCATACTGGTCCATTTCCTGGGCTTTCGCAAGGAGATCATTCGAAAACGGACCATCTTTGAACTAAAAGAGGCCGAAAAAAGGGCTCATGTTCTGGAAGGGTTGAAGATCGCCTTGGACCACCTGGATGAAGTCATTGCCTTGATCCGAAAGGCCAAAAATCCCGCTGAGGCCAAGGTCCAGTTGATCAGCCGGTTTTCCTTTTCCGATATTCAAGCCCAATCTATTTTAGAGATGCGCCTTCAGCGGTTGACCAACCTGGAGAGAGAAAAGATACTCCACGATTATACGGAAATTATTAAGACCATCGAACGGCTGAAATCTATATTGGCCAGCGAGGCCCTTATTTTGCAGTTGATCCGGGAGGAATTAGCCGAGCTGAAAAAACGCTATGGGGATGAACGGCGAACGGAGATTATTGAAGATACCACCGAGATCAAGCTGGAAGACCTGATCGTCGAAGAAGACATGGCGGTGACCATTTCCCATGGCGGTTATATCAAAAGGAATCCCATAAGTCTTTATCGCAGTCAAAGACGGGGCGGGCGGGGCATCACCGGCATGGAAACCAAAGAAGATGATTTTGTCGAACACCTCTTTGTGGCCTCCACCCATTACTATTTTCTTTTCTTTACCAATCTGGGGCGACTCTACTGGTTGAAGGTCCACGAAATCCCCCAGGCCGGGCGCCTGGCCCGGGGCAAGGCCATGGTCAACGTATTGAATCTCCAGTCTCAGGAAAAAGTGGCGACGACTTTACCGATCCGCTCCTTTGAGGAGGGGAAATCCGTGATTATGGTGACCCGAAAGGGGATGATCAAGAAGACGGATCTGATGTCCTTTAGCCGGCCCCGATCGGGCGGAATTATTGCCACAACCATCCAGGAGGGGGACGAATTGATAGCCGCTGATGTCACCCATGGGGCCCAGGACATCTTTTTGGGAACCCGCAACGGCCTGTCCATTCGCTTCAAAGAAAAGGATATTCGAGAAGTAGGACGGATGGCCCAAGGGGTGCGGGGGATCCGTCTGAGTCCGGACGACTGGGTTGTAGGAGTGGAAGTCCTGTCCCAGGAAGGGACGATCTTGACGGTCACGGAAAATGGCTTTGGCAAACGGACCCGCACGGAAGAATATCGGGAACAGGGCCGGGCCGGTAAAGGGATTATTACCATCAAAACGACCGAAAAAAATGGTCCGGTCGTTGGGGTATTGCAGGTTACCGACGAAGACGATTTGATGATTATCACCGATCGGGGCAAACTAATTCGTATGCGGATCAAAGACCTTTCGATCATCGGGAGAAATACTCAAGGGGTCAAATTAATTAATTTGGAAGATCAGGAAAAAGTAGTCAGTGTGGCCCGTTCTGCAACCCGGGAAGAGGAAAAAGTTGACCCGGAATAAACCTAAGGTTGAGGTTGGGGTTGTGGGGGCCGGGAGCTGGGGGACGGCCCTGGCCAGGGTATTGGCGACAAATGGCCACTCGGTCCATTTATGGGTTTATGAAGAGGAGATAGCGGAGCAAATCAAGAAATATAGGGAGAATAAAACCTTTTTACCGGGAATAGCGCTGCCCCAATCCATAGAAGCCACCACACACCTCAGTGAGGTCCTGGATCAAAAAAAACTGTTGATCCTGGCCGTTCCATCCCATTTTTTCCGAGATATCCTCAGGCAGATGGCACCTTTCCTTTCGGTGATTAAAAAAGAATGTCTCTGGATCTCAGCCACCAAAGGTATTGAAAACGACACCTTACTGACGATGTCCGGTGTGTTAACGGAATTGCTGCCCCCGGAATATCATCCCTTCATCGGCTGTCTTTCCGGCCCCACCTTTGCCAAAGAGGTTTCCAGGGATCTGCCCGCAGCGGTCACACTGGCTTCGATCCATGACAAGACCGCTGAAAAGGCCCAACGATTTTTATCGAACAGCACCTTCCGGGTCTATACCAATTTAGATCTTATCGGGGTGGAACTGGGGGGGGCATTAAAAAATGTGATCGCCCTGGCCGCGGGGATTTCCGATGGGTTGGGTTTGGGTCACAATTCGCGGGCCGCCCTGATTACCCGCGGATTGGCGGAGATTTGTCGGCTGGGAGAAAAAATGGGGGCCCGGAGGCCCACTTTTTTCGGCTTAGCCGGTATTGGTGATTTGGTTTTAACCTGTACAGGGGAACTCAGTAGAAATCGAAGTGTCGGTTTTCGTCTCGGGCAAGGAGAAAAATTACCCGCTATTCTTTCGACCATGACTATGGTCGCGGAAGGCATCAAAACCACCCGGGCCGCTTATCAATTATCAAATAGACAACAGATTGAGATGCCGATTGTCTCCCAGATATACGGCATTCTGTATGAGGGCTGCGACCCGAGACAGTCGGTGAAGGACTTGATGGCCCGGGATTTAAAGGCCGAAGGGTAACCAGGCTATCATCTCCCTTGGGCACCCTGACAACCTAACCACAAGATTTGGTATAGTTAAAAGGGTTGACATCAAAACGTTATTATTGTATAAAAAGGTTCTTCTTCTAAAAACACTTCAACTTTCAAATAAGGAAACCGGCCTGTGATAATAAAAAGAGGTTGTCTCTTTATTACCATAGTACTGCTGTTGTTGTTTCCCTGGCAGACGTTTGGGGCATCTTCACATAAGAATATTGCGAAAAAAAAGCCGCCCACCAAGATATCAAAGGTGGCCTCGAAAAAAAAGCCGTCCACTAAAATAGTAAAGGCGGCCTCCGGGAAAAAGCCACCCACCAAAATATCAAAAGCCGCCTCAAAAAAATCAACCCCAACCCAATTAAAGAAGGCCAACAAGAAATCCAAGAAATCCTTGGCGGCCAAAAAACGAAAAGCTCAACGGGTGGCTCAAGAAAGGCCGACAGCGCCCAAGAACGCCCCTCCATTAATCAAGATCACTCCCTTAGAAAACGGGAAATTCCTGTTGGAACCCATGGAGAGCTCTTCTAATTCGCTGGATAACGGGGCGGAATCTTTAAGTTTGCTAAAAAATCCGGTCTTTGAGGAAGAACCTAAAGAGGAAGATCTCAAAGACAAAGAGATCAATAATAATCCCCTGGTTAACTTTCCTAATCTGCTGATCGAGATTTCCAAACAATTATTGGGAAAATCCTATCGTCTGGGCGGAAATGGTCAAGGGGAAGGGGGAATCGATTGCTCCGGCTTTGTGAAAAAGATTTATCAGTCTCTTACCCTTTCACTGCCGCATTCCAGCCGTGAACAGGCCAAGTTGGGGTCTTTGGTGACCACCGAATGGGATCTAAACAAATTGAGAATCGGAGATTTATTATTTTTCAAACGAAAGCGAGGGGCTCAGATCGGACATACGGGAATGTATATCGGCGAAGGCAAGATGATCCATTCGGCCAGTAAAAAAGGGGTTATTATCTCCAACCTGAAGGCCTCTAATTATTATAATAAAAATTTTGTCATGGCCAAACGACTGTTTATTCTTGATGATCCCCAGGGGGATGAATCTAAAGAAATCAAAGAAGAGAAAGAACCCTGAGCCCCATAGTAACCTTGTTGACGGAGGAACAAAAAGGGCGGGGTTTAAACCCCGCCCTTTTTTTCGGTCAATGAGTCTCCGCTTAATCCCTCTCAATAATCGTGGTCATGCCCATACCCCCACCCACACAGAGGGTCGCCAGACCAACGGACAGATTGCGGCGAATCATCTCATACATCAAAGTGATGATAAGCCGTACGCCGGTGGCCCCTACCGGATGGCCAAGACCAACACCGCTTCCATTGACATTGGTAATCTCCCGATTTAATCCCAGACCTTTTTCGCAGGCCAGATACTGGGCGGCAAAGGCCTCGTTTAGTTCGATAAGCTCAATATCCTTAAGGGTCATTCCGGCCCGCTTTAAACATTTTTCAGTAGAGGGAACCGGCCCATAGCCCATATATTTGGGATCCACACCGGCGACGGACTGGGCCACGATTTTGGCCATAGGGTTAAGTCCCAGTTCCTGGGCACGAGCCCGGGAGGTTACGATAACGGCTGCCGCCCCGTCGTTGAGGCCGGAGGAGTTGCCGGCCGTAACGGTCCCTTCTTTGTTAAAGGCCGGGGCCAGGCGAACCAGATCTGCCATGGTCAAACCAAAACGGACATGTTCGTCGGTATCCACCAGACGAGGATCCCCTTTTTTTTGAGGAATGGCCACAGGAACGATCTCTTCTTTGAATTTTCCTGCTTTGATAGCGGCCTCGGCATTATTATGACTGCGCAAGGCGACGATATCCTGCTCTTCTCTGGAAATAGTGTATTTTTGAGCCAGATTCTCAGCGGTTTGGCCCATGATATAGCCCTTTTTTTCCAAGAGGTTGCTGCCGGAGTGGAGCATCTCCCACATGGCATCCGTCATCTGACCGTGGGTCAAGCGGTGGCCCCAACGGGCGGTCATCAGGACGTAAGGGGCCGAACTCATGGATTCCACTCCGCCGGCCAGGACCATTTGGGAATCACCGGCCTTTATTTGCTGGACTCCAAAGGCCAGGGCCTGCATGGCGGAAGAACATTGTCGCTGGATGGTGACCGCCGGCACTTCGACCGGAATGCCGGCCTTTAAGGCCGCTGTCCGGGCCGTATTGGCCTCATCCGGACACTGACAACAGTCTCCTAAGATGACATCGTCCAATTGCTCTCCGGAAATATTGGCCCGTTTAAGGACTTCGGTGATAACGGTGGCAGCCAACTGATGGGCCCTTATGGACTTAAAGGCCTCGCCGAATTTGCCTATGGGGGTTCGGGCGGCGGCCACCATAACAATATCGTTTGGATTTTTCACGGTTTCTTTCCTCCTTTTATTCTCAGAAATGAATTATTCATAGAAATTAATTTTAATGGTAAACAGAAGACGATCCATAGTCAACTTTTTAGTTGGTTTCCCTCCGGAAACACCGGAGGTAAAACAATTGGTTTCCGGATGAAAAATGATGGCTTCGTAAAAAGTCCACCTGCTTTGTTGCGCTGCATCCTTCGTCGTTGCGGCGTACCAGTAAGTACGCCTCACTCCTCAGGATTTGCGCTCCTCGCATCTGGAGCTTTTTACAAACCCATCCCTTTTTGGACTTTTTACGAACTTGTCAAAAATAGTTAATGGTTGTATTTGTTGTCGACAATGTTTTAAAATGAAGCAGTTTAATAATTAAACCCACAATCATTTTCAGGAGGGCCCCATGAATACCAAGTCCTTGGCATTACTTAAGGATTGTGCGCAAGTTGATCCGCTGGGCAAAATAACTATTTTGGACCAAAAGAAGCTTCGAGGAGAGATCATCGATCAATTGGTTCATCGGTCGGTATTTGGAGAAGGAGATCAAAAGGCCCAGGCCTACTGGTTGATATGGGAATTGGGGCAGGCGATGGGAATTTATCCGGCCTCTATCCATGAGTTTTATATGGCCGTGGGGCGAGGAGAGATTCCCCGGCGGTTTACGGTTCCGGCCATTAATCTTCGGGCCATGACTTTTGACTGTGCCCGGGCTGCTTTTAAGGCCGCGGTTCAAAGGCGTGTCGGGGCCTTGATATTCGAGATTGCCCGGTCGGAGATCAGCTATACGGCCCAAAGGCCGAGGGAATATTTTTCTTCCATCATGGCCGCGGCCATAAAAGAGGGTTTTCAGGGGCCATTATTTTTTCAAGGCGATCATTTCCAGGTCAGCGGAAAAAAATTTAAAGATAAACCGGAGGAAGAATTAAAGGCTATTGAGCAAATCATCCAGGAGGCCGTCCAGGCCGGTTTTTACAATATTGACATAGATACTTCTACCCTGGTCGATCTCAGTCAGGCCACGGTTCTTGAACAACAGAGGACCAACTATGAATTGTGTGCCCGCTTTACGGCCTTTATTCGAAAACATCAGCCCCGGGGAATCACCATTTCCGTAGGAGGAGAAATCGGAGAAGTGGGCGGGAGAAACAGTGACGAGACCGAACTCCGGGCCTTTATGGATGGCTTCATCCAGGCCTTGCCGGCCGATCTGCCCGGTCTTTCCAAAATCAGCATTCAAACCGGGACGAGTCACGGCGGTGTGGTTTTAGCGGACGGCACTCTGGCCCGGGTAGCCATTGATTTTAAGGTTTTAAAAGACCTTTCCTTTGTCAGCCGGACCCGTTACGGCCTGGGCGGAACCGTGCAGCATGGGGCCTCAACCCTGCCGGATGAGGCCTTTAATCAATTTGTGACCCATGATGCGGTTGAGGTCCACCTGGCCACGGGTTTTCAAAATATTATTTATGACCACGAAAAATTTCCCCAGGGACTAAAAGAAACTATTTATGAATATCTTAAATCTAAACACGCTGACGAATGGAAACCAGGCAAGACCGAGGAACAGTTTTATTACAGTACCCGGAAAAAAGGGTTGGGACCGTTTAAGGTCGAAATGTGGGGATTACCGGAAGAGATTCGGGTGGCAATTCGGAAGACCCTGGAAGATAAATTTGGATTTCTGTTTGATCAACTTCGGGTGGGTGATACCCAGGAGCTGGTCCGAAAATTTGTTTCTCCAGTAAAAGTCGAAAAACAACCGGCCGATTTTGGGTTAGACAAGGTCAAGAAGGAAGACGTCTCCGATCTTTCGGATTAAGGGGATGATCCACGTACCCCCTTGTTCACCCTCAGGACCTTCAGCCGGCAGGGCATATTCTTGGCCACAACCCTTTTTTTTCGCTGACAATAGAGGGCAATAAAGGTCCGGCAACTGCCAGATCCATCAAGCCCCTCTTCTTTGGGTTGCTGAGCATATTTGCAATGCCAATCACAAAAAAGATCCAGTTCCTTCATGGTCGTTTCCTTACAAGGATTTTTTTACTCTTCCCAGGAGGAGATTCTTATCATATTCAAACACCACCGGAAAACCAACCAAAAAAAGATGCCCAATCCGTCACCGGCTGGTTCTGAAAGAAGCCGGTTTGTGGGGTATTGTCCACCCCAATAGAACTTGCTTTTCGATGAAAAGAAGTTTACATATAGGCATAAATAGGTTTAGGAAAAGCCTGTGGAGAGCAGAAACTGACCGTTAGCGAGGCACCCCCGACGGAATTCACCAGGGGTTAGACGGCTAACACCGCCCCAGGAACCAAACCTGCTCCTGAAACCAGACATAAAAAGTTTTTTAGTGCTGCCCTGCTATCGAGAGGGTAAGTTTGTCCCAAAAACCAGTGGAGATGAAATCAAACCCCTTTAGGCCTTTTCTTTTTTTTTCTTCCAAGGTTCACACCTTACCCCATTTTTTTTTAATTGGTATCCTTTTGGTTTCTTTTTTTGTATCTTCCACTTTAGTCAGGGCCGAGTTCGAGACACCGGGAACGCCAAAACCAAATAATGCCTTAAGTCTCCAGGTGCATTTTCAATACGGGTTGCCGGTTCAATATGTATCCGAATTATTGTATTCGAATTTTGAGATAGCCGGTTTGGGAGTAGCCCTCGAAAAGGAATGCGGCCTGTGGCCCTTTTGGGGCAACCGGAAGCTGGTAGAGGCCCTGCTCCTGGAGGTTCGTTTTTCAAAGATATGGGGGAAAAACGTTGAACTTAGCCGAGACCAGGTTTCGAATGAAATCTGGTCTCGGGTCCAAAAAGAAGGCCACCGTCCCAGAACCGACTGGGACCATTATCAGATCGGACTGATCCCTTATTACCGTCTCTATTATCCCCTTGCCAAGCAGGTTCGGGTCTATGCAGAAGCCGGGCTTGGGTTTACCTTTCTTAACGAACCATTAATAGAAGAGGGGACACGATGGAATTTTTTGTTAACAGGGGGCTTGGGTCTGGATTGGAAAATCAAGGCCTTTCCTTTTTATACATTTATAAGGTCCGAGCATTTTAGTAATGGAGGCAAGCTCTGGGGAGAAGGGTTTACTCATAATCGGGTAATTGGACCGGAAACGCTGGTCTTCGGGATCGGGATCCGCTATCCTTTGGATTGGTGATGGCCCGGAAGCCCTTTTTTATTTATACCAGCCAGAGAGGATTTTTTTAACCAACCCAACCCTTTTTTAATGGAGGATGTTTTATGATAGCTAAGACGATCGAACAGCTCAAAGTCGGAGACAGGGCCGAATTCGGAAAAACGGTCTCGGAGAGTGATATTTATCAATATGCCGGCATCACCGGGGATTTTAACCCGGCCCACGTCAATGAGGTTTATGCCCGGAAGACATTTTTTAAGACCCGCATTGCCCACGGAATGCTGACGGCCGGATTTATCTCCGCCGTTATTGCCAATCAGTTGCCCGGCCCCGGAACGATTTATATCAAGCAGGACCTTGTTTTTTTAGCTCCGGTTCGTATGGGAGATACCATAACCGCAAAAGTCGAAGTCATCGAAGTCCTGGCCGAGAAAAACCGACTTCGGCTCAGAACCGTTTGCAGCAATCAGGAGGGGACCAAGGTCTTAGACGGCGAAGCGCTGGTCAGCCCTCCTAAAACCCCTCAGGCCTGATGGCCCTGGGGCAAGTAAATTTACTTCAAAGAGGACCAATCATGAAGCTTACTCAAACACAGTATCAAGTCAAAGAGGGTATCGCAACCCTTACGCTCGACCGTCCGGAGAAGATGAATGCCTTTACGCCTATTATGAGTCGGGAGGTGATTGATATTCTTAGCAAGGCGGATCAAGACGATGCCGTTCGAGTGGTCGTGGTGACCGGGGCCGGCAAGGTCTTTTGTGCCGGGGCCGATTTATCCTCCGGGGGTCAGACGTTTGATCGGGTGGTTCGAGAGGGCCAACCAATATCCATAAGCCGACATCGGGATCGTGGGGGGTTGGTGGCCTTGGCCGTTTACAACTGCCGAAAGCCGGTGATCGGGGCCATTAATGGGGCGGCTGTCGGGGTTGGGATCACCATGACCCTGCCCATGGACATACGGATCGCCGCCGAAGAGGCCAAGATCGGCTTTGTCTTTTGCCGTCGCGGGGTGGTTCCCGAGGCCTGTTCTTCCTGGTTCCTGCCGCGAATCGTGGGGATCTCCAAGGCCGCTGAGCTGATATACAGCGGTCGGGTTTTCCCGGCCGTCGCGGAGGCCAATTCCGGGTTGTTCAATTACGTGCTTCCAAAACAGGAGGTGCTTCCCAAGGCCATGGCGTTGGCTAAGGAAATCGTGGAAAACAGCGCTCCCGTTTCCGTGACCCTCAGTAAAGCCATGCTCTGGCACGGTTTAGGTGAACCCGACCCCCAATCGGCCCATCTCATCGACTCGCGTTGTTTCTTCTGGGCCGGGCGACAAAAAGATGCCTATGAAGGAGTCCAGAGTTTTTTAGAGAAACGGCCTCCCCGATTCTCCCTGAGGGTCTCCTCTGATCTGCCTGATTTCTACCCCTGGTGGAAAGAGCCAAAAGTGTAACTCTCAGGCCTATCAGGGGCTCGGAGGATTTTGTTTTTATCTTGTTGTCAGGGATCGAGGGAGACTTCTTTGGGTGGTTGTCCAAAAGGGTCTCTCCCGCCCTATTAAATAATAAAGGAAGGATGTCAGAAATGTCCGCTTTACGACCTTTTGATGTAATCATCATCGGGGCCGGTCTGGCCGGGATGATAGCCGCCTATGCTGCTCGGGACGAAGGGGCGGAGGTGTTATTGATTGATAGGGGAGCGGTGGGAATTGGAACCAATTCCGCTCTGGCAAACGGTTTTTTTGCCTCTCCTACCGTCGATTACAGTCCGGAAGCCTTTATCAAGGATACTATCCAGGTAGGCAGGCGGATCAACCATGGGGTCTATGTCAGACAGATCGCCCAAGAGGCCTCCCAGACCATGGCTTTTTTACAAGGCCTGGGCCTTGGCCTGAAGGAATCGAAGGATCATTTCTTGGTCCGCACTCCTGGTCCTGATACCATCCCGGGAATGATCCTGGTAAAGACCCTGGCCGAAAAAATAATCGGCCTGAAAGGGGTCACCATCCAAAGAAATTTTTATGTAACGGAACTCTTGCGAGAGGAACAGATAATCGGGGTCAAAGGATTTGACGAGACGGGCCGAGAGATGGTCCTTAGTGCCCCGGCGGTCATATTGGCTACCGGCGGGGCCGGGGCGATTTATCTCCGCAACGATAACCAGAAAAGTATTATGGGCCAAGGATACGCCTTGGCTGCCAGGGCAGGCCTAACCTTATGGGACATGGAATTCGTCCAGTTTTATCCTTTGATATTGAATGAACCTCGCCTGCCCTCCATGCTCATCTATCCACCTTACCCCGATGAATTAAGGTTGATCAATTCTTCGGGGGAGGATTTATTAAAAATGTGGCAAATGGGGCTTCTGAATAAGGCGACGTTGACCAATCGGGATCTACTTTCCGTCCGGCTCTATGAGGAAGATCAAAAAGGTCCGGTTTATTTGGATTGTCGACAGGTCCCGGAAGAGGCTTGGGACCAGCTTCGTTTGTCACTATTTAAAAAAATCCGGACGGATGTTGAAAAAAGATGCCTGGCCATTTCACCGGCAGCCCATTTTTTTATGGGGGGAGTCCGGACAGACGCCCGAGGTCAGACGCCCCTACCGGGGTTATTCGCCTGCGGCGAGATTACTTGGGGGCTCCATGGGGCTAACCGGAAGGGAGGAAACGCCCTGACCGAATGTGCCGTCATGGGCAAAATAGCCGGGAGACAGGCAGCCCTTTATGCCCGGACCCATCCCCTCGTGGCGGCCTCTAAACAAAAGGAATCCCTCGGATGGACACCAGGGAGAGAGCCGGCCTTTAGTCGACTTCGAGACCTGCGCCAAACGATGCGGGAAACGGCCTGGAATTTTGCCGGTATCCTCCGGACGGAAAGCGGTCTTCTGCAGGGGTTGGCAGCTATTCAAGGGCTCGGGACCCAGATAGAAGGCGTCTTGCCCCAATCGGTTGAAGAAAGAAGGCTGAAAGAGGATCTGCTTTCCGGGGCCCTGGTGATCCAGGCCATCCTGACAGCCGGCCTGGCCCGACAAGAAAGTCGAGGCAGCTTTATCCGCCTCGACTTTCCTAAGGAAGATGATCAGAACTGGTTGAAGAATTCCTGTCTAAGTTACGAACAAGAAAATGCTTATTTTTCGGTGAGTTACGAATCCGTAGAGCCCCAGGATGGTCAACTCAAGGTATCCGCCTCGGTTTGAACCAGGGCCAGCCTGGCCTGGATCAGCAGTCTATACTTGGCTGCGGCCTTGGCCAGGTTCTTATTCGCAAAGGCCTTAAGCAGATCGCCTTCTATCTCGGCCACCTCCAGCCGTCGGTAATAATCCAGAGATTCTTTGAGGTGGGCCACCACGATCTTGCCGGTCAATAAAGGATGGTTGTTGGTTACGTTGGCCTCTTTATAGCGGGTCCCATGCTCCAGCTCCACTTCCAGGCCGATCCGGAATTCTTCCAGGGGAATTTTCATCCCTCTGGGTTTGACTTGGTTTAAAATGATCCGGGCTTCTTCCGTTTTAACCTCGGCTTTTTTTAGAGCGGTCCAATCGCGAAGGCTTAGGACCTGACAGACCTTTTTGACTTCTTTAACCGTTACGTATTCCGGCAGCTTCATAGAGATCCTCCTTTTAAAGGGCACTATTTCTAATGATGATTTTATGTTAACCTGTTTGATAATACCTTTTAGAATTTAATTCGTCAATAAGGGTAGTGGGGAAGAACTTAAGGCGCTACTCTATGGAGGAATACCATGAACCTTGCCCAGGTCTTATCCGAGAAAGCCAATATTTTTGGCCGAAAGACGGCCATCAAATTCAAAAAAAAAGAGTCTTCTTTTGCCGAACTAAATCAAGACATCAAAAAGGCCGCCAAGGTGCTGAAGGATTTCAACATAGGACCAGGGGACCGGGTAGCGCTTTTCCTGCCGAAAGGTTTGGAGTTCATCGAAATTTATCTGGCGGCCTTGAGTCTGGGGGCCATCATTGTGCCCCTTAATCCCGCCTATCAGCCGGAAGAGCTGTGGTATTTTCTTTCCGACTCGGAAACTGCCCTCCTGGTGACCACTCCTGAAAAGGTCTCCGAACTGACCTCTGTTATAAAGCAATCCCGGTCGTTCCAGGTGCTTTTGGTGGATCCCCATCATCAGGCCGAGGATCAGTATTCCGATAGGATGGAAAGGGCCGCTGCAATCGATCTTCCCTATCCCACCCAGGAAGGCGATGTGGCCCTGCTCTGCTACACCTCAGGCACTACCGGCCGGTCTAAGGGGGCCATGATCACCCATGGAAATCTAATCCATAACCTGCAGGCCCTTCACCAGGCCTGGCGGTGGTCCAGCCAGGACAGGCTGTTGCATGTCCTGCCCCTTTTTCATATTCATGGCCTGGCCGTGGCCTTACACGGCGGGCTTTATGCCGGCGGGACCATCATCATGGAAGAGACCTTTGATCCCTGGCGGGCCTGGCAGATTATGGAAGAAGAGCCCTGCAGCCTGCTTATGGCTGTGCCGACCATTTACCAGCGTTTGAGCAATGCCTGGGAGACCCTGGAGAGAAAGCCCAACCTGGAATCCCTGCGGGTCTTTATCTCCGGTTCCGCCCCCCTGCCGGAGTCCCTTTTCCGGCGCTTTAAAGATCAGACCGGCCGGATCCTTTTAGAACGATACGGGATGACCGAAACCGGGATGATTACCTCCAATCCCTATGAACCGGAATTGAGAAGGCTTAAGAGCGTCGGGTATCCCCTTAACGGGGTGGAGATTCGAGTGGTCGGGAAAGACAACCGGGATGTCAGGCCCGGCGAGGTCGGGGAGGTCTGGATAAAAGGCCCGAATGTGTTTAAGGGTTACTGGAAACAGCCGGAGAAGACGGCGGAATCGTTTCAAGAAGGCTGGTTCAAGTCCGGAGATCTGGGTTATCAGGACCCCAAGGATCATCTGCGCCTCTATCTGGTGGGGAGAGGCAAGGAGTTGATTATCTCCGGTGGCTATAACGTCTATCCCAAGGAGATCGAAAACGTTCTGGAAGATCATGCCGCCGTTCAAGAGGCGGCCGTCTTTGGACTGGGTCACGAAGACCTGGGGGAGCAGGTGGTGGCTGCCCTGGTTCTAAAAGAAGGGTCTTTGTTGACCCCGGAGGAATTGATTGCTTTTTCTAAAACCCGCTTGGCCGGTTACAAGTGTCCCAAAAAGATTTTTTTCAAACCGGCCCTTCCCCGGAACAGCCTGGGGAAGCTTCAAAAGCACCTTTTAGAGAAAGAATATCAACCCGATCCCGGTATTTAGGAAGAAACTCCGGCCAGTTTGAGGAAAAGGACTTCCCAATTCAACTGGGCGTTGACATTCTGGCTGCTATAGACCGCGGCCTGATTGAGTAAGGTCAATCGTTTCAGCCAGACGGCCTCGGGCAGACCGAAGGCTAAGGCCCTGACCCTCTCTTTCAAATCAGGCCGGAGCGAGACCTTTTCTTCCAACCCGGCCCGGACCCAGATAATATCCCTCAAACACCACTGGCCTATCTCCAGATTCTCCTGAATCTCTTCCCGGGAACCCAGCCAGCTTTTGGCCCAACTTAACAACTGGGCCATCCCTGCCCGGGAGAGACCTTCCAGTTGGGTGATCCAGGCCTCCTGTTTTTTCCAGAAATTGATTTTTAACAATACAAAGGCCCTTCCAATGCTCCCCCCTGAAACCAGACTTAAGGCCTGGGCCTCTTCCCGGGAGAGCCCTTTTTCTTCCATCAATTTTTCAGCAATCAAGGCCAGGGAAAGGGGACGAAAGGCGATAGAGACGCAACGGGAGACCAGGGTGGGCAATAATTCCCCAGGGTCCCTGACCAGGAGGACAAAGAGGGTCCCTGGCGGAGGTTCTTCCAGGGTTTTCAAGAAGGCATTGGCGGCCGGTTCATTTAAGTCGGAGGCCATGTCCAAAAGGCAGAGGCGGGAGCGGCCCAGGGCCGGCCCATAAGAAAGTTGCTGGCCCAGGTTACGGATTTGTTCGATGCGGATATTGGCCCCTTCGGGTTTTAAATGGATGAAGTCCGGATGGATCTGCTTGTCAATCTTGCGGCAGGAAGGACACTGATCGCAGCCTCCCTCCGGGCCGGGTTGGTCGCAATTCAAGGCCTTGATTAATTCTACGGCGGCCATTTTTTTCCCCACCCCTTCAGGTCCGCTGAAGAGATAGGCATGATGGAGCTTATCCCTTTTCAGGGACTGTTTCAGGTTTTCTATGGCCCGGTCCTGGCCTTGAATTTGGGAGAAAGACATCTGATCAAGGAAAAAGAAGGTCTACTATCTGTTGATGGATTTTAGCCGGAGAAAGTGTGGCATCGATTACCTTAATCCGCCCCGGTTCTTTACGGGCCAGGGACAGATAGCCCCGGCGGATCTGTTCGTGAAAGGCCCCGGCCTCCTGCTCGAAACGGGATTCTTTCTTCGATTCCTCCGAGCGGTTGATCCGCTCCCAGGCCCGGGCCAAACCAAGAGACACCGGCAAATCCAGCAGGAAAGTTCGATCCGGTTTCAGGTCTCCCAGAATCCAGGGGCGCAATCGATTCAGGATTTTTAGGTCCAAACCCCTGGCCAACCCTTGATAAACCACTGTGGCATCCCAAAACCGATCAGAAATGACCCATTGTCCTTGGGCCAAGGACGGTTGGATTTTTTCATTCAGGTGCGGGCAGCGATCGGCCAGATAAAGAAACAACTCGGCCTTGGGATCCAACTTCTTGTTTTTCTGGTCGAGTAAAACGGCCCGGATCTGCAGCCCGATCTTGGTCGCTCCCGGTTCCCGGGTAATCAGGCAGGGAACTCCCCGCTCATTCAGAGTCTTTCGGAGAAGTTTGATCTGGGTGGTTTTGCCGCAACCTTCTATGCCTTCAAAGGTTATAAACATGGTTTTATAAGAATTTGATTTTGATAAGAATTCTCTTGGATTGGAAGAGTATAGAATAAGCCTCAAAAGGGGTCAAGGAGAAAAGAAGGAAGGAAATGGGGGAAAAGTCATGACAAAATCAGCTTGACATAAGTAAAAAACGTGCGTACCATACGAATATGGCTGACAAAAAAAGAAATATTGAAAAAAAAATCGACGAACTACTTGGCTTCTTTCCGGTTACGATCATTCTCGGGGTCCGCCAATGCGGAAAAACCACCCTGGCTAAGATGTTACGGCCCCAATGGCGATATTTTGACCTTGAACGAGCCAAAGACTTTGATTTTATAAGCCGTGATTTTGATTTCTTCCTAAAAGAACATCCCCACTCTATAGTCATCGACGAGGCGCAGAGATTCCCCGAATTGTTTCAGGAACTCCGCAGTGTCATTGACCGGGATCGCCGACGAAAGAACCGTTTTTTACTGACCGGTTCCAGTTCCCTGGAATTAATAAAAAAAGTCTCAGAAAGTCTGGCCGGCCGGGTCGGACTGGTAGAGCTTGGGACATTTAAGGTCAATGAGACTTATGGCCAGGATTTGCCGGAATTTTATAAAATATTCTCTGAAAAGCTGAGCGGCAAAACTATTGACTATTTAAAAACGCTGAGCCCCAGTATTACCCATGATCAGTTGATGGAGACTTTTTTAAAGGGGGGATATCCTGAACCGGTATTGGAAAAAGACGACCGGTTCCATGAAGCCTGGATGGAAAACTACCTTCAGACCTATGTGCAACGAGATATCCGAATCCTTTTCCAGAGGCTTGATTTAGTTAAATATCAACGTTTTGTTGCCATGCTGTCAACGCTCAGCGGAACAATCATCAACCGGTCTCAAGTAGGGAGGTCCTTGGATATTTCCGAAAAGGCGGTACGGGATTATCTGGAAATTATCGAAGGCAGCTATATCTGGAGAAATATACCGAGCTATGAGACGAGTTTGAGTAAATCCGTCGTAAAAATGCCAAAAGGCCATTTTAGGGACAGCGGGATGGCCAATTTTATACAACAAATAAAAACCAGGGATCAATTGCTGAATCATCCGAATGTGGGCGCCGGATTTGAGGCCTTTATCACCGAGGAGATTATCAAAGGGCTTCAGGCCCTTTCTATCACCAACTGGCACTATTATTATTTCCGCACCAAAAACGGAGCCGAAATAGATCTTATTCTGGAAGGGCCTTTTGGAATCCTGCCTGTTGAAATAAAATTAGGAAGCCAGATCAAAAAACGGCAGATGCAGGCCATAAAAAACTTCGTTCAAATTCATAACCTTCCTTTGGGGATAGTAATCAATAATAGTGAGAAGGTTGAATTAATCGCCGATAAAATCGTGCAGGTACCTGCAGGTTGTATTTAAGCTGAGGAAGGTATGGATGCCAAATTCAAACTATCTAAATGGATTAGGATAATCATTTGCTTAAAAACGTATAATTCTCAAGCAGTCGTTTTAAGGTACTCATAAGCATTCTTGAAAATTTTTAGTCCCGCCCCTTCCTCACTTTCCAACTCCTTTCCTGCCCGCTTTCTCAGTTCATTCGTTAAGGTCCAGTTGGGATGCTGGGTGAAGTGGTGATAGGCCTCGGGATGGGGCATGAGTCCGAAGATTCGGCCGGTGGGATCGCAGATACCGGCGATATCCAATAACGATCCGTTGGGATTATCCGGAAACCGGCCCTGGGCCGTTTCCCCTGAAGGCAGGGTATAAGTTAGGGCGGCCTGATTATTTTCCTGCAGTTGGTTCAAGACCCCTTCGGGGGCATAGAATTTTCCTTCTCCGTGTCGAACAGGCAATTCCAGGAACTCGATCCCCCGGGTAAAAATGCAAGGGGACTCTGGATTGGCCCGCATCTTCACCCAGTCGTTTCTGAAATTTCCACAGTCATTGGCCAGCAGGGCCACCTCCCGTCGATCATATTGCCCTTGAAAACCGGGCAATAGACCCAAGTTGACCATGGCCTGGAACCCGTTGCAGATCCCGATGATCAGCTTGCCTTGGGCAATAAATTCTTCCAGATCGGCTTTTAGTTTGTATTTCAATCGGGTGGCCAAAAGGACCCCGGCCCCGTGATCATCCCCCCAGCTAAAACCGCCGTCAAAGACCAGGAAGTGATAGGTGGATAGTTTTTGTTGAGGCCGGCTCGTTTCCGAGTTTATCAATTCACTGATATGGACCCGTTCGGCCTCAAACCCGGCCAGGGTCAAGGCATATTGGGTTTCTAAGTCACAATTGAGACCATATCCGGTCAATACCAGGGCGCGGGGCGTTTCCATCATATCAGGCCTCCAAAGGTTTGGTGAAAGGCCTCTCTCAAGGGTTTCAGGCGTGTCTTTATCAAGGTCTCTCTTCCATCTTTAATGATCAAGGTTTGATCTTTCCTTACCCGGCCTATGCAGTTCATCGGACATCCGGCCAGGGTTTTTTCAAAAGACTTTTTCTCTTTGGGGTCCACGCACAGGATCATCCTTCCACAGGTTTCGGAAAAAAGAGTCTTGTCCGGCCTAAGGGTAGAGGAGCCCGGGACCTTGGCCAGATTCACCTCAACACCCAAATCTCCGGCCAGGGACATGAGGGCCAGATGGATTCCCAGCCCTCCTCGATAGACCCCGTGGGCCGAGGCCACCAAACCCTCCTGAATGGCCTGTTGTATGGCCCGGTAGGATTTCAATTCAGCCGCCCCGGTCGAACGGGGCACATTGAGTCCGACCTGCCCTAATAGATCATAATATTCCGATCCCCCTAATTCATCCCTGGTCTCACCCAGGACATAGATCAGGTCCCCGGGAACTTTTACATCCAGAGAGAGACATCTTCGGACATCGGCAACGATGCTGGTGGCCGTAAATTGAAAGGTCGGCAGCCCGGAAATCCGGTGGGCCTCTCCAAAGGGGCCGTTGATATAGCCGTCCACGTACATGCTGTCTTTTCCCGAGAGCAGGGGGATGCCGAACTCAAGGCAGATATCCCTCAAGGCCCAGTTGGCCCGCACCAATTGAGCGGCCTTGTATTTTCCATCCGGGTTTTCCTGCGGATCATATTGAACGCTGGGCCAGCAGAAATTATCCACTCCGCCGATCTGCTCCAGGAGGCTTCCCACCACCAATAGCCTCCGGACCGTTTCATCGATGGTGGCGGCCACCATGGCGTAGGTGTCGATCTGTCCATAGGTGGGCAGGATGGACTGGGTGAAGGCAATGCCCTTCAAAGAAGGCAGATGGGGGCGGATCACCACGGCATCTGCGGGGATATCCCGGAATTTTCCAACCAGGGGTTTAAGGACATTTCCACCCTGGACCTCATGATCGTATTGACGGACAATCCAGTTTTTGGAGGCGATGTTCGGTCTGGATAACATGTTTTTCAGAAGCCCCGGATAATCTTCCGGCTCTTTGATCACCGGCTCGAACAGCCCCCTGGCCGCAGGCTCCCGCCATTTAGCCTCAAAGGTCCATTTTGGGAAATCGGATTGTAAAAAATCCAGATCTACATAGGCACAGGTTTTCCCCTCATAAAGCAGATGAACCTTGCCTGAATCCGTATAGTGCCCGATGCCGGCGCATTCCACATTGTGTTTACGGGTCAGGGCCTGAAAACGATCCCAATGTTCAGGCTTTAACCCCACGGTCATTCGTTCCTGGGATTCGGAGACCCAGATTTCCCATTGATCCAGCCCCTCATATTTCAAGGGCACCCTATCCAGGTGAACCTCACAGCCGTTGCTGAAGCGGGCCGATTCTCCGATTGAGGACGAAAGTCCGCCGCCGCCGTTATCAGTTATATAGGAAACAATTCCCTCATCCCGGGCTTCCAGCAGAAAGTCATGCATCTTTTTTTGGGTATAGGGGTCGCCGATCTGGACATGGCCGGCCGGGGTATTGGCACTGTAGACTTCGGAAGAGGCGGTAACCCCGTGGATCCCGTCCTTACCTACCCGGCCGCCGCACATGACGATCAGATCTCCCGGTTCGGTCCGTTTAATTTCTATCGGTTCTTCCTTAATCCTGGCCGGCATGAATCCCAGGGCGGCCACAAAGACCAGACATTTCCCGATATAGTTGGGGTGAAAAAAGACCTGGCCGAAGGGTGTAGGGATGCCACTTTTGTTCCCTCCGTCCCGCACCCCTTCGATGATCCCGTCCAAGAGCCTCCGGGGATGGAGTTTGGGCTTGAGAGGGCCGGCATAGTCCCGGGGCCCGACACAATATCCGTAACTGCCCATCCAAAGTCTGGACCCTTTGCCGGTGCCCATGGGATCCCGATAGACCCCGACGATTCCGGTTATGGCCCCGCCGTAAGGTTCCATGTTGGAAGGGCTGTTATGGGTCTCAGCGGTAATGCAATAATAATGATTTTCATCAAACCGGGCCACCCCGGCATTGTCCCAAAGGACCGAAATGACCCAGTCCTTCTCTTTCTGGATCTTCAGGGTAGGGGCCTCGATACAGGTCTTAAAGAGATTATCGATCTCTTGCCGTTGGCCTGTTGAGAGATCGACATAATGGAACAACCCCCTGAAGGTATTATGATTGCAGTGGTCACTGCGGGCCTGGGAGATATATTCCAATTCCACATCCGTAGGCTGGGCCAATCCCACCTGATTCCGGGCATCAAGAACCTCGGGTCTTTGGAAATAGGCTTGGATGACCGGCATGTCTCCTAATGGCAAGGCCCAGGATCGCTCTCGGTTGATCCGGGAGAATTCTTCTAGAGAATCAATGGGGATGATGGATACTGTCGGTTGATGATGTAAGGCCACCTTGGGGACGGGCCGGCCGATTCCCTGCTTAGGGTCCCAATCGGACTTGGCGAATACCTTCCATTGTTGAATCAGATCATTGGCCAGGAGTTCCCGGGCTATTTGCTTAACGGCCTCTTTTTTTATCCGCGGGGCCTTGATGAGATATTGCCGGGAGGTATAGATCCCTTCTTCAGACGGAAGCTTTATTTCCAAAAAGGCCTCGATGGCCTCGATAGCCGTGCTGCCGGCATTGTCCTTGACCCCGGGGAGCAGACCCACCCAGATGAGCCAATCAAAATCCTGGGCCAGAGGCTGGAATGAGGAGTTCTGGGTCACCGGATTGGTAAAAATCTCAGTCCGGATGGCTGCGAGCTGCTCTTGGGTCAAAGAGGTATCAAAGGTCAGGACCTGAATGGTCCGAACCCTTTCCATTTTTAGGCCAAGATATTCCAGGGCCTTTTTCTTGAGGGTCTCCCCCTCTGGGTCCCGGAGCTCGGGCTTCAACATAATTTCCAAGCGCTCAGGCATAAGCCTTTATTTCCTTTCGGCCCTTAATAATTTGCAGGGGAAAAATATTTTTTTACTTGTAAAATTTGATTTTTATGGGAAAGAGTATAGGACAAGAAAAAGGCCGGGTCAAGGAGAAAGGAGGGGCGCTTTTTTAGGAACAGAACCATGGGTTTCTCTTGCTCCGGGAAAGGAAAAAGCCTATAATCGGGCAAAAAATAAGAAGGTAATAAGGACAAGGATTATGCGTGTAGCCAGGTATTATACTAATAAAGATATCCGCCTCGAAGAGATGCCCAAACCGGCTATTGGTCCTGATGAGGTTTTGATCCAAATCGAGGCCAGCGGGATCTGCGGCAGTGATGTCATGGAATGGTATCGGATCCACAAGGCCCCTTTGGTGCTGGGCCATGAGATCGCCGGGCAAATCGTTGAAGCCGGCGATCAAGTTAAAAAATATAAGCTTGGGGACCGAGTGGCCGCCTCCCATCATGTGCCCTGCAATACTTGTCATTATTGTCTGAGCGGCCATCAGACGGTTTGCGATACCCTGCGTTCGACCAATTTTTATCCCGGCGGATTTGCCGAATTCGTCCGTTTGCCTGCCATTAATGTCGACCGGGGGATTTATCTTTTACCCGCTGAAATGTCTTATGAAGCGGCCACCTTTATCGAACCTTTGGCTTGCGTCTTAAGGACTCAGCGTATCGCCGGGATTTCACCCGGCCAGACCGTTTTGGTTTTAGGTAGCGGCATCTCCGGCCTTCTTCATATTCAGTTGGCCAGGGGCCTGGGGGCGGGGAAAATCATCGCTACGGATGTCAGTCCTTTCAGAATAAAGGCGGCCGATGAATTGGGGGCGGATACGGCCATAAAAGCCCGGGATTTAACGCCCGAGGCCGTTCGTCAGGTCAATCAGGGACGGCTGGCCGACCAGGTCATCATCTGCACCGGTGCCCGGGAGGCCCAACTCCAGGCCTTGGCCCTGGTTGAACGGGGAGGAACTGTTTTGTTCTTCGCCCCCACGGATCAAGGGGTAACGATTCCTCTTTCCATAAACGACCTGTTTTTCAGAAACGATATCACCCTGACTACCTCTTATGCCGGCAGTCCGGCCGATCACTGGCGAGCCCTGCAATTGATTCAGGCCGGGGTATTGAATGTTCAAAGGATGATCACCCATCGTTTTGGGCTGTCCGATACCGTCAAAGGATTCCAGTTGGTGGCCGGGGCCCAGGAATCCATCAAGGTGATTATCGAGCCGCAACGATAAGTTGATAATAACCGTCTCGTTGTAGTATTGAGCAGGTGAGGCCGGGTTTTCTTCCGTCTGTGGCTTTCGGGCTGGTCTTTTCTTCGGACTTATCTACGGGGGATGCTTTGCCCCCTCCGCATTCTCGCCCGCTAAAAATCAGCGGACGAGTCCCGCCTGCGGCGGGATTTCCCCCGTTTATAAGTCCGAAACCGGGTACCGCCCCGTAGGGGTGGGTGTGAGCGACGTTTTTTTGGCGAACAAAAAGACAGCGCCCTTTCGCCAATGACTCCAGAAAACCCAGCCTCACCTGCCGGGATCAAGTAATTATTAATATGAGCCGGTTAATAAGGTGCTTGAAACGGCTTTCCCCTGGTTTTTCCCCTTGACCCTACCTGGGGC
>JAZDOU010000043.1:0-11861 GCA_043798385.1 Pseudomonadota bacterium
TCCGTTTTATTTCCGTCTTTCTTATTCGTACTTCCCAAGCCATAAATTATCTTATACCATTTTTTGATATAAGTCAAGATTGACAAGTCCGTAAAAACTCAATAAAGGGATGGGTTTGTAAAAAGCTCCAGATGCGAGGCGCGCAAATCCTGAGGAGTGAGGCGTACTTACTGGTACGCCGCAATAAGCCCGCCCCGCTGAAAAGCGGGGAAGGATGCAGCGCAATCCCGCGATACGCGGGACAGGTGGACTTTTTACGAAGCCGTCAAATTTAGTCCATAGGCTGCTGCCTTTGAGCCTGATGGGGCGTCGGAGAATTCAATGCGGAAAAGGACTGCTTTTTTCTGGGGTTTTATGATCACCTCCTTGTTTATGATAGACTATACTCTGGCCCAGGAAGGCCTGGATGCCGACCCAGGCAGGAGATTCCAGGCCAGACGGGAACAGATGGTTACAACCCAGATCCAGGCCAGGGGGATTAATGATTCCAGGGTCTTGAAGGCCATGCTTAAAGTGGAACGTCATCGTTTTGTCCCGGCCTATCTTCGAGACCGGGCCTACGGGGATCATCCCCTGCCTATCGGGGAGGGCCAGACGATTTCCCAGCCCTATATCGTGGCCCTGATGACCGAACTCCTGCAACTGAAGGGGGACGAGAAGGTCTTGGAAATCGGGACCGGGTCAGGCTATCAAGCCGCGGTTTTGAGTGAAACGGCCCGGGAGGTTTACAGCATCGAAATCATCGAATCCCTGGCCCGGTCGGCCAAAGAGCGCCTGCAAGGACTGGGCTATAAAAACATTAAGGTCAGGGCCGGAGACGGCTATCAGGGCTGGCCGGAAGTCGCCCCCTTCGATGCCATTGTGGTTACCGCCGCCCCGGATCATATCCCCGGCCCCCTGATCAAACAGTTAAAAGAGGGAGGGCGAATGATCCTGCCGGTAGGAACCTATCCCAACCAGGAATTAAAAAAAATAATCAAAAAATCCGGCCGACTCCAGATCTCGGACATTATCCCGGTCCTGTTCGTCCCTATGACCGGTGGCGGGGTGAATCAAAAAAGATGACACCTCAAAACGCCAGCCTGCAAAGTCTTTTTTTCCCTGAATCCATCGCCATGGTAGGCGCCTCTAACCGCTTCGGGAAGTGGGGTTTTAATTTGTCGGCCACCCTCCTGGTTTCCCCTTTTCCGGGGCCGGTTTTTATGGTCAATCCTAAAGAAAGATTGATCCTGGGACGGCGGTCCTTTCCGGATCTGAATTCTCTTCCCAGGAAAGTGGATCTGGCCGTCCTGGCTGTCCCGGCCCTTCAGACTATTGCCTTGATCGAAGAGTGCGGCCGTCTCGGGATCCCCAACGCCCTGGTGGTGGCTTCAAATTTTAAAGAAGTCGGAGCCGAAGGGGCCCGCCTGGAAGAACAATTGGTCCGGGCCGCCCAGGCCGGCGGGGTGCGAATGGTCGGGCCCAATACTATGGGTATGGTCAGTACCCCGGCAGGTTTAGAGATCCTCTTCATGCCCCTGGGGGTCAAGGCCGGTCCGGTAGATGTGATTTCGCAATCAGGGAATATCGGCCTCCAGATCATGGAATTGGGGATGAAGGAAGGGGTCGGTATTTCCCGGTTTGTCGGCTCCGGCAACGAAGGGGTCTTAGGCGTGGAGGATTATCTTTCGTATTTCGGTCACGACGAGCACTCCCGCCTGATTGTCCTTTATCTGGAAGGGATCCGCAACGGAGAACGATTCCTGCAAGCGGCCCAATCCGTTACCCCCCATAAGCCCATTCTGGCCTTAAAGGCCGGGAAAACCCCCATGGGCTCTCAGGCGGCCCGCTCACATTCCGGGGCGGTAGCCCAATCCCCCAAGATGATTTCCGATTTGTTCAAGCAGGTGGGGATTATTGAAGCCCAGTCCACAGAAGAGTTGATTGATTTGATCAAGACCTTCAGTCTGCTCAAACCTCCGGCCGGAGACCGGCTGGGGGTGGTCACCTTAGGAGGGGGCTGGGGCGTTGCTACGACTGATGCCGCTGCCCTGAAAGGGTTGACGTTGCCGACCTTGTCTCCCCGGTTATTGGAACGTTTAAATCGTTTACTGCCTCCCTTTTGGTCCCATCAAAACCCCCTGGATTTAGCCGGGACAACCAACCGGCGTTCCCATATCGAAGTCTTGAGGACCCTGTCTGCCAGTGACGAGATTGATGCTGTGGTTGCCCTGGGCATGCTGGCCGGGATGCGAAAATATCTCGGTCAACTTTCCAAGTGGAAGGGGTTACTCCTGAAGCATAAAATAAAGGCCCTGTTTTTTTTCCCCTTTAAGATCTTTAAATCATCTCCCCACCCGGCTGTTAAAGGGCCTTCCCAGAGAGAGACTCAGAATCAAAAGAAAGGGTTTCGCTGGAGGGAATTTCACCTCTGGAAAGACGCCCCTTTTGTTAAAGAAACCAAGCGCATCATGAAGGAAACCCAAAAACCGATCCTCCTGGTTACCTTCCTTCCCGGGACAGCCGTCAAGATGACCCGGCGATTCAGACAGCCGGTCTTTGGGAATCCGGAGCGGGCCGTAGGTTCTATGAGCGGGCTGATTGAATATGGACGGTTTGTCAGAAATGCCCAGGAAGGCTATTTCAGTCCTCCATCCAGGAAGGAAAGGGAAAAACCGTTTTCTATTCCCGGAAACGAGTCACCGGATGAACATCAAGGCAAACAGATCCTGGCCGGGTTTGGGATCCCGGTAACCCGGGAGGGCCGGGCCAAAACACGATTGGCCGCCCATTCTATCGCCAATGAGATTGGCTTTCCAATAGCCGCCAAGATCCTTTCAGCGGATATTTTACACAAGACCGACCAAGGCGGGGTGATCCTGGCCATTCAAAATGAGGCCGAGTTGGACCGGGCCATAAGTCAATTGGAGGAACGGTTTCCAGGGCTGAAGGATCCGGAAGACCCGGCCGGCCTGCTTATTCAGGAGATGGTCCCCAGGGGAGTTGAAGTCCTTTTGGGAATGGTCAACGATCTCCATTTCGGTCCCCTCCTGGTTCTTGGTTTAGGCGGGGTCCTGGTTGAAGTCTTGAAGGATGTGGCCTTTGCCAAGCCGCCGATAACCGCCTTTCAGGCCGAACAGTTATGGCGTTCCCTGCAAGGATCGGTTATACTGGACGGCGTCCGGGGAAGACCGTCGGCCGACAGGACGGCCCTGATTGCCGCCACGGTTAAGTTTTCAGAATTGATTGACGAACTGGGCCGGGAATTTGAAGAGATTGATATCAACCCCCTGATGGTCCTTCCCGGCAAAGAGGGGGTCAAGGCCTTAGATGCCCTGTTTATCCGAAAGGAACTGATCTGATGAAAAAAAGTGTCCTGGCCCTGCAGGTCTTCTTAGTCGTCTTCCTACTTGGCCTGTCACCCTCCGGGGCCGGGGAAGCGGTTCAACTCCGCATCCTCTATCTAAACGATTTCCATGGCTATGCCGAACCCCACCAGCCCCTGGGGAGTCCTATCAAGATTGGGGGCATGGCCTTCCTGGCCGGAGAAGTGAATCGTCTTCGGCCGGAACGCCCTACCCTCCTGCTGGCTGCCGGGGATATGATTCAGGGTAACCCCTGGGCCAATCTTTTTGAGGGGAAATCAACTATCGAGGTCATGAATGCCATGGGTTTTTCCGCCATGGTCTTGGGCAATCACGAATTTGATTATGGGCAGAAGATCTTGAACAGGCGGATCGAAGAAGCCCAATTCCCTATCCTGAGTGCCAATGTCCAGGGACTTCCCGGCATCCGACCCTATCTGATCAAAGAGATTTCCGGGATCAAGATCGCCATAATCGGCCTGGTGACCGAAGACACCCCTACGGCTACCCACCCCAGGAATGTCGAAGGGCTATCCTTTATTTCGGCCCAGGAATCGGCTTCGAAAGCCCTCCGGGAATTAGGCCGGCGGCCTGATCTGGTCCTGGTCCTTTCACATCTGGGATTACCGGCTGATCACCGATTGGCCGAAACGGTCAAGGGGATCCAGGTCATTGTGGGAGGACACACCCATACCCGGGTAGAAACCCCCATCAAGGTTAATGAGACGATTATTGTCCAGGCTTGGGAGCACGCCAAGGTCCTGGGGGTCCTGGATCTGACCATTCAGGATCGAAAAGTGATGGCCTATCAAGGGAAACTCATTCCCATCGGCCCGGACAGGCAAAAGCCTGATCCCATAATCGCCGAAATCGTAGACCGCTATAAAAACCAAACGGCTGCCCTGCTTGAGGAAGTGATCGGGGAGGCCCAGGTCGGCCTGCAGGGGAAAGGGTCCCGAGGCCGGGAAACCAACCTGGGTAACCTGGTGGCCGATGTCTTGCGGCAGGACGTCCAGGCCGATGCCGCCCTGATGAATGCCGGAGGCCTGCGGGCTGATATCTTGAAAGGACCTATCCGCATGAAGGATCTATTCTCGGTCCTGCCCTTCTCCAATCATCTGGTTGTCCTTCGGGTCACCGGCCGGGAACTCAAAGAGATCCTTGAACATGGGCTCTCGGACTTGAGCGGGACCGGAGGTCAGTACCCTCAAATCTCCGGGTTACGTCTGACTTACAAATCCACCGCCCCCTCCGGGCAACGGATCACCTCTGTCTGGGTCCAAGAGAAACCCCTGGATCCGGAAACCTGGTATACCCTGGCCACCAATGACTTCCTGGTGGCGGGAGGTGATGGCTATGCCATTTTTAAAAAGATTTTACAAAATGAGAAGGGCAGCCCAACCCAAAATCCCCGGGTTATTCTTTTTGACTCCGGCAAAGAGCTTCGTGATTTGGTCATCGGTTTTATCAAAGAAAAAAAACAGGTTTCGGCCTTGGTCGAAGGCCGAATTCAAAAAATCGAGTAATCCATGCGTGTTTGGCTCAATGGCAGACCGATCGATCTTATTAACGGGATGACGGTCCAACAGGCCATAATCCAGGCCGATCTAATGAAGGAGATTGAAAAAGGGGCCAAGATTTTCGATCAATGGGGTAATGAAGTTGGACTGGGTGGTGCCCTGGAAGACGGAAGTCGGCTTGAAATGAGGCCGAAGAGTTGCAAAATGGAAAGTAATGAAGGAGAAAAGATAATGGTTCAAGATGATACCGATATGGATTTTGGAGAACTTTTTGAGGCCAGTTCCCGGTTACCAGGAGACCGGCCTCTTTCCCCGGGAGAAACAATTCGAGGAAAAGTGGTCTTGATAACGGGCGATACTGTTTTTATCGACTATGGCGCCAAGTCCGAAGGCTGGTCGGAACGGGAAGAATTTCTGAATGACCAAGGGGAGCTGACCATCCAGCCGGGGAGCGAGGTGGAGCTTACCTTTATAGGTTATGGGCCGTCAGGGGCCCACCTGGGGAGTTGTCTGCGTAAAACCGCCGGGGGGTCTGGTAATGAGTTGCTTCGGACGGCCTTTGAATCCGGGATAACGATCGAGGGGACTATTACCGGTACCAATAAGGGCGGCCTGGAGGTCACCATTTCAGGGACCGTCGTCTTCTGTCCTTTTTCTCAGATAGACCTGACCTATTGCGACCATCCGGAGTTGTTTATTGGAACCATTCAAAAATTCCAGGTCATCCAGTATGAAGAAGAGGGTAGAAATATCGTGGTCTCCCGGAAAGCGGTCTTGCAGGCTGAACGGCAGACCCAGGCCGCCAAGACGCGGGAAGGGCTCACCGTGGGGGGAAAGTTTCCGGGGCGGGTGACCCGTTTGACGCCCTTCGGGGCCTTTGTAGATCTGGGGGGATTAGAAGGACTGATCCATGTCTCGGAAATCTCGCGCTGCCAGGTCAAGGACCCGGCCGACCTGCTGTCCCTGGATCAGGAAGTGGTCGTTCAGGTCTTAAGTCTGGAATTAGATGAAAAGGGAAATGAGCGGATCAGCCTGTCCCTCAAGGCCCTGGAACCTGATCCCTGGGAGACAGGCCTGGAGTTTTACGAGGGCGATACGGTCCAGGGGAGGGTTCGGAACCTGACGGCTTATGGGGCCTTTGTGGAGGTCGCTCCGGGCGTAGAAGGGTTGGTCCACATCTCGGAAATCTCCCACAAGCACATTCACCATCCCAAAGAAAAACTCCAGGAAGGACAAGAGCTGGAGGTCAAGATCCTGGAAATCAATACCGAGCAACGCCGGATTTCTCTTTCCATCAAGGATGTCCCGGCGTTATTGGATCCAGAACCTGATCCACTGATTCAAAAAACCTTCCGGACCGGCAACGTCATTCGCCGACGGACCACAACCGATTCAACCGGATTGTCCTCAAGTCAGGATACTGAAAATCCCTTGGCCGACCCTGCTCAGGGCCCCGACCTTTCTTCCAAAGAGGGCTTAGGCCCCCAACTCCCTGGAGTCGGGTTGACGGTCAAGGGAATTGTCCGCTCCATAAAACCTTATGGGTTTTTTGTGGATCTCCCGGAATTGGGGTCACACCAAAGAGGCCTTCTCCATATCAGCCAAGTGGCCTCTTCTGAAGCGGGTCACTCCAGGAAGGGAATAAAAGAAGGGGACGAAATTCAGGTAGAGATCATCAAGATTGATGACCAGGGCAGGATCTCCCTGTCTCAAAAATCAATCCTGGAGAACCAGGATCGGTCTGATTTTAATACCTACCGGAGTCAGGCAAAAGAGACCGGCAAACTGGGAACCATGGCCGATTTATTTAGAGGTCCCAAAAAAAATTAGATCTAAGGAGCTTTTTTATGACCCTAATGGAATTTTCCATGATTCCCTTGGATAAGGGAACCAGCTTCAGCGACTATGTGGCCAGGATTCTGACCATCATCGATCAAAGCGGACTGGATTACCGGCTGAATCCCATGGGGACGGTGGTTGAAGGGGAATGGGAGGATCTATTGACTTTGCTGACCCGCTGCTTTCGGGACCTGGAAAAAGATTCCAGCCGCATCAGCCTCCAGGTCAAATTTGATTATCGAAAGGGGTCGGAGCCGCGAATGGAAAGCAAGGTCCGAAGTGTCCTGGACAAGTCAGGTCGGGCTTAAAAACATCCTCTTTATAACTCCAATATCTCCGAAAGCGCCTTGGCAACCGTAGCCATGTCCTGATTGGAAACGGGTTCAATCTTTGACTTCAACCGGTGTTTGCCTACGGCACGAATTTGATCGATGATGGCCACAGCAGGTTGTCCTTGGCAGGTAATGGGCACGGTAATAGGAGGATGGGATTTGGCAACCGTTGACAGTGGAATGACCACGGCAGTCTTTCGGAACCGATTAAGTATATTGGCGGATAGAATCAGACAGGGTCTGGTTTTCTTGATCTCGGGCCCTTGTGTTGGATCAAGGCTGACCCACCATATTTCTCCCCTTCTAATTTCCGCTGGGGTCATTCGACAAACCCGTCTTCAAACGCCTGCCATTCATAGATCTCTCTCTCTAACAGCTTATCCCTATTGGCAGACAGGCAGGCCTCTTCTAAGGCCTTTTCCTTCTTTTTCAATTCCTGTGTAAGTAATTCCGCCAGCACCCGAGACCGCTGCCGGGGAGGCACAGCCGCCTGAAACCTTTTGGCTAATCGATCTGGCAAAGATATGGTCATTCTCATAATTGCATATTATGCTTTATGACTTATGTTTGTCAAATAGAAATTCCATCGGCCGGCCTCTTTTTTTCCCTCATAAAAATCTTTAAAAAAATATCCTCGGCTGACTGCTGGTTGCTGATGGCTGTTCGCTTGTTAGATCACCAGTTTCTTTTCTAAGGCGTAGCGAATCATCTCGGCATTATTTTTGATATTCATTTTGTCGAGTATCCGGGTTCGATAGGTACTGATGGTCTTAATACTCAAATCCAATTCGTCGGCCACATCTTTAAGCCTTTTCCCGGAAGAAAGCAAGCAAAGGACCTGATATTCCCGATCGGAAAGGGTTTCGTGGGCCGGTTTTTCAGAATCAAAGGCCAGCTCGGCGGCTAATTTTTCAGCCAAGGTGGGGCTGATATACTTTCTTCCCTGGGCAACCTTGCGGATGGCCGCGATCAATTCTTCCGGGGCGCTTTCCTTGGTCAGGTATCCCGCCGCGCCTATCTTTAAAACCCGGATGGCATATTGGTCTTCCGGATAAATACTCAAGACCAGAACCGGGATCTTTGGTTTTTTAGTTCTCAGTTCGTGGAGGATATCTAATCCGTTTCTCCCCGGCATCGAGATGTCCAATAAAATAACATCATAATCATTCTTGGCCACTTTTTTAAGGACCTCCCGACCGGTTGTGGCTTCATCGGCAACAGTCATATCCTTAATCTCCGAAAGGAGATGTTTAAGACCCAGGCGAACGACCGGGTGATCATCGGCTACCAGGATTTTTATCATTTTTTACCTCCCTATTAATTGGAATGTTTTTACTCTTTTCTCTTACACCCTGTAAGGTTCCTCCGATGGGAATAGTCCCTATTCTTAACTAAAATGTTATCCCTGTCAATTAAATTTTACCGGCCTGAAATCAATCCGGTCCGAATTTTACTTGACTTAAAATAGTATTTTTGTTAACATAAACAAACTGATAAAGGCAAACCAGACGAAAGACTGGGACGCAAAGATCCAGACCCTCCCTCGACACTGTTGAAAGGGTGGCTGATCCGCCAGGTATGGAACAGACACCCTAAAAACAAAAGTCGACCATTTCCAGATACTCTCTTAAATTTTTGTTTTCCCCTGATTCGAAATTGGAATCCCAACCAATTTTTGACTCCAAGGGGTTTACCCTCGTTGAACTCCTGACTATTTTTGCCTTGATCGGGATCATTAGTTCTATTGCTGTTCCCAATGTCGTCAACCGGATGAGATCTTTTCGGATTAAGAGTGCGATTAATGAATTGGCCTCAACCATACAAATTGCCAGTTTGACCGCTATTTCCCCAAATGCCACTAGGGTTCTAACCTTTAATACTATAAATAAATCTTATTCCGCTTTCAGCGACAATGGAGATGGTGAGGGGACAATAAACCTTCGGGGAAGAATAGTGTCTAGAAATATTGGTGCTTGGCAATTTCATCCGCGAGGACAATCCAACATATATGATTATGAAATCAAAATTTCTATTTAATCATGGTTTTACTCTGATAGAAATAACGATTGCAATTTTTCTTTTGGTCGTCGCTCTATTAGCAATTACTGCCACAACCATAATGGTGATTAATAACAATACATTTAGTAAGGAGATAACAACAGCAACGACATTGGCCCAGGATAAGTTAGAAGATATAAAAAACTTAGCTTATTCAAATCTATCAGCCTGTCCTGCCTATAGTACCTGCCCTTCATGTACTTGTACGTGTTCTGCTGGTAATAGTACCTGCACAGATTATGCAACAACAGATTCTACTGTGCAGTATTCGCAAGCCGGGGCATTTTACACTCGATCGTGGTCTATAGGACCGGACCAAAATGACTCAACTAATGTAAACATCAGGGCAATTACAATTACAGTGACCTGGACGTGGAGGGGCACCCCTCACAATGTTATACTCAATACAAGTGTAGTAAAATAGCGTCAAGAATGGACAATCGGGTCTTGAATAACCATTTCATCAAAAAAAAATCTCCAACCACATCAAAGATATTAAAGTCGGGCATAAGAAGCTTGGAATGGAGAAAAAATGGATTTTCCTTACCCGAATTAATAATTGCCATGGGGATTGGATTGTTTGTCCTCCTAACAATGTATGATATATTTATTTTGCAGAATAAAATGCAAACAGGTCAGGGACGTATCAACGATATGCAGCAAAACGCAAGGGCAGGCTTATATGTAATGGCACAAGATATTAGGATGGCGGGAACTGGAATTCTGGCAGACATACTCGCTGGTACTGGTGTTGCCAAATGTACAGGTACTTCCCCAAGTGCAACCCCTTGTAGAGGCATTGTCTCAGCTTCTCCAAACTCGATCATATTTACCGCCAGCGTTCCAACAGTGCAAATTCAATATAACTTGCAAGGAAATCCAACAATCCTTCCTGTTGCTGGTCCCGGTGTCCCCCTTCTACGGACAGGAAACCCTGTCGCGCAGAATATAACGTCACTTAATTTTACCTATTATGACATAAGTGGCAACCCAATGAGTTCAGTCAACAACTTGGAAAATATTAGAGAGATTGCAATCACAATAACATCAACAACTTCTAACCTTGATCCAGCAACCCGGACATATAAAACGTTTACATTAACAACAAAGGTAAACCCAAGAAATCTTTATTATTAACCGTGGAGCCAATGCCTATGAACACGCAAAAAAAGATGGTTCTACACCAAAATGACAAAGGTCTAGCTCTAATTGTGGTTCTCTTGTTGATGGCCATTATGGCAACGATGAGTGCCGTAGCTATACACGTTGCGACATCTGAAATGAATGCGGCTTCTTTTTACAAGTCACGCACACAGGCCTTTTATGCTGCTGAGGCAGGGGCTGAATTTGCATTCAACAAGCTACGAGATGCCCTTCAGACCCTAAATTCAACTATTCCCAATACCGCTCCTACAATCAGCGGTTATACCTTTACTGCATTTAGCGTTCAGACGATAGGCACTCTAACGGCACAGATCAAAAGCGGACCTTATAATGGTCTCACCGCGTATATCACAACTTATCAAATCACATCAAAAGCACACAAAACTGGAACATATGCTTATTCCCAAATCAATGTTACCGTTAGGGATGAACTTGTACCTATATTTCAATTTGGGGTATTTTATAACTCTGATCTGGAATTAATCCCGGGGCAAAACATGACTTTTAGCGGCTATTCTGGTCTGGGTAGAATTCATTCCAATCAAAATATATACTTAGCCAGTAGTGCGACATTTTCCATAAATGTACCAGTCACTACTGCTGGTTCTATTTATAATAGACGCAAAGACGATGGAACTTCACCAGGTCCCGTCAGAATTCAAGATGCTAATGGTGTTTACCATAATCTGACTACAACAAATGACTCCAGCAGTTTAACTTGGCGAGGTGATTCTCAGACAACGTGGTTAGGCTCTGTCAAGAGTGGAGTTAATGGCATTAGTGCTTTAAATTTACCTACAGCCTCCGGTAGTAGCAATCCCATAGATATAATTGGTGATACGGCAGCGGACAGCATGTACAATAGGGCTGGACTGAAGATCGTCGATGGAGTGGGAAAGGACAAAAATAATAACACTGTGGAGCTTCGCTACTATGATGACACCTACAGGGACCCACATAATAACCACCTGATCATAGATCCGGGTGGAACGGCCTCTTTAAACGTCAATCCGGTCAGTACAGGCAGCACCGCCCTATATGATCAGAGAGAAGGTCATTCTATGACTGTGACAACCGTTGATATAGGTAAACTGGAACAGAGCACAAATGCCATGACCGCCCTGAACAATCCGCCCGTTGTAGGTGGTACCGTGCAAGATGCTAACATCCTTTATATAGAATCTTCATCTGTTAATAGTGCTGTTAAGTTGATTAATGGAGCAACGCTGCCCTCTATAGGGCTTACGGTGGCCTCTAAAAATCCTGTCTATGTAAAAGGTGATTATAACACTACCAATAACCCAACTGGTAATCCAGTTAATAATCCGGCCGCCATCTTAGCGGACGCTGTTACTGTACTTTCTAATAACTGGGATGATGCACATAGTAACTCGTCCATTGGCTCTCGCACTGCAACAGCCACAACCGTAAATGCTGCTATTATGGCAGGAAACAAAAACACACAGGGAAGCCAATATAGTGGCGGGGTTGAGAACCTTATCAGGTTCCTTGAAAATTGGCAGGGAATTAATTTTAACTATGGCGGATCATTAGTATGTCTCTGGGAAAGCCAGCAGGCTACCGGGAATTGGCCAGGGAACTGG
>JAZDOU010000045.1:0-9015 GCA_043798385.1 Pseudomonadota bacterium
TTGAAGCTCCCCGCACCAAATGCGTGGGATTGCTCCCGCGCCGTGGTGCGGGGGATTGCTCCCACGCCGTGGTGCGGGGAATCTTCCATGCAAGGAAAATGTCTATTATTGTAGTTCGCTCGCTAACCCCGCAGCAAGCTATGGGGAATGCGCTCGCTATCCATGTTCAATAAGTAAAAATTTTTACTCAGACAAAGATCGCTGGTTTATAAACCAGCCGGAGGCGAATTTGCTTGACAAAAGGCAACCTTTTACTATAATCAACAGTTTATTTTGTTAATGGTAAGAAACCCTTACCGGATACAGAAAAAATGAAACGGATTAAAGTAGATAGCATCCCCCAGCAGGGGCTTTTTATCGATTTTCTCTTAGAACCTGCCTGGTTGAAGGAAATCGCCCAGGAAAGGCCCCTGGGGTTTGGTCCTTCGGGACCCTTGGAGGTCCAAGGGGAGCTGATCCGAACCGGAGAGGGAATTTTATTTCGAGGAACGGTCCGGGGAAAGATACGGCTCGATTGCGGTAGGTGTCTGGAACCGTACCTGAAAACGTTGGAAGAACCCGTCGGGTCGGAATGGCGTTTGATTCCCGCCCCTATAAAATCTTCGGATCAAGAGGGGGCCTTTCAAATCGAAGACTTGGAGACCGGCCAGATTAAAGAGGGGGTTCTGGACCTGGCGGAAAGGATTTTAGAAGAGGTGATCCTGACCATTCCGATACAGCCCTTGTGCCGGGAAACTTGCCTCGGCCTCTGCCCAATCTGTGGGGAGAACAAAAATACCACTCCCTGCAGTTGTAAATCTAAAGAAGGGACCAGCCCTTTTTCGGTCTTGAAAAACGTAACGGTCTGAGGGACAGGGCCCCCCAAAACAACCTAACCCGCCATGCCCCGCCTTTGGGGGCGTGGCAGCACGAATTATGAAAATAGGGCTGATCGAACATTTAGCCTCGAGCTCTATTTTCGTATTAACCGAATAGACTATTTTTCTTTTTTGGAGGAAATTACCATGGCTTTACCTAAGAGAAGGCATTCCAGATCCCGTAAGGGAAAACGAAGGGCCCACGATGCCCTGACCGCTCCCTCGGTGTCTCGTTGTCCTCAATGTCATGAACCCAAGTTGCCCCATTTTGCCTGTCCTTCCTGCGGGACCTATCGGGGGCGCCAAGTCACAATCCTTGAGGAAACGAAATCCTAAAAAACAATTTTAATTTTTTTGCGGATGGGAACCCTTGGAACCTATTAGGATAGCGGTTGATGCCATGGGGGGCGACCAAGCCCCGGCTACGGTAGTGAAAGGGGCGGTTCTGGCTACCAAGGAATTGGGAATACCTTTGACCCTGGTAGGCAATCAGGATCGCATCGCCAGAGAACTGGCTGTTTTAACGTACAATCCGGATTTGGTGGCCGTTCATCACTGCACAGAGGTGGCTGAGATGGGTGACTCTCCTATTGATGTCATTCGGCGTAAAAAGGATGCCTCCATCCGGGTTGCCTTGGAGCTGATCAAAAATAAGCACGTTCAGGGTGTAGTGAGTGCCGGGAATTCAGGGGCCACCATGGCCCTGGGAGTGGTCATACTGGGAAAACTCCCCGGTATTGAACGGCCGGCTCTGGGGGCCATTCTTCCCTCCTATTATTCTCCGACCCTGTTGATTGATGTCGGGGCCAATGTAGATTGTACACCTTATCAATTGGTCCAATTTGCCGTTATGGCGGTGCCTCTGGCCAAATATATTTTGAAACGCTCCAACCCCAAAGTGGGCATTTTAAGCATCGGGGAGGAAGAGACCAAAGGCAATGAACTGGTTCGTCAGACGGCAGAAATCTTGCGGAAGACTCCCTTGAATTTTGTCGGCAATGTGGAGGGGAGAGATATTTACAGCGGCAAAGTGGATATCGTCGTCTGTGACGGATTTGTCGGTAATATTTGCCTGAAATTAAGTGAAGGTCTGGTCGAGAATCTGGGGGGAATGTTAAAAGAAGAAATTCGAGCCAAACTGGGATCAAGAATCGGGTTTCTATTGATGAAATCGGCTTTTCAGGCTTTTTCTAAAAGGGTGGACTATGCTGAATATGGAGGGGTTCCACTTTTAGGGGTCGATGGGGTGGTGGTAATCAGCCATGGGGCCTCCAACCCGAGGGCTATCATGAATGCCATCCGAGTGGCCGTACAGGCGGTTGAAAGCCGGATCAACCAACATGTCCTGGAAGGACTCCAACAATACGATGCCTTTTATCGCAAGATGAAACCCCTCCGTTTGTGGGATACCATTAAAAGGAAAATGACAACTTAAACGTTGCTTTCAAGGGGTAGTTTGGATTAAGAAAAATAGCGCTCAATTTTTATTCCCCGGGGGGGTGGTCCTTGGGGAAAGTAAAAAAGTGTAAAGCTGAATTAAAAGTAATAATTTTTTCCTTGGGCTTGCTTGCAGAAATCAAAACCCGCCTGAGTCAGACGCCTTTCGGTTGGAAAAATATAAATTTTGAGAAGGGGCTGGACATGGATTATTTTCTTACTGAAGAACAGCAGATGATCAAAGAGATTGCCCGACAGATAGCCGAGGAGAAGATCAAACCGATCCGGGCTGAATTGGATGAAAAAGAAGAATTCCCCAGGGATTTATTGAAGGTGATCGCCCTGTCCGATCTTTTCGGGGTCTATATTCCCCAGGAGTATGGGGGGTTCGGAGGGGGGGCGTTTGAAAACTGTCTGGCCGTAGAAGAATTGAGCCGGGGGTGTCTGGGGATCTCTACCAGCTTCGCCGCCAGCGGTTTAGGGGCCTATCCGATCCTTCTTTATGGCAGTGAGGAACAGAAGAAAAAATACCTTCCCGAGATTGCCAGCGGGCGGAAATTGGCGGCCTTCGGCCTGACCGAATCAACGGCCGGCAGCGATGCCAGCGGGATCATGACCACGGCCGAGTTAAAAGGCAATGAGTATGTCCTCAATGGGACCAAACAGTGGATTACCAATGCCGGAGAGGCTGATATCTACTCGGTGATTGCCATTACTGATCGCACTAAGGGCCCTCGCGGGGCCAGCGCTTTTATACTCGAAAAAGGGGATCCGGGCTTTGGCTTCGGCAAAAAGGAAAGCAAGATGGGTATCCGGGCCTCGGCAACCGGCGAACTCATCTTTAACCAGTGTCGTATCCCTAAAGACCGGTTAATTGCCAGGGAAGGAATGGGATTTATCGTGGTCATGAAGACCTTTGATATGTCCCGCCCGGGAGTAGGGGCCCAAGCGGTTGGTTTGGCCCAGGGGGCCCTTGACGAGGCCGTTCAGTTTGCCCGGTCCAGGGTCCAATTTGGAAAACCGATCATCACTTTTCAGGCCATCCAGCACCTGCTGGCCGATATGGCCACCAACACCGAGGCCGCCCGGGCCTTGGTGTATTCCGTGGCCCGCTTTGTGGACAGCGGGGCCAAAGAGCTCTCCAAAGTGGCGGCCATGGCCAAGGTCTTTGCCAGTGATGTGGCTATGAAAGTGACCACCGATGCGGTCCAGGTCTTTGGGGGAACCGGGTACATGAGGGATTATCCGGTTGAAAAAATGATGCGTGACGCCAAGATCCTCCAGATCTATGAGGGCACCAACCAGGTTCAAAGGAACATTATCGGCCAGGAACTGAATAAAGAAGGAGGCCGGAAGAAAAGCACCACCTAATTTCGGATTTCGGAAGGCGGATTTCGGGGTGTAGAATACGGAATACTCCAAGATCCAAGATCCGAAATCCGAAATCCACAATCCGAAATTGAACCATGCACATTATCGTTTGTATAAAACAGGTCCCGGATACTAAACAGATCAGGCTTGATGAAAAGACCCATACCTTGATTCGAGAAGGGGTGGAAAGCATCATCAATCCATACGATATGTATGCCCTGGAAGAAGGGCTTCGCCTTAAGGATCGCTTCGGAGGGAAGGTCTCGGTCTGTTCCATGGGGCCCCCTCAAGCCGAGTCCTCTTTGCGGGAAGCCATCTCCTATGGGGCTGATGAGGCCATACTGCTTTCCGATCGGGCCTTTGCCGGGGCCGACACCTGGGCGACTTCTTATACCCTGGCCAAGGGGATTGAAAAGATCGGGCCCTTTGATTTGATCCTGTGCGGAAAGCAGGCTGTGGACGGAGACACGGCTCAAGTCGGACCTGGAATTGCCCAACGGTTGTCCCTTCCTTATGTAACCTGGGTACGCCGGATCGAGGAGATTCAGGCGGGACGGATGCGAGTCCAGCGTTTAATGGACGACGGCTATGACCGACTGGAACTGCCTTTGCCGGCCTTGCTTACCGTGGTTAAGGAAATTAACGAACCCCGGGTTCCTTCTTTAAAAGGAAAGATGCGGGCCAAGACCCAGAAGATCCAGGTCTACGGGGTTAGAGAACTGGAGGCGGATCCGGACCGGGTGGGTTTACAAGGATCTGCTACTCAGGTGGTTAGGGTTTTTCCTCCGCCCAGACTGAAAGAAAGAGAGTGGATCCAAGGGACGGTCGTAGAACAGGCGGGGCAATTACTGGATAAGTTGAATACGCTTAAGTTGATTATTGGAAATTAACAGGCCGATTTAAATTAAAAAAAACCTAACCGAAGAGTTTTGAAATTTTTCTCTCTTTCTTTGGAGTTTGGGTATAGGGGGGTATTATTTTTGGAATTGTCCAAAGGGACATTATGAGGTTCCAACCCGGCCCAAAAGCAAAGTTGGTTTCGAGACGGAGCCTACACCAAAGCCTGTTTCCTGCTTTGGTATAGGCCTTCTTGAAATGAAAGGTTCAGGTTTTGGTTCGGTAAAAAGATTTTGGCTTACGGATGGACAACTCCAAAAACAAGACCCCCCTATCGCCCATAAATAGAATGTCAGAGATAAATTATTAGATGATAGCCTTTAAAAATCCAAATTAATACAGGAGAACAAATCAAATGAAACCCAAAAGGGCCTTATTCCCTCTGCTGTCGGCCGTCCTGTTTATGGCGGGTTGTCATGCCTCCAAGGGCGATCATTTCTCCTTGGATATCAAAGCGGAACAAAAACTTGTGGGGCATTCCCGGGAATTTGAAAGGCGGGTCTACCAGGTCGCCGACGGTGTTTACTCGGCGGTCGGTTTCGGACTGGCCAATTCCATTATGCTGGTCGGCCGGGACGGCGTCATAATTGTTGATACCATGGAGACCAATGAAGAGGGTCGGGCCGTTTTTGAAGCCTTCAGGAAAATAACCCGGTTGCCCGTCAAAGCTATCATCTATACCCATTTCCATACCGATCATATAAACGGGGCCACTGTTTTTGCACAGGATGCCCCGGAGATCTTCGCCCATGAATCCCTCGATTCGCTGGCTAATCGTTTTAGCAGTGAGACCTCGACCATAATCGGTGCCCGCAGTATGAGGATGTACGGCAATTATCTGGATAAGAGAGCTGTCTTGAATGCGGGGATCGGCCCTTTTCTGGGGATCACCGATCAATCCACCCTCGGCTATGTACCACCCACCAGGACCTTCAAAGACCGCCTTAAGGCCACGGTGGCCGGTATTGCGTTTGAATTGATCCATGCCCCTGGAGAGACCGATGACCAGATTTATGTCTGGCTATCGGATCGGAAGATTCTCATCAGCGCCGATAATCTCTATAAGGCCTTTCCCAACCTTTATACCATCCGGGGGACCTGGTTTCGCAGCCTGAAAAACTGGTATCGTTCCGTTGATATCATCCGGGACCTGCGCCCCGAATTTCTGATCCCCGGCCATGGACGTCCCATAGTCGGGGCTGAGGAGATTTACCGGATCGCTACCGATTACCGGGATGTCATCCAGTTCGTCCATGATCAATCACTGCGGGGGATGAATCAGGGGATGACGGCCGATGACCTGGCGGAACAGGTCAAACTGCCTGAGCACCTGGCCGGATCACCCTATCTCCAGGAATTCTATGGAAAGGTCTCCTGGTCGGCCCGGGCCATGTTTTTTGGCCATCTGGGCTGGTTCAGCGGCGATTCGGCTGATCTGCAACCCCAGTCGCGGAAAAATCAGGCCGGGATGATGGCGGAAATAGCCGGAGGGGAAGACAAGCTCTTGGACCACCTGCGGCGCTATTTTGAAAAAGGTGATTTCCAAACCGCCTTGCAGCTTTCCGGATACCTGCTCCGGCTGAATGCCGATAACCAGGAGGCCCGGGAGATCCGGGTGAAGGCCCTGACGACCCTTGGGGAACAGGAGGCCAATGCCCCGGCCCGCCTCTATTACCTGACCGAGGCCCAGGAATTGGGTTCTGATTTTATTGCCCTGTCGAAGGTAAAGATAAATTCCCCTATGGCCAACCGCTTTCCCTTGTCCCTCTATTTCGATTACCTGCCTACCAGCCTGGACCCAAAGACAAGTAGTCATGTCAACAAACGGGTGGGGATACAGTTTACCGATCAGGGCGAGGCCTATACGATCCATATTCGCCAGGGGGTGGCTGAAATACAACCCCGCTTGTTGGATAATCTCGATATGCTGGTTCAGGCGGATTCAAAGGCCTGGAAAGAGATGCTTGTAAATCTTCGAAGTCCCTTGACCACCCTGGCGAGTTTTGAGTATAAAAAAGGGAACGCCTTCGAATTCATGCTCTTCCTTAACAATTTCAAAAGGCCGAAACCAAGGCTGTCGGTTAATATTGATGATTCGTAAAAAATAAATTTGCCGGCCAAGACGTTCCGGGGTCTGAAGTTCAATGGTTGTCCAAAAGGCAACTTGTCGCCCTATCCCGGCCCAATGGCTAACTTGATTCCAGCAGGGCATTCCCCGAAGCCTATTTCAAGCCTGGGTGTAGGCCTGCTGAAGGTAAAAAATCAAAAATTTGGCCCGGCAAAGAACCTCAGAGTCGAAGATGGACAACCATTGAAATTCAGACCCCGGAACGTCTTTTGAATGAACTCTGACTTTTTACGAGTTCATCACTATTGAACATGGAAAGCGAGCGCTAACCCCGTAGCTTGCTGCGGGGTTAGCGAGCGAACTACAATAATAGACATTTTCCTTGCATGGAAGATTCCCCGCACCAAGGTGCGGGGAGCTTCAATAAAACCGGCGGAAGGAGAAAATCATGAATGACTTGAGCCATATCTTGTCACCCCTGACCATCAAATCCCTGAAGTTGTCCAACCGGGTGGTCATGCCACCCATGGGGACCAACCTGGGCAATGCCGATGGGACAGTCAGCCCTGAGAATCTGGCCTATTTGAAGCGCCGGGCCAAAGGAGAGCCGGGATTAATCATCACCGAAATAACCGGGGTTCACCCCGACGGGATCGTCAGTCCCAACCAGTTGGGCGCCTATGACGACCGCTTCATCCCGGGGTTAAAGAAGCTGGCTTCTCTGGTCCACCAGGCCGGGACCAGGATCGCCATGCAGATCCATCATGCCGGTCGAGAGAGTTTTTTTCTCTTGAGCCAGGGAAAGGCCATCGCTCCCTCGGCCATCCCGAGCATCGTATTTCGCCTGACACCCCGGGAGATGACTTTGGATGACATTCAGCAGGTCATCATGGCTTTCGGGGCGGCTGCGGCCCGGGCTCGGGAGGCCGGTTTCGATGCCGTGGAGATTCACTGTGCCCATGGCTATCTACTGACCCAGTTTCTCTCCACCCTGTCGAATCGAAGAACGGATGAGTACGGAGGGGCTACACTTAAAGAACGGTCCCGTTTCGTCATTGAGGTCATTGAGGAGGTCCGGAGGCGGGTCGGTCCTGATTTTCCCATATCCCTGCGGATATCCACAGAAGAATCCATCCGGGGCGGCTATACGGCCGACGATATGCAGGAGATCCTGCCGGATATGGTCAAGGCCGGGGCTGATCTGATACACGCCTCCTTCGGGACCCACGGCAGTCCGGCTGGGATCACTCAGGCCCCGGCCGAATATGGGCAGGGGTTCAACACCTGGCTGGCGCGCAAAGTCAAAGACGTCGTGGATGTCCCGGTCATTGCCGTGGGACGGTTCACCGATCCGGGACAGGCCGACCTGGTGATCGGCCGCGGTGATGCCGATCTGGCGGCCTTCGGCCGCCAATTTTTGGCCGACCCTGATTTCCTGATCAAGGCCAGGGAAGGTCGTTCCAGCGATATCCGACAGTGCATCGCCTGCAACCAGGGGTGCATCGAACGTGAGATGTTGGGTGAGGGGAATATCCGCTGTTCTATCAATCCTGAGACCGGGCAAGAGACCCTCTATCCTCTGGGACCGGTCACAAATCCCCGGGAGGTCTGGGTGGTGGGGGCAGGTCCCGGCGGTCTGATCGCAGCCTCCGAGGCGGCCCGTCTGGGACACCGGGTAACCCTTTTTGAACAAGAAAATGACCTGGGAGGCCAGATCCGTTTTGCCCGCATACCGCCCCACAAAAAAATATACGGGGAGTGGATCGATTGGCAGATCGATCAGGTCAGGAAGGTCGGGATAACGATTAAAAACAGCACCGCGGTTACAGAGGCGATGCTGAAAGATGGACGCCCCCAATACGTCATCCTGGCTACCGGGGGCCAAAAAATCACCCCTGAAATAGCGGGGATCGATAAGAGACAGGTCTGCGATGCCTGGCAGATCCTCAGTGGTACGGTTAAGGCAGGGAAACATATCCTGGTCGTCGGAGGGGGATTGATCGGCCTGGAGACGGCCGATTTTTTGACTGAGCAAGGCAGCCAGGTGACCCTGGTTGAGATCCTGAAGCGCTCCCCGGTCCAGAAGATCACCTCTCACGGATACATGCTGCACACCCGTCTGCGTGACAAGAACTGTCGGCTGCTCTTTAACACCGCTTTAACGTCGATTGGTGATGGAAGTGTTGAGATCGAAACCGACGGACAAAAGGCACCCCTGTCTCCCATTGATCAGGTGGTGCTGGCCGTTGGTCTGAAAGCCGGGGATGAATTGAAGAAGGTCCTGGAGGCCTTGGAGATTCCGCACACCGTCATCGGCGACGCCCGCCGCCCCCGGCGGATCTTCGAGGCCGTCGAAGAGGGGGCCCGGGCCGCCTGGGAATTATA
>JAZDOU010000266.1:0-3769 GCA_043798385.1 Pseudomonadota bacterium
GATTTTTCTAAGGAGATGCAGAGAGTCTTGACGAAAATCCCGAAGGATATTTTTAAAGAATATGTCCCCACGGAACCTAAAGCCGAAGATCTGGTCACGGCCCCGGAAGATATCCTTTTTCATTCCTTTTATGAAGGAGAAGATGGAAAACTATATCAAAAACTGGAGGGTGGCGGACGTTTAGTCAAGGAAGAAACACCCTTAGAAAAAACCCATGGGACAAAGATACGCCATTTTATTGGGATTGTTAAGGCCAGACGGACTTTATTGCAGGGTCAATTAGGAGAATCCACAGATAAACAAATTAAAAACTTTCAGTACATTCTAAACGATCGGTATGACACCTTTTTAAAAAAGTTTGGATATCTTAACGCCCGAGGAAACATCGATTCATTTATTGATGATCCCTCCTATCACGACATCGCCACCCTGGAAGAATGGGACGAGGAAACCCAAAAGGGGACCAAGGCCGACATCTTTTCTCAACGGGTAGTCCCGAGGTATGTTTCTCCTACCAAAGCAGACACGGCCCAGGATGCCCTAACCTATTCTCTGGCAGAAAAAGGTTATGTTGATCTGGAATATATGAGCAATCTTTCCGGATTGCCCCATCAAGTCATTCTCGACCAACTCTCCGAGGCACTTTTTGAAGATCCGGAAACCGGGGGATTTGTTACCTCTGAAGAATACCTTTCGGGGAATGTTGTCCAGAAGTTAAGGACAGCGGAATCCCTGGCCGCTCAAGATAAGCGGTATGTTAAAAATCGAGAGGCCCTAAAAGAGGTCCAGCCTAAGCTCCTGGCCCCCTCAGATATGGATGTATCCCTGGGTGCCCCCTGGGTTGGAGGTGAAAACTATGAACAATTTGTAAAAGAACTCTTCAGTGATGAATTCCGGAATATTGAATTGCAGATCAAATATAATCTTGTAACCGGAGGATGGGTCCATAAGCCGGTTCGGTCTATGGGCCGGGTATCAGCCGCCGAGGCCACCAGAAGGTTTAAGGATGCCTCAGAATCCAGGAAGGCCACCCATGACTATGGGACTTCCCGGATGAACTTCTTCCAACTCCTCGAAAAAATAATGAACAGCAATCGGATCTTTGTTACCGATCCGGATCCAGACCATAAGGGTCAACGAATCTTAAACGAACGTGAAACGACCCTGGCCAATCAGATGGCCGCCAGGATTAACGATAAATTCCGCAAGTGGGCCCTTTTCGAGGACAGGGAAAGATCGGATACCCTCCGTCAAAGATATAATCAGAAAATAAATTCCTATGTATTACCTGAATATGACGGGGATTTCCTTCAATTCCCCGGTAAAAATCCCAACTATCCTCCAGTAACCACCAAGCGCCCCGATGGGCTTTACAAGACGCAAAAGAATGCTGTTTGGAGATGGATTACCCAGGGGAACACTTACCTGGCACACGATATGGGAACCGGAAAGACGATTACTGGAGCCCTGATCGCCATGGAGGCCAAGAGATTAAAACTCAAAAAAAAGCCCATGATCGTAACCCTCAAAAACGTGGTTCAACAATACGCCGCCGAATTCAAGAGGGTTTATCCTTCTGCCAAGATCCTGGTCTTTGATCTTAAAGGAGGGGCCGATAAAATCAGGGAGACCCTGGGTAAGGTGGTCAATAATAACTGGGATGCGATTATCGTCTCCCAGCCCACCTTTGAACGAATCAAAATGACCCCGGAAACCAATGCCTATTATCTGAATCAGGATTTGGCCGAATATTACGCCTATCTCCAAGAGATTAGAGCCGAAGAGGGGACCGATGCTCGATCAGTCCGGCAAAGGGATATCGTCGAAGCGATTCAGAAACTTGAGGCTCAAATAAAAAGAGAGTTGGCCGTAAACGAAGAAGAAAAGGCCAAGAATATTTATTTTGAAGAACTCGGGGTCGATTTGATGATCGTTGACGAGGCCCATGCCTATAAGAATGTGCCCTATGTGACCAAGAGAGGAAACGTCAAGGGGGTAGATCCGAATCGATCGGCTACCGGGCGCCAGGTCTATTATAAAACCAGATGGATGAATGACACCATGCTTTCACCGGCCGGTAAACCCAATGGGATTGTCTTTATGTCCGGGACCATGCTGTCTAATTCCGTGGGAGAACTCTTCTCTATTCAGAGGTATTTACAGCCCAGGGCTCTTAAAGAGGCCAACCTGCAACATTTCGATCGCTGGGCCGATACCTTTGGGGAGATCAGGCAGGAAGCGGAGCCGAAGTTGACCGGAGACGGATTCCAGATAGTCACCAAGTTTGCCAATTTTGTAAACGTCTCTGATTTGAAACGGATGGCCTATCAGAACATCGATGTCGTTAAGTCGGATGATGTCGGATTGACCAGACCGGCAATCGAGGGCGGGGAGCCGCACCGGGTAATTATCCAGCAAAGTCCCTATGTCGAGCAATACCAGGCCATCATCAGAAGTCGGGCCGAGACCATTAAGGCAGACGCCCGCCATGCAGAATACCGGGGTATTCAAGACAATATGCTCCGGTTGGTTTCGGACGGCAGTAAGGTTGCCATTGATCAGCGGTTGATATCCGACTATGCCGATACGGAGATGCAGGAGGATTCAAAAATCAATAAAGCGGCTGAGAATATAGTCAAATATTATCAGGAAACCAAGGATCGCAAGGGTACGCAGCTTGTTTTTTGTGATTTGGGTGTCCCCAGGGGGGCTTACGGAAAGACTAAAGAATTAACGCAGGAGGAATTTGACGATCTGACCCCGGAAGAACAACACAATTACGCCGTAGCCAGGATGGGAGAATCGGCCACAAAATTTAACGTCTTTGATGGCTTAAAGGCCGAACTGGTCAAACGGGGTATTCCTGGAAACGAAATAGCCTTCATTCATGACGCCGAGGCCTCTTCTCAGAAACTAAAAGATCGAAAATTGAATGCCCTGTTTAAGGCCTTCAATTCCGGGAAGATCAGAGTCCTGATCGGGACGACCCAAAAACTCGGGACCGGCACGAATGTCCAAAAGAAGGTTGTTGCCATACATCACATGGATATCTGGTGGAACTATGCCGCCCTGGGTCAAAGGAATGCCAGGGGATGGCGGGCCGGGAACGAAAACAAAGAGGTCGCTATCTTTGAATATGCCACCAAGGCCACGGTCGATTCCTTTAGGTGGGATAAGGTGGCCACTAAGGGACGGGTTATTGACGGATTTATGTCTAAGAATATGACAATCCGGAGGGTGTCTGATATCAGCGAAGACACGATAAATGCCCGGACCATGGCCGCCATAGCCAGTTCTGATCCCCGCCGGCTGGAATTAACCGTCCTTGAAAACAGATTCCGGACCCTCGAATTTCAACGGTTGGGTTTTCAAGATGATCAGCGCCGGGCCGACGATAAAGTCCGAGACAATGAACGGATGATCGATCGGAGAAATATCGATATCGAGCATCTTCTTTCCGATATGACCCTTTATGAAGGTGTTGATTCCGTTAAGTTTGGAAACGAAGACCGGATTTATTTATTCAAAAAAGACGGTAAGGAGATCTCTGAAAAACTTGAAGCCCTCCGAAAGGATAAAAATACGGCCATCAGGTTAAAGACCGAATCTTCTAAAGAAAGTGGAATTATTATTGGGAACCTGGGGGTCTCTGCCGAAAGAGAAGAAATAGATAATGATGGGAAAAAGAACAAGGTTATCGATTTCAATCCCCGGGCGATTACGATCAGATTCAGACCGGCCACTCAATGGGAATTCATGAAAACAAATC
>JAZDOU010000065.1:0-5548 GCA_043798385.1 Pseudomonadota bacterium
GGGCTTATTGCGGCGTACCAGTAAGTACGCCTCACTCCTCAGGTCCTCTTTCGCATCCTGGGGATGCTGGGTCGCCATCCTTTCAGGATGGTTCCCGGTTTGCGCGCCTCGCAGCCGGTCGGCCGTTCGACTTTGTCGAACTAAAAGAAGGCATCCATTCGGATGCCGTATGCCGACCTATTAAAAGGCCTCCTTGGAGGCTGGCTGGAGCTTTTTACAAACCCATCTCTTTTTGGACTTTTTACGAACTTGTCATCAATAATAGGCTTCGTAAAAAGTCCATCAATGATCATTATTTAAGAGAAAGAGACAAACCTCTATGCCAAGACCAAGCACTAACAAACCCAAAAAGTCCAAAGATCAAAAATCATCCCCAGCCCCTTCGGAAAAAATAGGGGCACAATACCAGCGGGCCATCCAAAAATTGCACCTGTCCGAAGAATTGTTGCGGGCCTCGGAACGAAAATACCGTTCTCTGGTAGAAAGCATCCCTGATATAATCTTCGCCCTTGATCTGCAAGGTTCTTTTACATATATAGGTCCTCGATGGAAAAAGATCCTGGGACACGATGAATCGGAGGTGCTGGGAAAATATTTTATCGATTTTGCCCCTATCGAGGAACACTCCCGGCTGATTAATATTTTCAAGGAAGTCCGAAATGAGAATAAGAGCCTCGAAAATATGCGTTGGCACTATCTTCGTAACGATGGCCAAACTCGATATTTTTCCGGTAGCACCGCCCCTCTCTTAGATGAACTGGGGAAGATCGTCGGGACCATGGGGATTGCCCGGGACATTACGGATCATAGGAAACTTGAAGAGCAACTCCTTCAGGCACAGAAAATGGAATCCATCGGCAATCTGGCCGGAGGAATTGCCCACGATTTTAATAACCTTCTCGGGGGAATCCTGGGTTATGCCTCTTTTGTAAAGAAAAAATTGCCTCCCCAAGACCCCTTGTATCATTCCATAAACAGCATTGAACGATCGGCAGGACAAGCCGCAGAATTGACCAAACAACTCTTAGGATTTGCCCGGCGAGGGAAATATCAGGTTAAACCGATTAACTGTAATGCCCTTATTCAGGATCTGGCCCATTTATTAGGGCGGACCATAGACAAACGGATTACCCTGGCGGTGGAGCTGGATCCCCATTTACATTTGATTGAAGGAGATGAGGCCCAACTTCAACAATCCCTGATGAATATCTGCTTAAATGCCCGGGATGTCATGCCTTCCGGAGGCACCCTTCGCATTGTTACCTCTAATCAGACCCTGTCCCAGGATAGTATTTTAAAACAAGGGGGCTGGAAAGAAGGGGAATACGTCAAGATTACCCTTTCAGATAGCGGCACCGGAATGACCCCGGAGATCCAAACCCAGATCTTTGAGCCTTTCTTTACCACCAAAGAACCGGGAAGAGGAACCGGCTTAGGGCTTTCCATGGTCTATGGGATTATTCAAAATCACGGTGGGTATATTGATGTTAAAAGTGAGCTTGACCAAGGGACCTCCTTTGAATTATTCTTACCGGCAATACCGGATGGGAAAAGTGAAGAGACTGCCCCTCCTCCCATGGAAAAAATAACCCCAAAAGGCAATGAGACCATTCTTATAGTAGACGATCAAGAGATTATACGCCAATTAGGGGCTGATCTCCTCGAGGATGGTGGCTATAAGGTATTATTAGCTGCCACAGGGGAAGAGGCTATTCAGATTTATGCGGAGCATCAGAAAGGTATTGCCCTGATAGTCCTGGATGTGGTAATGCCTGGTCTGGGTGGGAAGGAAACCTTCCTCAGGCTAAGGGATATCAATCCCAAAATAAAGGTGCTGTTATCCTCGGGATATAGTATTGATGGAGAGGTGGGGGAAATCCTCAAGGAAGGTGTGGGAGGTTTTATCAAAAAACCCTATAAGTACGAAGAGTTAATAAAAAAGATTCGAGAGATGCTTGATACTTGATGCTTGATGCTTGATGCTGGATACTGGATGCTGGTTAGTGGTCTTGGTTACTGGAATTTGCTTTCATCCAGTATCGAGTATCGGCCTTTTCATCCGGCCGCCTGGATCAGGCCTCTTTATCCAGTATCTAGTATCTAGTATCCAGCATCAAGTATCTATTCTTTTTTGGTCCGATTAATCAACAACTCGAAAATTGGGAGGAATAAAAAAATATCATGAAATTAAAAATGGGGGTGTTGTCCCTGATCCTGGTCGGGCTGTTCGTCGGAGTTGTGGTGGGTTCGGCTAACAGTTATCCTGAAAGGGCCCAACAGGATCGTCTAACAAAAGAATTCACCTTAAAGGATTTACGTTCAAAAAAGGTTAATCTATCTGATTTTAAAGGAAAAGTGGTTTTGCTGAATTTCTTTGCCACTTGGTGTCCTCCTTGTCGCCAGGAAATCCCGGAACTGGTGGGCATTTATCACCAGTACAAGAAAAAGGGATTGGTAGTCTTAGGGGTTTCCCTGGATATGGATAAAGCCCCCTTTGTCCTGAAGAGTTTTATTAAGGAAATGAAGATCCCCTATCCAATATTAATTGGTACTCAGGAAGTGGCCGAGAATTATCAAGTTTCCGGAGTACCGACTACCTTGATCATCAATAAGGAGGGAAAGATCCTGAAACGGTTTGATGGGTTGGTGCCTCCGGAGTATCTTGAAAACGCCTTAAAAGCGCTGCTCTAAAAAAATAGTTTCAGGCTTAACGGCAACCCATGATCGCCTCTGAGCACTCCTTGTATTCCTTGCCAATATCAAAAAAGACCGTTTCCGAATTGGAAACCAATAGCCTGACATCCGGTGTTTCCGGTTGGAAACTATTTAAAAAAACGCTGGATGTTTTTTTGGACGGTAAACGGATCCTGGATCCCAAACCACCAGAGGTCCGATTGAGCCGGGTTCCTGGAACGAAATTGTAACTGCCCAATCCCTAAGAGACGATGAATAACACCTCGACGAACCTCAAGGCCCCTGATCCCATCTAAGGGCAGCGATTTCTTAATAACCTGACCGGAAAAACCTGTTTCGCGAATGACTTCATCCTTGGTAATACGATATAAGGTGGTTTTTCGGCGAAAGATAACAAACAGCATTAGGAAAATAGAAATAACCAATCCAAAAGACTTACTAATACCGGCATCAGGATTTATACTGGGCCCCAGTCCAAAGATCAGGATAGCCACATAAAAAACAAAATAGCTCCTCCAGGCGGGTTGGAAGGTTAAGACGTTTTCCGTCTGAAAAGGAGTTGTTTTTGTTTCCATGGTCTGGTCTCCAAAATTAACCCAAGCTATTTGAAGTTTCTTCCTGCTAAGCCCTCATGTCCCTGTGGGGCGCCACGAGGGATGGAAATATCTTTCGACGAACGACGAACGCTTAACGACGAACGTTATTTTCTTACTAACTAACCCTATTCCTTTTTGAGTCTCAGATTTAGAACGGCCGCCTTTTTCTCCTCTATTATTACCTTGGATCGGATACCTTGATAACCGGGCAAATGGCCCCGGACTTCATAGGTCCCTGTGGGCAGGTTAAGCCGCGAGAGATTGAAAAAACCCTGACCATCGGTCAGCACAGAGGCCGGTAATTCTTCTCCTTTAAAGGCCTGAAGGGTAACATTTGAAAGGAATCATATTGGCCTAAGGCCGGTAATTGTGGCGGGGACAGGAGGCCATTGATAAACCCCTCTCGCCAGTTTCCGGGATACCAGAGGTAATAATAGGCGCCCAGCAGATATTTTTGGGCCCATTTGGGTTCCGGAGGATCGGTTGTCCGGGTGGGAGAAGAGCAGCCAACCAGACCTAACAGGACCAACGAGACCAGAAAAATTAAAAAACACTCGAATTGTTTTTTGGCCATAAGAGATTATGCCCTAAGCTAAAAAAGTTTCAGGGACAACAGGGACAGCAAAAAGATAACGGGGATAAATAACATGGGGAACAGATTAAGCCGGTTGCCCTCTTTTGTAAAGATCAAAAGGTTAAAAACCAATAACCCTATGGTGGCCCTGGCATAAGACCAGGGTTCAACCCAGATGAGTTGATTTAATGATGAGGTTAACAGGGCGTATCCCAGGAATGAAACCGTCAAGGGACTGTAATATTTAAAGACCTCATAGAGGGCTGTCACGATGTGAAAAAGGATCACCACCAGATACAAAGATTCGGCGACTCTTTCATAAGAGAGGCCCCCTTGCCCAAGAGAAGAGAATTTTTGAATAAGTCCTGAAAAAGGGAGACCAAAATTTTGGGTCCCTCCGAGAAAAGAAAAGGTCTGAAAATGGCCGTAGATATAGAGTTGCCAACCCAGATAAGCCAATAGAGGGAAGAGCATAGTGAGGGATTGCCTGAACTCTTTAGTTCGAAAATAAGGTTCGAGGTTCAACCTTCGACCGGCCTTATTTTTATGATTTGGTGGTGTCACGCCATTAGCGTGGCATGACGGATTAATACGAAAATAGAGTTTGAGGTCCCTCGTTCGACCGGATCTATTTTCATGTCCCGACATCCTCTGGATGTCTCCTTTTGAGGTCGGGAGACCCGACCGTATGGTGGTGCCACGCCCCTGGGCGGGGCATGGCGGCTTTTTCCAAAAACAACAAAAAAAGAAGGCCATACTGACCAATAGGGTCGTCTCTTGCGTAAGGCCGGCACAAGTGAGGAAGACTATTTGCCAGAGGGTTTTTCTCTTGAGGTAAGCGAAAACGGCCATGACAATAAAAGTTATGGCCAGGGGTTCCGGCAGACTGCGCAACAGGCAGAGCAGAAATCCCCAACTGGTGGAATAGAACAGGCTGAACCAAGGGTTCCGGCCGAAGTGTTGGAGTATTAATATAATAAAATAGGTTCCTAATAAGATGGCCAGCAGATTCACCGCCACCATCATATAGGGAATTAGGTTCGCTTGTCCGAAAGACAGCAACCAGGCCGTCAGGGGGTAGATGAGGCGTTGATAGCGATAGGCCGGGGAATCGATATGATTGTAATTATGACCCAGGATAAAAGGGTCGTGGGCGATATAATAGTAGAATTGGCCGTCATATCCGACGCTCCCTTGATGAACCAGGGTCTTGGAGGTCCAGATATGGGGGGCCTCGAAGTAATCCCCTATGACCATAAAGCCGGTAATGTTTCCATTAAATTTTAATGAGAAGAGAAAAAGCACCAACAGGAAGGTAACCGCCACGAGAGACAGAATAACCAGATCCTTCTTCCGAAGGATTTTTTGAAAGAACCTGGTGGAAGACCCCAGAAAGGGTTTAATGAGCTTAAGTTGCCCGGCGATAGCCAAACAGGTCAGGCTGATAGGCAATAGGAGAAAACCTTTCAAGGTGAGAATGAGTTGCCCCGATAAGGCCAGGGGGATCGTGACTGTTAATAAAGAAAGAAAGAGGGCCGGCAGGAGTACCAGCCAACCTTTCCCCAAGGAAACCGGGAAAGAGGCCTGACGGCGTCGGGCCAGGAGAAATCCATAGATTATTCCGAAAAGGGAGAAACCGCCTATGAATAAGAGATAGGTGACCAGGTGGGTATTCCAGTTGAGC
>JAZDOU010000086.1:0-3052 GCA_043798385.1 Pseudomonadota bacterium
TGGCCTCTTCAAAAGCTCGGCGTAGCCGAGCGGCCCGATCTCTCGGGGAGACTCCCGAGGGGAGTCGGACAGGATGCCTCTTCTTTAGATCGGCCTATCGGCTCCCAAGAGGGAGCCTCTTCGAAAGCTCGGCGAAGCCGAGCGGACCGAGCGGCTCGAAACCTGGAACCCTATTTTCGTATTAATCCGTCATGCCACACTAGTGGCGTGACACCACCATACGGTCGGCTATGCCGACCTAAAAGGAGGCTTCCCTTCGGAAGCCGGGACATGAAAATAGGACCGAGGACCGGTGGACCCCAGATTCTATTTACGTACTAACTTATTAAATCTTGGGGTTGGCGGCTTCCTTCAAGCCCGGGATTACCCGCCGTTCTTTGATCCGAGCGGCCTTGCCTTTTAGTTCCCGTAAATAATACAACCTTGATCGGCGTACTTTTCCACGGTTGACGATATCAATCCGATCAATGGCCGGTGCATGGAGCGGAAAAATCCGTTCAACGCCTACACCGTAGGAGACTTTGCGAACCGTAAAGGTAGCCCCGGTATTGCCCTTCCTCTTCCGAATAACCACCCCTTCAAAGACCTGAATCCGTTCTTTTTCACCTTCTTTGATTTTTACATGGACCTTTATCTGATCGCCGGGTCTAAAGTCGGGAAGATCTACCCGCATCTGCTCTTTTTCCATCATGGTCAAGATATTCATTATTCTGCTCCTTTTTTGACAGGGCCTGAAAAGCACCCCTTTGTGCGTTATGCTTCGTCTTGCGCCTGCCTTTTGCGTTGCACCCTGTCTGCCTGCGAATACGCCCGGGAAGACGCAGACAGGTCTATCCGACAACCATTTATGGTCGCCTCATCACTCAGGGCTCGCGCCTCTTACCTCTGGACGTTTTAGAACCCCCTGGTTCATAGTTTTCAAATGCACTTTGATTCTTCAAAGACCTTATAATCACCCGGTCTTCAAGAGTTAACCGCTCCTCCTGGATCAAATTGGGTCTCTGTTTTAAAGTCTTGGCCAAAGATTGAACCCGTCTCCAGGCCCGAATCTTTTCGTGGTCCCCGGACATTAGAATTTCTGGAACCCCATACCCTTTAAAATTTCGAGGTCGGGTATACTGGGGATACTCCAATAGACCTTCCTCAAAGGATTCTTCCTTCCCCGAATCAGCGCAACCCATGACCTCGGGAATCAGCCGGATCAAGGCATCCAAGACAACCAAAGCCGCCGGTTCACCGCTGCCCAGGACATAATCCCCAATCGATAGCTGTTCATCACAGAAAAAATCAGCAATCCGCTCGTCGATCCCCTCATATCTCCCACAGATCAGAACGAGCCTGGGACAGCCAACCAGTTCTTTAACCCGAGTCTGCTTCAAAGGGGTCCCCTGGGGGGTCAAAAGAACCACCCAAGGGCGCGGCCCGGGGAGCCCTTTCAGCCAGGTTAAGGCTCGGAAGATAGGCTCGGGTTTTAAAACCATCCCTGCCCCACCCCCAAAAGGCCGATCATCTACCGTACGATGTCGATCGGAGGCAAAATCACGCAGATTGAATATCCGGACTTGAACCCGCCCATTTTCAATCCCCCGGTGCGGGATCCCCTCTTCTAAGGGAGAAATAAAAAAACCAGGGAAGAGGGTCAGGATATCAACTATCATCACCCTCTGAGAGGCCATATAAATCCCGAACCCGGATTTCCCTTGAGACCTTGTTTACCGACAGAATAAAGTCCTCGACAGCCGGAAAGAGCGTTTCTTTTTTACCGTCCCGGACGACCCAGACGTCATGAGCCGCTGTGGGAATTATCTCCTCCAAAAGACCTAAAAATTGATCCTGGTCATTGGTGACCCGGGCGCCAATCAGTTCGACCCAGTAATATTCCCCTTCAGGCAGGACTTCCAGGTCCTTCTCGTTGATGTATATGGAATACCCTACTACCCCTTCAGCCTGCTGACGATTGTCCAGCCCCTGAAACTTAAGGAGTATTGACCGGCCCTGACCTTTGGTTTCTGATATCAACCATTCCTTCATTTCTTGGCCGCAACTCAAATAAACCTGACGTCCGGGAAAGAAACTCTCATTGGAAGAGGCATAAGAATGCACTTTCACCTGGCCACGCAATCCATGAGGCTTGGCTACCTCTCCAATCAACAAAAAGCCTGAATCCATCAAGTGATTTTTTCTTATTCCAGAATTTCCAGGACCGATCGTTTCCTGATCTTGGTAGAGGCCGCACTCAAGATAGTCCTCATCGCCCTGGCTGTTCGACCCTGTTTGCCGATGACCTTGCCCAGATCTTCCTTGGCCACCTTTAATTCGATGACCGAAGTTTGTTCCCCTTCTATTTCATTAACTTCCACTTGATCCGGATTATCCACCAACGCTTTAGCAATGTACTTGACCAATTCCTTCATGCCGCTTACCTCCTCCTTTAGAGTTGCCGGTTATCCATAACAGACTAATTCCGCTTATGTTCCCTGGCTCTCTATCGGCCAGCGGATCCATTCAACTGGTTTGTTTTTCATCACAGGAGAGGGCTGAAGCATTCGCCCCAAAAAAATTGCTTAACCCTTTAGTACGCCGCTGAAACGAATCAAATTTTTAACAGTCGTCGTTGGTTCGGCCCCTACCGAAAGCCATTTTTTCAAGACATCCTGTTTCCATGATACCGAGGCCGGCTCTTGATTGGGATCGTAGGTCCCAACAATATCAATAAACCGGCCGTCTCTCGGAGACCCGGAATCGGCCACAACCATTCGATAAAAAGGCTTCTTCTTGGCCCCCATCCGGGCCAATCTAATCTTAATCGCCATAATACACTCCTCGTTTCCCTTCTTGACTTATCCTTTTAATACCAAAATAGGATTTGAGTCTTGAACAACCTGTACCTATTTTCATGTCCCGGCTTCCGAAGGGAAGCCTCCTTTTAGGTCGGCATAGCCGACCGTATGGTGGTGCCACGCCCCCAAAGGCGGGGCATGGCGGTTTAGTATAGTAACCAAAGCCTGTTAAAAAGGCAAGACTCCTCTTTTGAGGGCTTTTCGGCCGCCCT
>JAZDOU010000103.1:0-2074 GCA_043798385.1 Pseudomonadota bacterium
TACTCCACCAAAGACATGACAAATTTTTTCCAAAGAAAGGGAACTCCTCTTCGGCGGGAAGAAAAGGATTACCCTTTTTGTGGGGAAATATTTTCTAATGGCTTCTATTGAAGTCCCTGGGGGTCAGGTCTATTTTTTTGACATTATTTCTTTCATTCGCATAATTCGGCTTACCGGGGTTTCAATGAGCAGGTGATAATGATTATCCATCAGGCAATAGGCCCGGCAGAACCAGTGATAGCGGGCGCAGACCCGGTAAAGAATTTCGAGAAAGGCCTTCCGATCCAAGTCCTCCCTAAAAATCGCTTTCCGGTCATTCCCCCGACTGGTGATATGATAAACCGCACCGGGAAACTCCAGGCGTAAAGGACGAGCCATCTATAAACCATATCTGCTTAAAAGTGTAATGTCAAGAAAATAGACCTGACCCTATTTAGGAGATCGGACTCAGGGGTCAGAGCCGGGAGACAAAATGACGATTATATCGCCAAGGCCCATTGATAAAAAGGAATTATGGTTATAGGAAACCCCTGCTCGATAATCTGCCGGCCTTCCCCTTCAGCCACGATGATGGTAGATTCTTTGAGCCCGAAATATTTCATGGCTTCTATCAGGGCCGAAATTTCCCTCAAATAGGTTTCTTTGTCTTTTAAATCATAGCAGACATTGATCGCTTCCGTGACCTTCAATCCTTCCTTACACAAAAAGTCCACCTCTTGCTTTTCGGAAAAAAAGTAGATTTCCTGCTTTTCCCTTTTTAAATGCTGATGAACCGCATTTTCCAATAGTTTTCCTTTATCGGTGGAAAATTTAAAGGCGACGGCGTTATGAATCCCGTTATCGGCCAAATAGACTTTACGTGGGGCCTGCATCTGATTTTTAAGGGAATAAGAAAACCTGGGGAGAAAATCGATCAAGAAGGAATTTTCCAGGTAATGGGAGAATCGATGGATCGAATCCAAAGAAAGGGAAAAATCCGCCACTTTCTTTACTTTGTTGAAGGTATAGCCCCTGGTAAAATTGGTACTGTAAAAAAGGGCCAGATTCTTTAACTTCCCGACCTCTTTAATTTTATACCGTTCGGAGACGTCCTTGATCAGGATGTCGTTGAAATACTGGGCCAATAATTCTTTCTGCAACAGCAGGTCCTTGGTCAGAACCACCTTAGGAAACCCGCCCAAGTTTAAATAGACATCGGTTAGATGGAGCAGGTGTTTTTTGTGCTTAACCCGCCAGAGTTTTTCGGCCCCGATTTCCACCCCGTTGAATTTTAAAAATTCCCTGAAACTTAAAGGCGTGACCGATAATTGCAGATGGCGGCCGGTTAAACCCGATGAATATTCCGAAGATAAAAGCTCGGCAGTCGAGCCGGTAACCAAAATCTTGACCGGTTCTTTTCGGTCGTATTTGGACCGGACCCAATGTTCCCAGCCTTTGACTTTATGGATCTCGTCCAAGATCAGATAGACCGTACCCTTTGGTTTTAAATAATCCAGATAGGTTTCCCAAATGGTCTCTAAAAAATCCAGGGTCAGAAAACTGTAGAATTTGGGATCCTCAAAATTGATAACCAGGGTATTGCTTCGAGGGATTCGATTGTGGATTAAGTGGGATAGAAGCTGGAGTAAGAGGGTACTCTTACCTGACCTTCTTATTCCCGACAGGGCTATAATTTCATCGGTTTTTAAATATCTCTTTAACCGGTCTAAATATCCTTCCCTGGAGATACCGCTATCCAGATCTTTTTCCCAGAAATTCCAGGGAAGCAAGGTTTCAATGATTTGTTCTTTATTCATGCCCGGTCCTTTCCTTATATTGTCTGTTTCATCGGACAATAATTTAATATATCATACGATAGACTTTGTCAATCAAGATATTTGGTTATTCTCCTAAGGGGGAGCGTCCGCTCCTTTAAATCCTCGCCCCCTTCAATCCTGGTCATTGCAGGCTCTTTCGGAGAAGACCCTAAAATAGATTGACAATTAAAAAAATACTCTATTAAATCATTACATTCGAAAAAGGCAAACCCTCCGCAAGGGGGGGACGCAAAGATACAGACCCTAAAGGGGTGGCT
>JAZDOU010000122.1:0-7042 GCA_043798385.1 Pseudomonadota bacterium
ATTGAATCCTTTCCCAAATAAGTCTCAGACTAAAAACCAAAAAGGCCATGATCAACGATGCGCCGTAAACGATTATAACCGTTTTTTTATAATCCGCCAGGGTTATCTCCGACCGATCGTCTCCCAAAAAGGGTTTATCACTCCGGATACCATTATAAATTGCCGGTCCCCCCAGTTGGATTTGCAAGGCCCCGGCTAAGGCCGCTTCCGGGATGGAGGCGTTGGGACTCTCGGATTTGGCGCCGTCCCGCTTTCGGATGCGCCGGGCCTCTGTAACTGAAAGCCCCAAGGGAAAAGACAAAAGACAGATCAGGGTCCCTGTGATTCGGGCCGGGATATAATTGAACAGGTCGTCCAATCGGGCCGAAGCCCAACCAAAATAAAAATAACGGCTGTTTTTATAGCCTACCATGGAATCCAGGGTGCTGACCGTCTTAAAGGCCATCGCCAAGGGGACCCCGCCTAAAAGGAGATAAAATAAAGGGGCAATGACACCATCGGACAAATTCTCTGCCAAGGTTTCCAGGACCGCTTTCAGAATCTCCGGGTAAGTCAGGTGTTCGGTGTCGCGACCGACGATGCGGCTTAAATTATTTCGGGCCTCGGAAACCCGACCCGCTTGCAAGGCCCGGACCACCTGGGCCGCTTCCCGGTGAAGAGAGCGGGTGGCCAAAGTCGTATAAGCCAGGACTATAATGAGTAAGGATTGCGCTAGGGGATGAATTATTTTTATCCATCCTATCAGCCAATACGTGCTTAAAAAAATTCCTGCCGGTAACCCCAGGGCCAGCAAACACCCTCCCGCCTTTTCCCGGAAAGGCCGGGAAGAAGGGCTTCTCAACATTTTTTCAACTATGCGAATTAAAAATCCGATTCCCCGGACCGGATGGGGGAAATATTTGGGATCTCCCAGGATCAGATCTAACAGATAAGCAATGGCGAACTGATAAGCTTTCACGGGCAAAGACCTTATAAACCGATCTTTATGTCAACGCCTGCCTCAAAGCCGTCAGCAGGTCCTCGATTTGATGGAAGCCTTTTCCCGCAAGTCTTTGAGGCCGTTCAATGACGACTACCTGACAGTGTTCCTGTCTGGCGGCCTCCAGTTTGTCCAATACCCCGCCTGGAAGGCCGCTGTCTTTAGTAACCAGAACCCCTATGGCTTTTTCCTTAATAACCTTTTTATTGTCCTCTACGGAAAAGGGACCACGCCCAAAAATCAGACCATTCTCTTCAAGCCCTGCCCGGCGGCAAGCCTCAACCGAACCGGGATGGAAGAGAACCCGGACCAATAAAGGAATTCCGGTTTGCCGACTCCAGTCAACATAGGGGTCTAAATGGCGGGAACCGGTGGTCAATAAGACCGGTCTGGCCACGGAAAAGGCCAGGCGCGCCCCTTCGTCATGATTCTTGGCAAACCAGAACCCCTTATCCCTGGGGACTACGGAAGGACGATCCCATAACAAATAGGGGAGAGCCAGGGTTAGTGCCGTTTTTTGGGCCAGGTCACTAATTTTTTGGGCATAGGGGTGAGTGGCATCCACAACCGCCCGGATGCCTTCAGAGCGGATCAATCGAATTAATCCTTCTTCATTAAGGTCCCCATCCCTTCTATGAATCAGAGGATGATTTTCCAGATCGATCGGGATATCCGAGGCTGTGGAGACCAAAACCGGATAGCCCTGATCCGCCAGATGAGAGGCCAGAAAGACGGATTCACTGGTCCCCCCCAGGAGCAGGATCATAGGCTATACCCTCTGGGGGTGATGAACCAACCTTTAAGGCTTATAGATGATTTATTCCCAACAATCAGAATGCTTCTCATGGAAATGTCACCAGCCAGGCAATGATTTAAATCGGTCAGAATAAAATGTTCCTCCTCGGTTCCTATGGCCGTGCCGATCCCTACCGGCGTAGTCCCCGGTCGAAAACCTTTGAAGAGGTTTATGGCCTCTTCCAGTTGCCTTAGGCGTTTCTTGCTTTTGGGATTATAGAGAACGGCCACCAGGTCGGCTCGGGCCACGGCCTCCAAGCGTTGCCGGATGGTTTCCCAGGGAACCAGCAGATCGCTCAGGCTTATAGAGGCATAGTCGAGCATGATCGGGGCCCCGAATCGTGCGGCAGCCGCGTTTGAGGCCGAGACACCGGGAATAATTTCAATGGGGACGGCGATTCCCTCCGCGGCAGACAGCTCCAGGGCCAGGCCGGCCATGCCGTAAATACCGGGGTCCCCGGAGGAGATCAGGGAAACCGGGCTTCCTTCCTGAGCCCGTCGCAAGGCAGTCAGGCACCGTCCTTTTTCCTGGCGCATCCCGGAGGAGATGATCTCCTTGCCCGGGGTCAGGTCTTTTATGAGGTCCAGGTAACGGGCATAACCGACGACAATGGTACTTTGACCGATGGCCTGTACGGCCCGAAAGGTTCGATCTAACGGTCCTCCGGGACCGATGCCGACCACAAAAAGTTTTCCCTGGCGATGGCGATGGTTACCCCGTTGAAGTTCTTCTTGGGTAGAATTAATTGGGTCCTCCTTCCTGCCAACAAGGCCGAGGCCTCAGCCACGGCCGGCAGATTGACTTTCTCTTTTACAAATTCCGAGTGTTCAAAGGCCTTAATGGTTGTCCGTATTTCCTGGGAGGTAATAAACCGCAGGGGAATCTCCAACCGTTTGGCCGCTTCAATAAGGCCTTTTTCATCAGCCTTGAGGTCGGCCGAGGCCAGGTAACGGACTTGGTTGATGCCCACTGCGCTTTCCTCCAGAGCGGTCTGCACGGCCGTAACAATGGACTCCGCTCCGACCCCCCGTCGGCAGCCGATTCCGACAATCATGGTTTTAAGGGCTTCCGTGGTGGTGGTAATAATCGGTTCCGCCCCCAGGATATTCCCAACCACCAGAGCTAGGTCGTTGGCCCCACCCTCATGGCCGCTGAGCAGACTTATGGCATATCTCCCCCCTGCATCCACGGCCACGACGGCCGGGTCTTGGGTTTTGTCTCGAAGATGAGGGGCCAGGCTTCGGATGACCACCCCGACGGGCATGACATAGATCAATCCCTCATATCGGGAAAAAATCTCTTTCGTCAGGGCCATAATGCTGTTAAATCGTTTGGCCGGCAATTCGGATGAGACCTGTCGATGCAAAAAAACCTCTCCTCCCGGCAAAGCCTTCAGCAGATAAAAGGCTAGGGCCGCCCCTTCCTGGGAGAGACTGATGAAGGCCAGGTTCATCCCTGATCCCCTTGACGAAAACCGTGGCTGAATCCCCGGTCATAAAGTTTCGAGGCCGGAATATCCCGGGCCAAGGCTTGTCCTACCAGGATCAGGGCGGTTTTGCGGATTCCCGATGAGCGAACCCTTTCCGGAAGGTTCAACAAGGTCCCCCGGATGATTTGTTGATCCGGCCAGGAGCTCCGGTAGACCACGGCGGCCGGGCAGTCAGGGCCATAATAGGGAACCAGGGTTTGAACGATGGAATCGAGACGGTCTATGGAAAGAAAGATGCACATTGTGGCCTTTATCCGGGCCAAAGAATCCAGTTCCTGCTCCTTGGGCATGGGGGTTCGCCCGGCGGTCCTGGTCAGGATGATGGTCTGAGAAACTTCGGGTGCCGTGAGTTCGGTCTTTAAGGCCCCGGCCGCGGCCTGAAAAGAACTGACTCCGGGGACCACCTCATAGTCGATTTCCAATTGATCCAACTCGTTCATCTGTTCCCGGACGGCCCCATAAATAGAGGGGTCTCCGGAATGGAGACGGATGACGTCCAAGCCCTGGCCTTTGGCCTCCAGGCACAGGGCTATAATTTCTTTCAGGGATAATCGGGCTGAATCATATTTTTGGGCCTTTTCCGACAATAATCCAAGGACCTCGGGGCTGACCAGGGAGCCGGCATAGATGCAGAACCGACAATCTTTTAAAAGTTTCTCGGCCTTGACGGTCAACAGCTCAGGATCTCCGGGACCGGCGCCCACGAAATAGACCTTCATGATTTTTCCTTTCCTTCGGCATGGACCAGGATGATGGAAAGATACCCGGCTTCAGGATCTTCCTTCTTCAACTGCCACAAATCGGTCTCTATCCGCTGTCCTTCCTGCCCGGCCCGGGCCACAAAAACAGCCTGCTCCATGAGCCCCAGGTTCTCCAGAATGTCTAAGATCTTGGCCAGACGTTTTCCGATCTTCATCAGGACCAAGGTCCCGCCCTTTTTCAAGGCTTGTTCGACCATGGCCAGATCATCGGCTGTCGGAATGATCGTTACCGGTGCCTTGGCCTCACCCACCGGAAATTCAGTCAGGGCCGCGGCAGCACTGAAGGCATTTACTCCGGGAACGGTGACGGCCGTAAGTTCAGGGATCTTTTTGCGCAGATGACGTAAGAGATAAATGTAGGTGGAATAGAGCAAGGGATCGCCCAGGGTCAGGAAGCAGCAATCCTGCCCAACCAGTAAAAAGTCGGCGATTTTTTGGGCCGCCTCATCCCAATGTGCGGAAAGGGCCTTGGGGTCGGTGATCATGGGGAACCTCAATTCCATGACTTGGGAATCCCGTCCCAGGAAGGGGCCGGCGATCTTTAAGGCAACGCTGTCCCGTTCTTCCCTGGACTTGGGGACAAAGACCATCCGGCATTCTGAAAGGAATCGGGCCCCCTTGATGGTCATCAATTCCGGGTCTCCGGGGCCGATGCCAATACCATAGAGTTTACCGAGTGTTTTCATAAGAGTCTTTTTTTAACCTAATACTTTATTTTAACCTAACCCGGACAAGCCGGAACCAAAAGCTTGCCACGAAGACACGAAGGCACGAAGAAATGCATAAAGCTTTCATGTTTGTTTAATCCTCATGAAATTAAGACCTTCTTTGTGTCTTAGTGCCTTAGTGGCAAAAAATTTTCTTGCCATTTTGGGAAGAATTTAACGCTTTAGTTACTAATACTTTAGAAGTCCCTTCTGTCATCCCGAACGAACGTGAGGGATCTTATGATACCAGATAAATCAAAATTTCTCCCTCCGGTCGAAATGACAAAAGGGTATTTTTCAACTTGTTAAAAACTTGTTATTTTTAAGAACTCATCTTTTTGATGATTAAAAAAACAACCTTCGAAGAAACCTGAAGCAGCCCAAGGTCTTCTGGTTCCACCATGCGAATCTGCTCTTCCGGCAAGGTTAAATTTTCCATTAAATAAACGACCCAATCGGGACCCAATCCTTTCACCACCTTGGCCAGCCATTCCAAAGACCCCTTGCGGCCCCCCAAAACGGCGATCTTTTCCACACCTGACTGAAGGACCTCCCCAAGATCTACCTCCGGGTCCCGGCCATGGGCGTCGATGATCCGGGCCTGCGCCCAATCCAAGCCCAGTCGGGCAAAGGCCACCTGGATGGAGCTGATCCCCGGGATGATCCGGCAGGCTTCCCTGCCGAATCGCTCGATTACCGGTCGGGCCAGACTGGACAGACCGGGATCACCGGAAACCAGCACGACCATGGGCCGGTCCGGATGTGCGGCCATCTGATTCAAGACTGTCTCCACCTGGCTTCCCATCTCAATGATCGTCTTATCCTGAAGATCCGGAAAAAGATTCAGCAGCCTTTTGGCTCCCGCCACTATTTCCGCACCCTTCACGGCCCTCAAAGCAACGGGTGTTATATACTCGGGAGATCCGGGGCCGCAGCCTACAATGATTATAGCGGGGGTTATGTCGGGTTTTTTCATCGCCACGGCCTAAGGTCTCCTGAACTGCCCAGCCAATCTCCTTGAAGATTGATGAGTACGACCGCCGTCTCTATTCTTTTTCCAAGACGGTTGCTGACCGCAGAATTAACCCTTCCGGCCAGCAAGTCGCCGAAGGCTTTTCTCTTCTCATCGAAAAGGGCCATGAAAAAACCCTCTACCGTCGAGCTGGCAGGAAGGGAACCTTTCAAAATCTCCATGGCCGCCTTTTCTACAAAACCAAGAGCACTCCTGGAGCGCGATGAATGGGTGTCCCACTGGTCCTCCGCCAACTTGACCAGTTTCCCCGGATGCCCTAAAACCAGCAGATGTTCAAGGTTATATTCGGCAAGGCAGCCCAGTATGAAACCCCATTCGTTGCTCACTTCGATGACCTGTTCGGCGGTGATGGAAAAGTGCTTTCGAGCAGCCCGCTCCCCGATATGACCGGGCACAAAGACCGGGGCCTTGATCCCTGCGGCCCAGGCCACACTTAACGCACATTTTAAAGACTCCTGCAAGGCCGGACAACTAAAGGGGCGGACCCGGCCCTGGGTCCCCAGGATGGAGAGACCGCCCATCACCCCCAGGCGGGGATTAAAGGTCTTGGCAGCCAGTTCTTCCCCACTGGGGATGGAGATGATAACCCGCAACCCTTGATCGGTTATTTCCCGGATAGCCCGGCGGATCTGCTCCCGGGGTACGGGATTGATAGCCGCCTCCCCCACGGGCAGCAACAAACCCGGCTTAGTAATCCTTCCCACGCCCTCACCGGCTTCAAAGACGATATCCGTTCCGGTTATCAGAGAAACCGCGGCCTTGATCAATACACCGTGAGTAATATCCGGATCATCTCCGGCATCCTTGCGCACCGCGGCGATTCCGGTCCCCCCGCACAGGTCGGCCAGGACCACCGGGAAATGCACCCTCTCCCCATCCGGCAGCCCCACCTCCACTTCTTCTTCCCGAACCTCGTCTTTAAGAAGCCGTACGGCCGCCTTGGCCGCTGCCGCGGCGCAGGTGCCGGTGGTATAGCCGGAGCGCAGGGTGCTCATACCCCTTCTGTCTCACTTTTGGACTTTGACTCCTCATAGAGCCGGATCAAATCTCTTCGGGCCTTTCCTATGGTCAAAGGGATTTGATCAAAAGGCAGCCGGTCCTCATGTTTCAAGCGATAGATCAATTCGGCGATCTGGGGCAGCCGGAGTTTCACCTGACTCATCTCTTCCGGGGCATTGAAGACCTCCTCCGGGGTCCCTCCCCTGACCATTTTCCCCTTGCTCAAGATATAAAGGCGGTCCAAAAACACCGGGACAAGATCGACACTGTGGGTGGCC
>JAZDOU010000136.1:0-32056 GCA_043798385.1 Pseudomonadota bacterium
AAGGCTAACAGGGCTCTCATTTTAATTATTCTTTATAACCTCAGCGATCATCTCAGCCGCCTTTCGGGTCAGTCCAATTTGCGATTTTAAGGCCTGGCGGCCGGCTTCACCACGTTTCACCCGCTCTTCCGGGTGTTCTAAAAAGTAACCCATCTGTCTGACCAGGTCTGCCTCATCCCTCACCAGGATCCCTGCCCCAGTGTCTTCCAGAAGGTGGCGGGCATCTTTGAAATCCTCCATGTGGGGTCCATAGAAGACCATCTTCCCCCAGGCGGCCGGCTCCAGGATATTCTGTCCTCCCTTGGGAACCAGGCTGGCCCCGCAGAAAACAACCGTAGCCAGACTGTAGAGGGCAAAGAGGTCTCCGATTCGATCGATTAAAATGACGGCTTCTTTTCTTTCTCTTCCCGACTGGAAGAGCCGTCCATACAACTCGTAAGAAACCCCCTGCTTTTGTAACCAAGTCTCAATCTCGGCGACTCGATTTATATGGCGAGGTGCTAGGATAAGAGCCAGATCCGGGAAAGAGGCCTTTAACCGATTATATACAGCCAGGAGAATGGCTTCTTCCCCTCCCCGGGTACTCCCGGCGACCAGGACAGGCCTTCCTTCCTCAAAACAAAGCCGTTGCCGGATTTTTATTTCCAACGTTTCCTGGGTCTGCTCTAAAAGACCATCGAATTTGATGTTCCCCAAGATCTGGACCCGCTCCGGTCCGGCCCCCAGAGAGACCAAATACCGGGCATCGTCCGCATGCCTGACCAGCAGCAGTTTGAAATTCTCCACTAAAGGCTGAAAAAGCCAGCGGAACTTGGAGTAGCGTCTGAAAGAGCCTTGAGAAATTCGTCCATTAACCAGGATCAATTTACTGCCGGATTTATTGGCCTGGTAGAGAAAATTGGGCCATAACTCGGTCTCCAGGACCACAAAAGCCCTGGGGCGAAAAAAATGTAAGGCCCTTTTTACACACAGGTAAAAATCAAGGGGATAATAGATAACGGGTATCTGATTCCCTAAGAGCTTTTCAACGGTTTCCCTTCCTGCCGGGGTTGTTGTCGAAAGAAGGACGGGAACATCGGGGAGTTGCTCTTTGATCCTTTGGGTCAGGGCGATGGCGGCCTTGACCTCGCCCACGGAGACGGCATGAATCCAGATAGGTCTCGAATTGGGCAAGGTTTCGTCCGGTCGAAGATTTTTAGAATAACGTCCCAGGCGCTCAACCAGACGATCACTATATTTTCCCTGACTTAAATTATACAGGATCAGGAAAGGAAACCCAACTAAAAAAAGAATCCCCGTAAGGATATTATAGAGAAAAAGGCCTAAAGGCATAAATAAAAATGATTAACTATTCCGAGATTTGGTTGTTTTCCCGAGACCGGCGAAGGCCGGCTGACCGCGAAAAAGGAATGACCAAGGCCTCTGGGAAGGAAATAAGAAAGGGTTAAAGACCGCTATGTCCGAAGCCCCCCTCAGCCCGGTCGGTTTCCTCTAATTGATCCACCAACACGATAGCGGCCTGATAGACTTTATTGATCACCAACTGGGCCAGCCGGTCTCCCCGACGCAGGGTAAAGGGTTTTTGGCCCAGGTTAATCATGGCCAGCCCGATTTCCCCCCGGTAATCGGAATCTATGGTGCCCGGGCTGTTAATGAGTCCCAGGCCGTGTTTTAAGGCCAGGCCGCTGCGTGGCCGGACCTGACCCTCATATCCGGGGGGTATGGCCAAGGCCAATCCGGTGGGAATCAAACGGATTTCTCCGGGGAGAAGGCAAATTTCTTCTTCAATGGCCGCCGCCAGGTCGAGTCCCGAGGCCCCGGGACTCATATACTTAGGGACCGGGAGGTCCTGATCTCTCTCCGGGTTCAGACGGCGGATTTTAAGGATGACCTTATTAAAGCCCTTGCCATCGTCTGCCGAAGACCGGGCATGTTCAACAGGTTTTTTCATCACAGAAAAATGGCCGGGGAGGGAAGGGACTCTTCGCTCACCGGTCCCAACGACACCAGAGAAAACTGATCAGGCTGAAGGATCTCATCGGCCAGGGCGACCACCTCCTCAGGGGTCACTTTATCAAGATCCGCCAAAATTTCTTCGAAGGAAAGGTCCCGACCGAAGGTTAATTCATTCTTGGCAATCCGGGTCATCCGGTTATCACTGCTTTCAGCCCCCAGGAGGATCCCGCCTTTAACAAATTCTTTGGCGGCCCGAAGTTCCGAGGATGCCAGGTCTCCTTTTTTGAGTTTCTGGAGTTCCTGGCCGATTATCTGAAGGGTTTCCAGTAAAGTTTCTTTGGCCACAGCGGTATAAATGCCCCACATCCCAATGTCCCGGTAGGAGGAAAGAAAGGAATAAATAGTATAAGCCAACCCCCTCTTTTCTCTGACCTCTTGAAACAAACGGGAACTCATGTTCCCGCCCATAATGACATTCAACAAGGTAGCGGCATATCTTCTCTGGTCAATGGCAGCCGGCGCCTTGGTGGCCCAGGCCAGGTGGACCTGTTCCAAATCCTTAGAAACCACCTTTGATCTTGAGGACAAGACCGGATGGTGGCGTTTATTGGTCGCAGCCAGGGGACGAATTTTACTCAAAGCCGGGACCACCAGATTCAAAAAGGCCTCATGCTCCACCTTTCCGGCCGCCGCCACGACTATCTTTTCAGGACCATAGGATCGTCCCAGGTAATCCAGGATCCTTTCCTGATTAATGGCCTGAACGGTTTCCGGGGTCCCTAAGATCGGTTGGGCCAAGGAGTTCCCATTATAGGCCGTCTCTCCCAGCAGGACGTGGGTGTATTCATCCGGGGTATCTTCGACCATGCTGATTTCCTGGAGAACGACCAGGCGTTCCCGTTCCAATTCTTCGGGATCAAACAGGGAGTTCAGAAAAATATCCAGGAGTATCTCAACCCCCTGTTCCAGATGATTCTCCAATACCCGGTTATAAAAGCAGGTCTGTTCTTTGGAGGTAAAGGCGTTGGACATCCCTCCAATGGCATCCATCTCCTTGGCAATCTCAAGGGCGGTCCGATTCCGAGTCCCCTTGAAGATCATGTGTTCGATAAAATGAGAAGTCCCGCTTTCATCAGGGTTTTCATCACGGGAACCGTTATCCACCCAGATCCCTACTGAAACGGAATAGAGATAAGGGAGGGGCTCGGTGACGACCCTGATGCCGTTAGGTAAGACTGTTTTTTGAACCATTGTTCATCACTTCGCCGGGGGGGTTTGGCCCAAAGCGGCCTTGCGGCTCAAACGGATCTTGCCCTGCCGGTCCACTTCCAGGACCTTGACCAAGACCTCATCGCCTTCTTTGAGCACATCGGTTACTTTCTTGACATGCTGATTGTCCAACTGAGAGATATGGACCAAACCTTCGGTACCCGGCAAGACCTCGACAAAGGCCCCGAAGTCCATGATCTTTATCACCTTGCCCAAGTAAATCTGGCCGATCTCAACCTCTTGAACGATTTCTTTGATCATGGCAATCGCCCGATCCACACTCTTGCTGTCCGATGAGGCTATGATTATTTTACCTGAATCCTCCACCTCGATCTTGGCCCCGGTTTCAGCAACGATAGACCGGATCACCTTGCCACCCGGGCCGATGACTTCCCGGATCTTTTCCGGATTAATTTCAATGGTGGTAATCTTGGGGGCATAATCAGAGATGCTGGTTCGGGGCTGATTGATGGTCTTATTCATCAAATTAAGGATAGACAGCCGCCCTTCCCGGGCTTGGCGCAGGGCCTGGCCCATGATTTCCTGGGTTACCCCTTGAATCTTGATGTCCATCTGCAGGGCCGTAACCCCTTTTTCGGTCCCGGTAACCTTGAAATCCATATCCCCGCCATGATCTTCATCTCCTAAGATATCGGTCAGAACGGCCACCTCTCCTGCTTCCATGATCAATCCCATGGCCACCCCGGCCACATGGGATTTAATGGGCACGCCGGCATCCATCAAAGAAAGACTGGCGCCGCAGACCGTGGCCATGGAGGATGAGCCGTTGGACTCTAATATCTCCGAGACAATTCGGATGGTATAGGGAAAATCTCCATTGGCCGGTAAAATGGGCTTTAAGGCCTTTTCGGCCAGGGCCCCGTGTCCGATCTCCCGGCGGCCCGGACCCCGCAACATCCTGGCCTCGCCGACCGAATAAGGGGGAAAATTATAGTGAAGCATGAACGTCTTGAAGGTTTCCCCGTTTAAAGAATCGATCCGTTGTTCGTCTGAAGAGGTCCCCAGAGTGGTCACAGCCAGGGCCTGGGTTTCCCCCCGGGTAAAAAGGGCCGACCCATGGGTTCTCGGCAACAGGGCTACCTCACAGGAAATGGGACGGACTTCATTAAAGGTCCTGCCACCGATCCTGGTTTTCTCCTTCAAAACCATCTCGCGAATCAACTGCCGTTCCAAGTTCTCGAAAAGTCTTTTGACTTCTTTTTTCAGGTCAGGATTTTCCTGGCACAACTCTTCCAGGAGGTCTGCCTGGACATCATGGACCCGAGCCTGCCGGTCCATCTTCCCGGGAAGGGTCAAGGCCTCTTTTAAGGGGCTTTCGGCCAGGGCCACTACCCGGGTCTTTAAGGCTTCATCCACTATCGGAGCAGGCCAGTCCTTTTTGGTGTTCCCAACGGCTTGGGCCAGTTTTTTCTGGAGTTCCAAGATGGCCTGAAACCCCTGGTGCCCGAAAAAAATAGCCTCAACCAGATCCTCTTCCGGGACCTCTTTGGCCCCTCCTTCCACCATGACCACGGCATCCTTGGTACCGGCCACGATCAGGTTGAAATCACTTTCCGTTAACTGGGAATTGGTGGGGTTTAAAATGAATTCCCCGTTGATGCGGCCCACCCGGATCCCGGCAATCGGTCCTTGAAAAGGGATATTCGAGACCTCCAAAGCGGCTGAAGCACCGACCATGGCCAGGACATCGGGATCATTTTCCTGATCGGTCGAAAGCACTGTGGCAATAACCTGGGTTTCAAAATAATATCCCTTGGGGAAGAGTGGCCGCAAAGGCCGGTCGATCAGTCGGGAGGTCAGGGTTTCTTTTTCGCTGGGCCGTCCCACCTCTCTCCGGAAAAAACTGCCCGGGATCCGGCCGGCGGCATAAGCCATTTCCTGGTAATCAACCGTCAGGGGCAGAAAATCAATCCCTTCCCGGATATCACTGGAGGACACCACCGTGACCAATACAATCGTCTCCCCGTATTGGACCAGAACCGCACCGCTGGCCTGTTTGGCAACCCGACCGGTCTCAATACTCAGGGTTCTTCCATTTATTTCAGTAGAAACTTCTTTCACCATACCTTTTGGCTCCTTTATGGGGAAATCAATAAGCCTTACTTACGAATTCCCAATTCTTGTATAAGGGTTCGATACCGTTCGGCATCTTTTTTTCTCAAATAACTCAGCATTCGTTTTCGTTGACCCACCAGTTTGAGCAGCCCCCGTCGGGAGTGATGATCCTTTTTATGGGTCTTAAAGTGTTCAGTCAGGTATTTGATTCGTTCACTTAACAAAGCAATTTGAATCTCTGGGGAACCGGTGTCTGTGGGGTGTACCCCGAATTTACCCAGAATTTCTTTTTTTTGTTCTGCATATAATCCCACGATATACCTCCTTTAAAAAAATTAAATAATAACCCGAATAGGCTTATAAACGTGTTTGGATTGCCCCACCTTTTGATAAATGGCCCACAATTCCCCCTCCGGGCTATTTACAAAGATCGGCGTCCCTGGTTCAACTTGAGGCCAAGGGGAAAGGCCCGAGTCCGAGGTCAAAACTCCCCCTTGTTTAATGATCTCCTTCCACTGCCAGTCCACCAGGATCCGGGGGAAATCCTGTAGAATCTGGCCCACTGGAATTTTAAGGGCCTCGATCTCTTCCCTGAAAGAAGCCTCTTGAATCTTTTCCAAAGTCCGGGCTTGAGCCAGCGTAAAAGGTCCGCTTTGAATCCTTTGTAATTGTCCCAAAAAAGCACCGCAGCCTAACCGGTCCCCTGCATCGTTTAAAAGCGTCCTGACATAGGTACCGGGGGAACAAAAAATTTCCAAAGCCACTCGTTCCCCATTAAGGCTTAAGACCTCGATGGAATCGATCGTAATCTGCCGGGGCGGTTTAACGATCGAGATACCTCGCCTGGCCCAGTGATACAAGGGTTTTCCCTTATATTTCAAGGCCGAAAACGAGGGAGGAACCTGTTGCTGAGGACCGATGAATTCCTGAAAGACCTCCTCGACCCTTTTCCGGTCCGGCAGAGCTTGGGAGGGTGAACTGATCACCTGGCCGGAACCATCTTGGGTGTCCGTCTTTTGCCCTAAGACCATAACGGCCCGATATCCCTTAGGGTGATTGGGGATAAAAGGGATGATCTTGGTCGCCCAGCCGACACAGACAGGCAACACCCCGGTGGCCATTGGGTCCAAGGTCCCTAAATAGCCCATTTTTTGAATGCGGGCAGCCTTGCGAAAACCCTGGAGCACCTTATTGGAGGTCATTCCAGACGGTTTGTCCAGCACCCAAACCCCCTCCCAGGCAGAGGATTCGGAACACTCGGAAAGGATAGGCTTTAGATTTAAGGCCCTCATGATTCAACCGGTTCTTTGGCTGGAAACAAATCCTTTAATAGAGATTCGATCCGATCTCCGTATTCGAAAGAGGTATCGTGCCTAAATTCCAATTCAGGGACATGGCGCAGTTTCAAACGCTGCCCCAGTTCCCGTTTCAGAAAACCTGCCGCACTCTGAAGTCCCTCCAGGCCCCGTTGAACCTCAGCGACCTCTCCAAAACGGCTGAAAAAAACCCGGGCCAGTTTCAGATCAGGTGAAACCTCCACCGCGGTAATGGTGACCATTTCCAGCCGGGGATCTTTTATTTTCCGGAGCAGCAACTCTGAGATCTCTTTCTGGATTAGTCCACCAACCTGAACGGTTCTTTTAGGTCTGGATGTTTTAGTCTGCATTCTAACTATAATCCAATAATTCCATTTGAACCTCTAGATCGGAAGCAAGCTGCAATCGTTCTACAAAATTAACCACCTGATCCAGCCGACCATTGACCTGCCTTCGATCGTTACCCAAAGTGCACACCCCCAGCCTGGCCTTTTGCCACAGGTCTAGGTCGTCTGTCTCGGCGATAGCCACATTAAATCGATTTCGGACCTTGTCTTTAATACTCTTAACAACCCGGCGCTTTTCTTTCAGGGAATGAGATTCCGGCAGATAAAGAACCATTTCCAGGATACCGATCACCATGGGCAATTCCCAATAAAGGAGTCAAGGGGGGCTTTGAAGTAACCGCTAAAAAGGACACGGTATACGGTTTTCCCTTGAACCTTACACCTTGTACCTTGAACCCTTATTTTCTTGTTACAATTCCGGTTTCATTTCTTCCAGGATGTACGACTCGATAGTATCCCCCACCTTGAGATCATTATAATCTTCCAATCTGATCCCGCATTCATACCCGGCAGCCACCTCTTTAACGTCATCCTTGATCCGTCTGAGGGAAGCTATTCGACCGTCATAAATCACCACCTGATCTCGCAGGAGGCGGGCCTTGGCATTCCTTTCTATTTTCCCATCAATCACAAAGCTTCCGGCGATGGCACCCACTTTGGGTACATGAAAGAGGTCTCGAATTTCGGCATGCCCATGAACGACCTCTTTGTAAACCGGTTCCAGCATACCCACCATGGCATCTTTGACATCCGAAACCAATTGGTAAATAATATCGTAGAATCGAACATCCACCTGCTCCTGTTCGGCCAATTCCTGCACTTTATGGTTCAGCCGGACATTAAACCCGATGATAATGGCCTTGGAGGCCGAGGCCAGCAGGATGTCGGTCTCGGTGATAGCCCCCGGTGCACTGTGGATGACACTGACCTTGATGGCCGGAGTGCTCAACTTATGGAGGGCTTCGCTGATGGCTTCAATAGAACCCTGGACATCGGCCTTAATGACGATATTGAGTTCTTTTACCTGTCCTTCCTTAATTTGTTCATAGAGTTTTTCCAGGGTCACCTTGCTGGTCTTGGAAAGTTCTGTTTCCCTCTTTTTCTGGAGACGAGACAAAGCAATCTGTTTGGCGGTTCTTTCATCTTCACAGACAATAAATTCATCCCCGGCTAAAGGAACTCCGTTAAACCCATGGACCTCAACCGGTATCGACGGCGTAGCCTGCTCCAGTTTTTGCCCCCAATCGTTATAAAGGGCCCTCACCTTCCCAAACTGGATCCCGCAGACAAAGGGATCTCCTGTTTTTAAAACCCCACCTTGAATAAGCATGGTCGCGATGGGACCTCGGCCTTTATCCAGCCGGGCCTCCACAATCCTTCCAACGGCCAATTTGTCCGGGTTGGCCTTTAACTCCAACACCTCGGCCTGGAGAAGAATTAATTCCAGAAGACCGTCAACTCCTTTTCCCGTCTTAGCCGATACCTCGGCAAAAATGGTATCTCCGCTCCACTCCTCCGGGACCAGCCCGTAATCGGCCAATTGTCTTTTGACCCGGTCCAGATTAGCATTGGGCTTATCGATTTTGTTAATGGCCACAATGATAGGCACCCCGGCCGCCCGGGCATGATCAATAGCCTCTTTGGTCTGTTGCATCATCCCATCGTCGGCTGCCACAACCAATATGACGATGTCGGTTATCTGAGCCCCTCGAGCCCGCATGGCCGTGAAGGCTTCATGCCCCGGGGTATCCAGAAAAACAATCTCCCCCTTGTCTAAATGGACATGATAGGCTCCCATATGTTGTGTTATCCCACCCGCCACCCCGGCAGTAACATTGGTTTTTCGAATAACATCCAATAAGGAGGTTTTGCCATGATCCACATGTCCCATAATGGTAACTACCGGAGGCCTGGCTAATAGCTCTTCCGGGAGATCGGCATGAAGCTTTAATATCTGTTCTTCTTCAAAGTGGCCTTTTTCCGCCTCATAGCCGAATTCAGAGGCCACCAGGGCAGCGACATCATAATCAATCGTTTGGTTTAATGTGACCATAAGTCCTAAGGCGATCATTTTTTTGATCAACTCTCCTGATTTAATACCCATTTTTTTGGCCAGTTCCCCCACATTGATGGCCTCAGAAATCTTCACCCGGCGCTTGATGGCCTTGGGTGTGGTGATTTCGGTTTTCTTATATTTCTTGACCGGTAATTTTCCTCCTTTACCGGCTTTGTAAGCCCTGGCCTCTTTACCCGAATCATCATACAGATCAGCTCGTTCTAAGATCTCCCGCTTCTTTTTAAAAATCTTGGCCTTGGCCAATTCTTCCTCTAACATGGCCTTTGAGATCTTAGGCTTCTTTTTAAGAGACGGCTTTTCTTTTTCGGGTTCCTTCTCCGCCTTTTTCTCTTCCGGCCTGGGATGTACGATAGTTGGTTTGGAGGGGGCAACAGGTTTAACAACCGGTTCCGCCGGCCGGATCACCCGGGCCGGTGTCTCGGGCCGGTGAATGACTCGGGCCGGAAGTTCTTTTACGGTCCTTCCGCTCTTAACCGGATGAGGTTTTGGTTCCAGAATAGGTTTAGGGGCGATCTCTTTTTCTCCTTCCCTCTTTTCCTCTCTGGCAGGGATCGGTTGTTTCTCAACCATCCCCTCGAAAACCGGTTCTATGGGGGGTTCCTCGGTGGCAAGTCCCTTCGCCCGGATACCCGCTTTTGGAGCCGCAGGAGATGTCGGAAGGTCTTCCGATTCCGGCTTGGCTTCCAAAATCGGTTCTTCCTCAGAAGGTTCCGGGCCGGGTTCAACATCAACGATCTTTTTCCGCCGACGGATGACCGTAGACTTGACCCGCTGTTCTTCAACGACCAGAGATTTGGTCCCCTTCAAATGGCCTTTGATCAGAGAAACCTCTTCGTCGGTAAGAGACGAAGAATGGCTTTTGATTTCGACCCCCATCTTCAGAATATGATCCACCAGGACCTTGTTGTCCATTTGTAGTTCTTTGGCTAATTCATAGACTCTAATTTTGGCCATTTACCCCCCCTGATGGCGGAATCGTTATAAAGTTGTGCAAATTGGGGCCGATCTCTAAATCTCGGCCAAAGGCCTTATGCCGGCTTTTGGAAGCCTTCAGGCAAGACAGGCAGGTCTCTGTCCGGCATAGATACCACCCTCGCCCCGGCATAATTTGTCCGGGATCACCCTCTATGGTTTTTTTATTGAGAATTACCAGCCTCAACAAGGCCTTCTTGTCCTTTTTCCCCCGGCAGGCCCGACAGGTCCTCTGCCTTATCAAGGGTCTCAACCCACGGGGACCTCGTCCTCATTTTTCGAGCCCCCTCCCAATCCCTCATCTTCGGTTGTCTTTTCTTCCTTGGCTTCCGGATTATCAACCAGGGATTCCTTGGGCTGGATTATCTTTAAAAACTCCTTGGCTGCTTCTAATAATTTTTCAGCTTTTTTGGCGGTAATTCCGGAAATCTGGACCAGTTCATCGACGTTGGACTCGGCCACTTCCCGGGCCGATTCAAACCCCCCTTTATACAATGAGTCGGCCGTGGCCTCCCCTACACCGGAAATCTGCAGCAAGGATTGATAGCCGTCTCGCATGGATTTGGAATATTTTGATTCACTCTTGACATCAATCTTCCAGCCGGTCAAACGCGAGGCCAAACGGACATTCTGTCCTCTCTTGCCAATGGCCAGCGACAATTGTTCATCAGGCACCACCACTTCCATGGAACGGTTCACTTCATCAATGATCACCCGAATAACCTCAGCCGGCGCCAAGGCGTTACAGATAAATTTGGCCGGATCAGGATTCCAGGAAATGATATCGATCTTTTCTCCCTTCAGCTCCTGAACCACATATTGAACGCGATTCCCCTTCATCCCCACGCAGGCCCCCACCGGGTCCACATCCTTAGCCTCGGAGGCGACAGCAATTTTTGAACGGCTTCCAGGTTCCCGGACCACATGGACAATGCGGACGACTTTTTGTGACATTTCCGGGACCTCCATTTCAAAAAGAGCGGCCAGGAACTGAGGATGGGTTCTTGAAAGGATGACCTGAGGGCCTTTGCTGATTTTTTTCACCTCCAGCACATAGGCCCGGATTCGATCCCCCTGTTTGTACGTTTCAGTAGGAATTTGTTCTGTGATCGGGAGGATGGCCTCGGTCCGACCCAGATTGATAATAGCCGCACCTTTGTCAAACCTCTGGACGATACCGTTGATAACCTCTCCTTTTCGATCTTTAAAATCTTCAAAAACGATATCCCGTTCGACATCTTTCATGCGCTGAATAATGACCTGTTTGGCCGATTGGGCGGCAATCCGACCGAAGGAACTGGTCTCCATCTTAATTCCCAGGCTATCTCCGATTTCACACTCCGGGTCCAACTTTTTCCCTTCCTCAAGGGAAACCTGGGTGTCGGGGTCTTTGATTTTGTCCACTACCTCCTTGAATTCAAAAACCTCGATCTCTCCCAACTCTTCATTATAATTTACCTCGACCTCCCTTTTCAGGCCCAATTTTTTCTTGGCTGCCGACCCTATGGCCTCTACCAGTGTGGAAATAAGGACCTCTTTGTTTATCCCTTTGTCCCTACTGACCTGATCAATAACCCTCTTCAGTTCTAAAGGAGGAATACTGGCCCACTCTTTTTCTTTTTTCTGAATCAAGCCCATAGCCTTTAACTCCTTCACTGTTTATCTGAAAGCCTTCAAGGTTCCCTGAGAATCAAAACGATACCGCTTTGAACTGGTTCAGTCTTCAAAAACCAATCGGGCCTTGGTAATGGAACCAACCGGGATCTCCCAGATCTTTTTGTTTTCGGCCAGGCGCAGGCACCCGGAAGCCTGGTAATCCAACAGTATCCCCTTAAAAAAAGCCTGCCTCTCGAAAGGGACGCTGGTTGAAAATTGAATCATTTTCCCGATACTTTGAAAAAAATCTTTTTCTTTTTTAAGGGGGCGATCTAAACCGGGAGAAGAAACCTCCAGGATATAGGCCTGAGGGATTAAATCATCGACCTCAAGTTGATCGCCTAATTGGCGGCTTATTTCCGCGCAATCGTCCAGGGTCACCCCTCCTGGTTTATCCATAAAGATACGAAGTACCCAGCCCCGTCCTTCTTTCCTGAACTCCAAATCTATCAGCTCCAGACCTTCGGCTTTAAGGAGGGACTCAACCATCCCCTCTATCTGACCTATCTGGTCCCGGGCAATTTGAGAAAGGATACCCATAAATCCTTATTTCTTAAATAACCATCTGGTCGATACCAAAAACGACAAAAAAAAATGGGCCGAGGCCCACTTCGCAAGCAGAACAATAATTGATATTGGTGGCGCAAAAACCTTACAGAATAATATCAACTCATCCGCTATTCGAAGTTACGAACCGCCGCCGGAAAAACCCCCCAGGCGAAGACCGACCTCAAAAAGGGAACTACGGCTTCAATCACCTTGAAGCAACCCAAGTTGGAGCGGGCAACGGGATTCGAACCCGCGACACCAAGCTTGGGAAGCTTGTACTCTACCAGCTGAGCTATGCCCGCTTATTTTAAAAATTGAAAATATAACCGTAAACCATATTAAATGTCAACCGAAATTTCATATTTGAGGTTTCTCTAAATGAATAATAATAGCTTCCGGCCCCTCTATTTACATATAACTGCTTGTAATTAATAATCTTTCATATTTAGTTAGAAAACAGGATTCAAGGGTTTGAGGGTTCAAATGAGGGAATGAGTGGATGCGACGATGAGGTCTCCTCTTCACATCACCCCATCACCTCATTAATTCATTCTCTCGGATACTTGAATCCTGGTGTCATGTTTCATGCCTCGTGGCAGCCGCAGCAGGCCGGCAGGAGGGTTTTCTCCCTAACTTTGGGACATTCTCAAAAAGTGCGCTAAAAAATAAAGTCTGGAAGTTATTTTTTTTTCCATTACAATAGGAGGATCATGAAAACCGAAAAATCAATCTATGCCTGCCAGTCCTGCGGGTTTCAGAGTCCCAAATGGCTGGGGCGGTGTCCGGATTGCGGCACCTGGAACAGCCTGTTGGAAGAGAGCTTTTCTCCTTCGGGACCGGCCCATCCCTGGGAAGAGGGGCCGGCCCGGAAATCCCTTCCTCAACCCCTCAAAGAAGTTTCCAGACAAGGAGAACAGCGGGTCCTGATCGGGATTGAGGAATTGGACCGGGTCCTTGGTGGCGGGGTGGTTCCTGGTTCGGCCGTCCTGATCGGTGGAGGTCCGGGGATCGGCAAGTCAACCCTGATTCTCCAGATCCTGGACCGACTGGCCGGCCGGGGACACAAGTCCTTGTATATTTCAGGGGAAGAATCGGTCCAACAGATCAAAATGCGCGGAGAGCGGCTGGGGGCGGACCAAAGCCAGGTCCTGGTGGTTTCTGAAACCTCTCTGGAGGCGGTCTTTAAAATCCTGAAGGACCTTCAACCTCAATTTGTTACCATCGATTCTATTCAGACCATTTATTCCGGAGAGATGAGTTCTGCCCCGGGTAGCGTCTCCCAGGTCAGAGAGGCGGCCGGCAGATTAATGGTCTGGGCCAAAAAATCGAACACCTCCCTGTTTTTGATCGGTCATGTCACCAAGGAGGGGATTATTGCCGGGCCCAGGGTCCTGGAACATATGGTGGATACGGTCCTGTACTTCGAAGGGGAACGGGGTCATGCTTACCGCATCCTCCGGGCCGTCAAGAATCGCTTTGGTTCGACGAATGAAATCGGGGTCTTTGAAATGAAAGATTCCGGATTGGAAGAGGTCAAAGATCCCTCCAGGCTGTTTCTTTCCGAACGACCCATAAATGTTCCCGGGTCGGTGGTCGTGCCCAGTCTGGAAGGGTCCCGACCTATTTTGATCGAACTCCAGGCCCTGGTTAGTCAGACTAATTTCGGGGTTCCCCGGCGAACAGCCATGGGGGTGGACCACAACCGGGTTTCCCTATTGGTAGCGGTATTGGAAAAAAAGGCCGGGCTTAATCTTTTAAATCAGGATATCTTTTTGAATGTAGCCGGAGGCATTCGGATTGATGAACCGGCCGTTGACCTGGGGATTGCCGCCGCCCTGGCCGGCAGTTTCCTGGATCGCCCCATTTCGGCCCAAACAGTCCTCTTCGGTGAGGTGGGCTTAACCGGTGAAATCCGGGCCGTCAGCCAATCTCTCCTAAGGATCAAGGAGGCCCAAAAGCTGGGTTTCGCCCGTTGCCTGCTCCCCAAAAACAATCTTGAGCAAACGGTTAAGACCCCTTCTATGGAATTAATCGGGGTCGGTTCCCTGCAGGAGTGCTTAGGGATACTCTTTTAAGTCGCCGATAAAAAGGCCTTATACCCTTTATAGGTCATATACAGATCGGCCTTGCTGACTAATTCAAACGGGGAATGCATGGACAGGACCGGGGTCCCGCAATCAACAATCTCCAGGCCCTGGGCCGCCAAAAATTTTGCAATCGTGCCCCCGCCCCCTTCATCCACCTTGCCCAGTTCCCCGGTCTGCCAGACAATTCTATTCTGATTAAAGACCTTCCTGATCCAGTAAACATATTCGGCATGGGCATCGCTGGAGCCGTATTTTCCGCCCGACCCGGTAAATTTGGTCAGACAAAGACCGGCCCCCAAACGGGGGGCATTCCGCTTTTCATGGACTTCCTGGTAGTCCGGGTCTAAGGCCCCAGCCACATCGGCGGAAATGGCCCGGGAGGCGGCCAAGGTTTCATAAAGGGCCTGGGAGGAAAAAGACTCCCCTTTCAGGGAAAAAAGTTTAGCTAAAAAGGCCTCTAAAACCTGGGCACGGGCACTGGTATTGCCTTCGCTGCCGATCTCCTCCTTGTCAAAAAACAAGATCACCACGGTCTTAACCGGTTTTTCGATTTCCAGGGCCGCTTTCAGGCTGCTAAAGACGCAGGCCCGGTCATCCTGACCATAGGCCCCGACGATCCCCCGGTCCAGTCCCACATCCCGGGCCGGTTCCGCCGGGACCAACTCCAGTTCGGCGCTGAGCAGGTCCTCTTCCACCAGTTCGTATTGGTCGTGAAGGTGTTTCAAAATCGCCAACTTGAAACGATCCTTGATTTCTTTCGGTCCCAGGGGAATGCTTCCAATCAGAATATTGAGCTTTTCTCCCTCAATGGCCTCAGAGAGCTTCTTTTCCATCTGAACCTTTCTGGCCAGATGAGGCAGGAGGTCGGCCACGGAGAAGACCGGGTCCTGATCCTTTTCTCCAATGACCAGGTCTATTTTTTTTCCTCCAGCGGTAAAAATGGTCCCATGAAGGGCCAGGGGTCTGGCCAGCCACTGATATTTCTTAATCCCTCCATAATAATGGGTCTTAAAAAAGGCCAGATCCACTTCTTCGTATAAGGGTTGTTGCTTCAGATCCAAACGGGGGGCATCCACATGGGAAGCGATGACTTGCAGACCTTGAGATAAGGGCTCTTTTCCAAGAATGGCCAGGGCCAAGACCTTGTCCTTCAAAACCTGAAAGACCTTCCCCCCTGGCCTTAAATGATCGAGGGCTGCAAATCCTGCCGATCTTAATCTTCGGGAAATTTCAACGATCGTCTCCCGTTCGGTTTTGGAGGCATTTAGAAAGGCCTTATAGTCCTCAGCCAGTTCCCAGACCTTTTCTTCTTCCGCTGCCGGGAGTTCATCCCAGACCATTCGCCGTTGATAGGTTAAACGTTTTCCTAAGGCCTGGGCTTCTTTGTTGGTCAGTTTTTTAAGCACAGGGGTTTATGCCCCAGAATAATCTTGTGGAGGTTAAAGAGGTTGCAATTGATGATTTGTTGGATTTCGATTTCCGTGGACTTAACCAGGGAGACCACATCCAGGTCGGTAACAAAACCGATCCTGGCAAAAAAGGGCGAGGTTAACGATTCCAGTTTCCCCAGCAACCGGTCAGAGTCTTTAGAGTGATTGACGATGATGATTTGCCCCCCTGGTTTACAGACCCGGATAATCTCCTGACAGAATTTATGGGGATCCTGAACCGTTGTGATGACGTAAGGAGACAAAATGGCATCAAAGGTATTATCGTCAAAATTCATCTGACAGGCATCCATGACCTGAAGGTCCACCTTAAGACCATTGCCCATCTGTTTGACCCGTTCCTTGGCCCGCTCGATCATCTTGGCCGAGATGTCAATCCCCACAATATGACAGCTTTGGGGATAATGAGGCAACGTCAGACCGGTCCCGATCCCGACTTCGAGAACTTTTTTACTCGAAGAATCCAGATAGTTAAAAGCCTGCTTTCTGCCGGCTTCCAAGACCTTCCCAAAAATCAGATCATAAAAGGGGGAATAAAAGGAATAGATCCCTTCCATGGACTTTCCGTTTCCGTTTCCATTTCCATTATGTTTTTTACCCATAAGTTTTGACAATGCTCCTCCGGTGTTAACGTGACTCTAATTTAAGATAATAGAGTAATAGAGTATACACCTCAATGGCCTTTTTATCAAATTCTGGGTCTGCCAAGTCAAAGACCAGGAAACCGGGCTCTTCCTTGGCTGTTCAATAACGTCTCCCCCGACAGGCGGGGCCTGCTCAATAAAAACAGACCGGCCTTTTGATCACCCGGTTAAAGAGAATATCATCGCCTACATAGCATACAGACCCGAACCTGGTCAACTATAAAATTTGCCAGGCCCTCTCCCCTTTTGGCAGGTTAAACGGGCCTCAAATAGTTCTGGCAATGGATTCCATAGGCCTCTATAATAGTCTCACCTATGTCCTTTCTAAATGTCATCCTTCCGATCTTCCTGGTCATTTTCATAAGATATCTTCTAAAAATAACCATCGTCATGTTATCGTGTCCCACGGCCGTTGTGACCTACATCATGGCCTCCGAATTAGGGGGGGATCCGGAATTATCCTCTTCCATCGTCATGCTGTCCACCTTAATGGCTATAGTGACCATCCCCTTATGGGTCTGGTTTGTGGGGATATAATATGCCTATCGTCCGGATTTCAGAGCTTTCCTGGGGAGGCGAGGGTATCGGTCGATTAGAAGGAAAAGTGGTTTTTGTCCCCTATAGTCTTCCCGGAGAAGTAGTCGAAGTTGAATTAGTCCGTTCCAAAAAGACCTATTCTCAAGGGAAGTTGATCCGCCTTCTGGACTCCTCTCCGGACCGGATTGAACCGCCCTGTTCCTTCTACCGGCAATGCGGAGGATGTCAGCTTCAGCACCTATCCCCTCTCAGACAGGTCCAGGAAAAAGAAAGGCTCTTCAGGCAAGCCATGAATCATGCCTTAAAATCTGAGGAGATCCTTGTCAAGCCCACCTTGAACTCCCCCCTGGCCTTTGGCTACCGCCATCGCCTGCAGCTTAAGACGGCCTGGAAAAACAACCTCTTCACCCTGGGATTTTTCAGACCCCAAAGTCACGAGGTGGTTCCGGTAGATCATTGTCTTTTAGCCAATGGGACGATAAATCAGGTCCTGGCCGTCCTCCAGGAAAAAATTCAAGCCCTCCATTATGAAGACTGGGCCCCGGAAATAGAACTTCAGTTCTTTGAAAACCCCTCGCAAGGCGGTCTGGTTTTTTCCCCCCCCAAGGGGATGACCCGTTCACAGAAGAAAAGGATCACGGAAGCCCTTTTGTCTGCCTGCAGATTAGACTACCTACTTTTTCATGAATCAAATCAACATATTTTTAAGGGGGAAGGCCCTTTCTCTCCGGAAAAAGACAGCCCTGAATTTATCCTTCCGGCCTCTGAAACCGGGCTGCGGCAAGATATCCTCTTGACCTGTTTCCCCGGGGTCTTTACCCAAATCAACCTGGAATTAAATCGGCGCTTGATTGGCCAACTGTTATCTCTGAATCTGTTTGATAGTCAGGACACTATTCTGGACCTTTTCTGCGGTTTAGGCAATTTTTCGTTGCCAATGGCCCTTAAGGTTCAAGAAGTGATCGGCCTGGAGACCTTTCCCCTGGCAGTGGCCAATGCCCGCTGGAACCAGAAGAGCAATCAGATCGCCAATTGTACCTTCGTGCAAGCCAAGGCCCATGAGGGGATCCGGCAATGGCAAAAACAAGACAAACCGGTTACTCAGGTTATTTTGGACCCACCGCGAACCGGGGCTCGGGAGGTGATCCCCTGGTTGGCTACCCGGAATTTAAGGGGGATTCTGTATATTTCCTGTAACCCCATGACCCTTTTCAGAGACCTGTCTCAACTTATTGACCAGGGCTGGAAGGTTGAGTGGTCCCAACCGGTTGACTTTTTCCCCCAGACCTTTCACCTGGAAAGCGTTACCTTATTAAGCAAATAAAGCTGACGGTTGATGCCTGGACTTTCGGAAAAAAGGGGTTTCTTTTATAACCCATTAAAACCATTATACTAAATTTTATATTGGGTTTTTCTAAGGAAAGGTGATATAATACATTTTTTAAGAATATAATCTTAGGAGGTTGGCCCATGATGGTATTTAATGTGGGGGATTTGGCGGTCTATCCAGCCCATGGCGTTGGTCGGATTGAATCCATAGAGGCCCGCAACCTTTACGGTTCTTCTCAAAATTTTTATATTATGAGAATTTTGGAAAACAATATGATTATCATGATTCCCATCAGCAATGCCAACAACGTCGGGCTCAGGGAAATCATCAAGGAGGGGGAAGTTTCCAAAATCTTTAAGATCTTAAAAGAGAAAGACATAGAATTCGACAATCAGAGCTGGAACCGCCGCTACCGGGAATATATGGAAAAAATCAAGACCGGTTCGGTTTATGAAGTGGCTCAAGTCTTGCGTGATCTTTTTTTATTGAAATTGGACAAGGAGCTTTCCTTTGGTGAACGAAAAATGCTTGATACGGCCAAGAGTCTGTTGGTTAAGGAGATCTCGATAGCCAAAAAAATGGCCGAAACCAAAGTGGAGGAGGACATAAAACGAATCTTTAACATTCAATAAAAGCGGGGAGGGCCGACGTTTTTTCCACCTCCAAGTTATATCGTTTTATTAAGCATTCATGCCTGCCTGAGGCAGTCGCCACGGAGGATGAAAATTTATACAAGGAATTAATGGGGTTAATTTCCACACCTTTTACTTGAATCCTTGAACCCTGTTTTCGTACTAATCCGTCATGCCACGCTAGTGGCGTGACACCACCGAATCATGAAAATAGGACCGAGGACCGGTGGACCCCAGATTCTATTTACGTACTAAGCCGCCATGCCCCGCCTTTTGGGGCGTGGCACCACCAAACATGAAAATAGGTACAGGTTGTTCAAGACTCAAATCCTATTTTCGTATTAAGCGAGACAGAGCCTATTAACAGACAGGAAGATTGTCTTTTTCTTATTCGTTCACGACCCCCTCCCAGGATGAGAAAGTCAGCCTATTTTCTCAATCTCACCGTACTCTCCTTAAGATCCCTTCTTCAGTTGTTGGATTGAGGAGCCATTAGATTTTTAGTTGGGCTGGAATGTTTCCAGATCCTCAATAAGCCCTGACCGGCTTTGTTTTGAAAGGAGGTGAAAAAATGGAAAAAAAGACCTTATTTTTTTTAAAAGCACTTCTATTGGCGATCTGTCTGCTTGGCGGCTACTCTATTGCCGGCTATCTCATGAGTGCCGACACTATGCCCTGGATTCCTTATCTAGGTGGACTATTTGGGCTTATCGTGGCAGTTGTTATCCTGGGGGTGGAAAAACAAATCAAAAAAGCCCCCCTGGGCAGTTCTCTGGGCGGGGTGCTCGGACTTGTCCTGGGACTGGTCATTGGCCGCCTCTTAATGTTTCCCTTTGAATGTTTTCGAAACGAGGCCTTTCTACATTATTTTATTTTACTCTCCTTGAGCAGTATATCCGGTTATCTGGGAATGGCCCTGGGAAGTTCCAAGGCCGGAGAAATCGGAAAGCTCACCGCTTCGGCCCTGATCCCACCCGCCTTGTCAAAAAACCTTTCCCGTTATTTATTGGATACCAGCGTAATAATAGATGGCCGAATTGCCGATATCTGCGAAACCGGTTTTGTAGAAGGGACCCTGATTATCCCTCAATTCATTCTCCAGGAGTTGCACCATATTGCTGATTCCAGCGACCCCTTAAAAAAAATTCGCGGGCGGAGAGGTCTGGATGTCATTGAAAAAATTCAAAAACAAAAAGACCTGGAGGTCATGATTTTAGACCAGAATCCACCTAAAGACAATGTGGATGCCAAGCTGGTGGATCTGGCTATGGAATTACGGGGAACGATCATTACCAATGACTTTAATCTTAACAAAGTTGCTGAATTGCGAGGGGTTAAAGTCTTGAATCTCAATAAGCTGGCCAATGCCCTGAAACCGGCCGTTCTGCCCGGGGAAGTCTTAAATGCCCAAATTATTCGGGAAGGGAAGACCTCGGGACAAGGGATTGCCTATCTGGACGATGGGACGATGATCGTGGTTGAAAATGCCCGGCGCCATATCGGTCGGACGATTGAGGTGGTCGTTACCAGTGTCCTGCAAACGGGTACCGGCCGGATGATCTTTACCGAGATCAAGAATGGGTAAGAGAACCGTTGCTGGTTACTCGTTACTCGTTAATAGTTGCCCTATGCCGTATATCGGATAAACTAAAATTTTTCATTTTAATTTGGGGATTTGTCATCCAGGAACCAGCAACGAGCAACGAGTAACCAGTACACAGTACACAGATTCATAAAAGTCATTGCCGGTGCGATACGAATTTAACATCCAAGATCCGGATCTCCAAAAACGCCTGGATCTTTTTCTGGTAGAACAGGGAGTCCCTTATTCCCGTTCTCAGCTTAAGAAATGGATTGGAGAAGGACGGATCTCGGTCAATGGACAACCTACCAAAGGCGGCTACCGGTTAAAAAAAGAAGACTTGCTGGAATTATTTCCCGAAGACCCCGTTCCCTTAAGGCTCACGCCTGAGGACATTCCCTTGTCTGTGTTCTATGAAGACCGGGAGTTGTTGGTCTTGGACAAACCGGCCGGGTTGGTAGTCCACCCGGCACCGGGAAATTATTCCGGAACCCTGGTCCATGCCCTGCTTTTTCACTGTCGGGATTTGTCTGGAATCGGGGGAGTGCTCCGGCCGGGGATCGTCCATCGTCTGGATAAAGACACCTCCGGGCTGATGGTGGTAGCCAAAAACGACCTCTCCCATCAACAACTGGTCCGACAATTCCAAAGCGGAGGGGTTATCAAAGAATATCAGGCCCTGGTCTGGGGGCGCCCTCTTAACAGTCAGGGTCGAATTGAAAAACCTATCGGCCGGCATCCGGTGCAACGAAAGAAGATGGCCCTTAACGAGGCTCATGGCAAACCAGCCCTAACCGAATGGCAGGTAATCGAAAAATTCCCCCAGGGGATCACCTGGCTCAACCTGGGATTAAAAACCGGCCGGACTCATCAGATTCGCGTTCACCTTTCATCTCAAGGATGGCCGGTGGTAGGGGATCCCCTGTACGGCCGGAACAGGAATAACGCCACAAAAACAGCAGGGCCCTTGGCCGAAGCCTTAAGGGGAATTTCCCGCCAACTGCTTCACTCCCGGCGCCTGGCCTTCCTACATCCAACCAATGGAAATCCATTGGACTTTTTATCACCCCTTCCAAAGGATATGGAAGACCTGATCAGAATCTTACGAACCTGTTCCCGATAAAGACTGCCAAATCATGACAAAAAGATAAAAAAACCTTGACATATTTGGAATTCTGCTATAAACATGTAAGTTATACTAAAGGAGATCATGGTACTCTAATCAGTGCCACAACCTGCCTGGTAAGGATTTAAATCCAAAAAAATCAACAGATTCCGAAATCATCATCATTTCTCTGTACAATCACTCAGAATAAGTAAAATGATTTTTGGTTTGCCATACTATTATAGCTCCCAGCCTTATAAATAACCATGTAAACGGCCCATTCCCCAAAGGACCTTCCTAAGATTTTGTAACGTAAGGATATCGAGGACGAGGACAACATGAATTTAGCCGAACTCAAGCAAAAGAAAATCAGTGAACTGACCCAGATGGCCAAAGAATTCAATATCGAAGGGGCCAGCGGGATGAGGAAACAAGATCTTATTTTCGCCCTTCTCCAGGCCCAGACGGAAAAAAACGGCCTCATTTACGGGGAAGGGGTCCTGGAAATTCTACCTGATGGGTTTGGATTTCTGAGGGCCCCGGATTACAACTATCTCCCCGGACCGGATGATATCTATGTCTCTCCCTCTCAGATCCGAAGATTTAATCTGCGGACCGGCGATACGACCTCCGGACAAATCCGCTCTCCCAAGGATAACGAAAGATACTTCGCCCTCCTCAAAGTGGAATCGGTCAATCTCGAAGACCCGGAAGTCTCCCGAGATAAAATTTTGTTTGACAACCTGACCCCCTTGTATCCCAACGAACGGATCCAACTGGAGACCGATAACCCGGCCAATTATTCCATTCGGGTAATGGATTTATTAACCCCCATTGGAAAAGGTCAGAGGGGTCTGATCGTCTCCCCGCCCCGGACCGGCAAGACCATGCTCCTCCAGAACATTGCCAACAGCATCTCCCGGAATTTTAACGATATCATTTTAATCGTTCTCCTTATTGATGAACGCCCCGAAGAAGTCACCGATATGCAGCGATCGGTCAAGGCCGAGGTCATCAGTTCGACCTTTGATGAACCGGCCCAACGACATATCCAGGTGGCTGAAATGGTCATTGAGAAGGCCAAACGATTAGTGGAACACAAACGGGATGTGGTTATTCTCCTGGACAGTATTACCCGCCTGGCCCGGGCCTATAACACCGTCGTCCCTCCCAGCGGCAAGATCCTCTCAGGCGGAGTGGACTCCAATGCCCTCCATCGCCCCAAACGGTTTTTCGGGGCGGCCCGAAACATCGAAGAGGGTGGCAGTCTGACCATTATTGCCACGGCCCTGGTCGACACCGGCAGCCGGATGGATGAAGTCATCTTCGAAGAATTTAAGGGAACCGGCAACATGGAGATCCATTTGGATCGCAAACTCAGCGACAAGCGAATCTTCCCGGCCATTGATATTAATCGCTCCGGAACCCGCAAAGAGGAATTGCTTTTAAATACTGAAGAACTTAACAAGGTTTGGATCCTACGTAAATTATTGGCCCCGCTGACCGTAGTGGACAGTATGGAATTCCTCTTGGAAAAGATGGACGGGACCAAGAATAACGCCGATTTTTTAAGTTTAATGAATAAATGATAAGGAGTGCTTCCATGAAAGAAAAAATTCATCCTGCTTACCACCAAACAACGGTTCGCTGTGCCTGCGGGAATGAAGTCCCCACCGGGTCCACTAAAAAAGATATCCGGGTTGAAATTTGTTCCCAGTGCCATCCTTTCTTTACGGGAAAACAAAAATTAATGGATTCAGCGGGAAGGATCGAACGCTTCCAGAAGAAATACAATAAGGTCCCCACGGGAAAGACTACTCCCAATGAAGAACCCCAGGCCTAATCGGTTTCACTTAAACCGGAGGCCTCGAACCGAATGATTCCGGTAGGTGGTCAAGCCGTAATCGAAGGGGTCATGATGAAGGCCCCCAAATCCCTGGCCATAGTGGTACGCCGGCCTAACGGGGAGATGGTGACCAAAGAGGACATCCTTCACCCCTGGTCGGACCGCTTTCATTTTCTCAAGTGGCCGGTCTTAAGGGGCACCCTGATCCTGATAGAAACCCTGATTCAAGGGATCCAGGCCTTAAATTTTTCAGCCAACCAGGCCATGACCGAAGAGGAAGGGTCCAAAGAGATCGGTTGGGGGGCCATGCTGGGCACCCTATCGGTGGCCATCCTTCTGGGTCTGGGTCTCTTTGTGGCCTTGCCCCACTGGATCAGTTTCTATCTGGGCCGACTCACCAGCTTCCATTTCGGGGTGACTTCTTTTTCCTTTCATCTCCTTGACGGCTTGATCAAGGTATTTTTCTTTATCGCCTACATCTGGATCATTTCCCGTTTCAACGACATCCGCCGGGTCTTCCAGTATCACGGGGCCGAACACAAATCAATTTTTACCTACGAAGCCGGTCAGGACCTGACTGTAGAAAACGCCAAGGAACATTCTACCCTGCATCCCCGCTGCGGAACCTCATTTATCTTGCTGGTTCTGGTAATCAGTCTCCTTTTCTTCTCCATCTTATTTCCATTTTTGCCTAAATTGCCTTCTTTAAATTCCTGGTCCCGAAATGGGTTATATATCGGTTTTAAAATCCTGCTAATGATCCCCATTACCGGCCTGGCTTATGAGGCCATTAAATATTCCGGGAAAAAAGCCCATCTCCCCTGGGTGCGGTTGATTATCCTTCCCGGCCTGTGGATCCAACGACTGACTACCCAGGAGCCTTCCGAAGACCAGATCGAAGTGGCCCTGCAGGCCCTCCAGCGGGTCCTGCAATTAGAGGGTCAACTATCCGGACAACCGGTTGTTTAAGCCAGACCATGATGCTCAAAAAATTGGAAGAAGTGGAAAATCGCTATCTGAAGCTGGAGGAATCCCTCAACGACGCAGACGTACATAAAAATCCCCTGGCCTATCAAAAACTGGCCAAAGAGCATTCCGCACTGGCCCCAATAATCTCTAAATATCGCCTCATCAAATCCCTTTCCGATCAAGTCGACCAAAACCAGGAACTCCTGGAAGATCCCGACCCCCAAATTCAGGAATTGACCAAGAGCGAAATTGAAACCCTAAAAGAGCAGCTTTCCCTGATCGAAGAAGAGATCAGGGTCCTCCTTCTGCCGAAGGATCCCAATGATGAAAAGAATACCTTACTGGAGATCCGGGCCGGTACCGGTGGGGAAGAGGCCGCCTTGTTTGCCGCCGATCTCTTTCGCATGTATTCCAAGCTGGCCGAGGCCATGAACTGGAAAGTGGAAATCATGAGTGAGCATCCGACCGGAATGGGTGGCTATAAGGAAATCATCGTCTTGATCGAAGGCAAGGGGGTTTACAGCAAGCTCAAATATGAAAGCGGGGTCCACCGGGTACAGCGGGTCCCGGCTACCGAAGCGCAAGGCCGTCTCCATACCTCGGCCGTCACGGTGGCCGTGCTTCCCGAAGCCGAAGAAGTGGACATAGTCATTGATCCCGAAGAGATCCGGGTGGATGTCTTCCGTTCTTCCGGACCGGGCGGGCAAAGCGTCAATACCACCGATTCGGCGATACGCGTCACCCACCTGCCGACCGGACTGGTGGTTTCCTGTCAGGACGAGAAATCTCAGCACAAAAACAAGGCCAAGGCCTTAAAGGTCTTGAGGGCCCGCTTGTTGGACCTCAAGGTCAAAGAACAACAGGATAAAATTTCCGAAGACCGAAAAAGCCAGGTAGGCAGCGGGGACCGCAGCGAACGGATCAGAACCTATAATTTTCCCCAGAATCGTCTGACGGACCACCGAATCGGCTTAACCCTCTATCAATTAGACACGATCATGGAGGGTAATCTCTCTGAGGTTATTAATCCCTTGACCACACACTATCAGGCCGAACAACTTAAGGCCGGAGGCTGATTTTAAAACTTAGAAAAGGATTCCAGGTGGGGTAATAGTCCCTGGGCAAGGGGCTATGGGTGACAAGATTTTACAGTCCTTCATTGCCTCAGGCCTATCGTCTCATGCCTCATGCCTGATTTTTTATGGTAACCCCTCAGATCATATCCAATAATCTTTTGAACCATTCCTGGACCATTCGACAGGCCTTGGTCTGGGCCACAACCTATTTGCAGGCTGAAGGCCAGCCGGATCCCCGATTGAGCGCTGAACTGCTTCTGGGATCCGTCCTGGGTCTGGATCGTTTAGGGTTACTCCTCTCCTTTGAACAGGCCCTCCAGGCCGACCAGCGACGATCCTTTGAAGAAAAGGTGCTTCGCAGGGCCCAGCACGAACCAGTCGCCTACCTGACCGGTTTCAAGGAATTCTGGTCTTTTAATTTTGGAGTCAATCCCGGGGTGTTAATCCCCCGGCCGGAGACCGAACTTCTGGTAGAAGAGGCCTTAAAAATCCTTTCGAACCAGTCATGGGACTCTGCCGTGGTAGAATTGGGAACCGGGTCCGGGGCTGTAGCCATTACCTTGGCCAAGTCGCTCGCCCCTGGAAAAACCACTCGCCTTTTGGCCACGGATCTTTCCTGGCCGGCCCTTCAGACCGCCCATAAGAATGCCGCCCATCATGGGGTTCAAGGCCTGATCGCCTTCGTCCAGGGAGACTGGTTGACACCCTTTTCTTTTAAACAGAGGTGGATTGACCTGCTGGTTTCCAATCCTCCCTATATATCGGAAAAGGACATCCCCCATCTCCCGCTGACCATCAAAGGGTTTGAGCCTTTAATCGCCCTTTCCGGAGGTCCGGACGGGCTGGAGGCCATCCGGGTTATTTTTCAACAGGCCGCCAGGCAACTGAAGAAGGGTGGCTGGCTGGTTTTGGAAATCGGGGACACCCAGGGCAGTCAGGTCCTGAAACTGGCCAAGGATCACTTATTTCAGCAAACCGCCATACGCCGGGATTATGCCGGCCAGGATCGAATCCTGAAGGCCTGCTACCATGGATAAAATTCGCCTCCAGGGAGGAATACCTCTAAAAGGCAAGGTGGTCCTGTCCGGGGCCAAGAATGCGGCTTTACCCATTATGTCGGCCACGCTCTTAACCGACGGCTGGTCTACCTTGAGCCATCTTCCGGCCTTGAGGGACATCCAGACGGAAAAAAAATTATTGGCTTTTTTAGGGGCCTCCTTTGAGGAAGGTCCTGAAGCAACCCTGCGCATCAACGGCTCCAAGATAGACCGATTTGAGGCACCCTACGATCTAGTGAAGACCATGAGGGCCTCTATCCTGGTCTTGGGGCCTTTAGTGGCCCGCTTTGGCCGGGCCAGGGTCTCTCTCCCCGGGGGATGTGCCATCGGGGCCAGACCCATCAACCTGCACTTAAAGGGTCTGGAATTAATGGGGGCCCGGATCGATTTAAAACACGGTTATGTGGAGGCCAAGGCCGGCCAGTTGCGGGGGGCCGAGATCGTTTTTGATACCCCCACGGTAACAGGAACGGAAAACTTGATGATGGCCGCCTGCCTGGCCAAAGGAAAAACGATCATCGGCAATGCGGCCAAGGAGCCGGAGGTGGTGGACCTGGCTAATTTTTTAAAGGCCATGGGGGCCCGGATTGAAGGGGCGGGAACCGATCTCATCACTATCCAGGGAGTCTCCCACCTCCACCCGACTCAGTATCAGGTCATGCCTGATCGCATCGAGGCGGCCACCTATATGGTCGCCGCAGGCATCACCCGGGGAGAGATCACCTTGGCCGGTTATGAGGGGTCCTGTCTGGAAACAGTGATCACCAAATTAAAAGAGGCCGGCCTGGAATTTTTTCAAAAGAAATCCGGGTTGGCCGTTCAGGGACCTAAAAAAATAAAAAGTGTCTCCTTAACCACGCGGCCCTATCCGGGCTTTCCCACGGACATGCAGGCTCAATTTATGGCCCTGATGTCCATCAGTAACGGCACCAGCCTGATCAAAGAAACCATTTTCGAAAACCGCTATATGCACGTCAGCGAGTTACGGCGTATGGGGGCCGATATTCAGGTATCCGGGAATCAGGCCGTCATCAAAGGGGTCTCCAGACTCCTGGGTGCCCCGGTAATGGCCACCGATCTAAGGGCCAGTGCCTCCCTGGTCCTGGCCGGACTGGCTGCCGACGGCATCACCGAGATCTCCCGGGTCTACCACCTGGATCGGGGCTACGAAGGCCTGGAAAAAAAGCTCCTTCCCCTGGGGGCGCGCATTGAGAGGATTAAAGAGGGGGGTTGATCCCACCCGCCTTCCCTGGCCCACCCGGTGTCCCTGGAAACAGATCCCCTACCCCCGGATTTTCACAACGAGCAGCTTTATTTCCGGAAATTCCCTGATCCCTTCATCTAAATTAATGATTAAGGGCTTGCAGCCAACACCTTACCACCAGTTAAACAACCCCTGAAAAATCATTTTGAAGAAATAATCCGGATTTCCAGGGAGCGGTATGGCCGGGCGCGGAAGAAGGTGGTAATGGGGCACATCCCATACGATTGAATCCCCCTGACCCTTTTGGATCAATCATTGTCCCTAAAGGTCCATTTATTATCGAACGGATGGACACTGATGTGTAGATAAAATGGTATTTATTGTTGAAACAATAGGTTAAGTCATAAATAATTTCTGGCCCATTAATTGCCTAATAAATATAAAGGCTAAATTATTACTGCTCAACGGGATAAAGTCTTTAACGCACCGAATAAGATAATTCGGATTCGAATATCTTGGCTGACCATTTAGAGATTGATGAAAAGGGTTCCGGGAGTCAATTCGATCCCAACTTGGTCGAAATGTTCGCGGCTCTAATCTCCAAGAACCAAAAAAAGGACGTGTCGATGGAGGAATAATAAACCCCCTTTCTCAAGAGAGAAATCGGGCTTATTATTGTGAATATCTCAACTGGAGATTTAGAATGAACGATAACAGGAAGACCAAAAAGCAACTGATCCAGGACTTGGAAGATCTTCATCGACAAATTGCTGAACATGAAAAATCCGAAACCGAGCGCCAGCGGGCAGAGGAGGTGCTACGGAATTCAGAAGAAAAGTACCGGGTACTGTTCGAGGGAAGCAGACATGGCATCCTGGCAGCCGATATTGAAAACGGGCGGTTAATTGATGCCAACCCCTCCATCTGTCGGATGTTCGGATACCCCAAGACAGAATTGCTCCGATTGAATATGGCTGACCTTCACCCCAAGGACTTCCTGGACCGAGCGATATCTGAGTTCAACTCTCAGATACGAGGAGAGAAGACGCTGACGACTGCGCTTCCGTGCCTGCGGAAAGACGGCTCGATTTTCTATGCCGACATCTCCAGTGCTTTTGAAATCATCCAGGAGCAGAAATACGTTGTGGGCTTCTTCTCAGACGTAACCGATCGCAGGAGGGCGGAGGTAGCGCTGCAACAGGCGCACGATGAACTTGAAAAACGTGTGACTGCCCGGACGGAGGAGTTGCGCCAGGCCAATAAAGAGTTACAGACGGAAATCACCGAGCGCAAGCGGGCCGAGAAAGCCCTCAAGGCCTTGTCCATTAAAGATGACCTGACCGGCCTTTTTAACCGCCGGGGTTTTTTTGCTGTGGCCGAACAGGGGTTGAAGACGGCCCAACGGATGGGAACAGAAATGCTGCTCATTTATGGAGATTTGGATAATATGAAGGGAATTAATGATACCTTGGGCCATAAAGAAGGTGACCAGGCTTTGGTGGCTATTTCACGGATACTTAAAGACACCTTTCGGGAATCGGATATCATCGCACGTCTTGGGGGTGATGAATTCGTCGTTCTGGCGATGAACAACCTCGAGACCTCGGCCGAGAAACTGATTAACCGCTTCGAGCAGGTCTTGAATGACCATCACCTCCAAACAAAGCGCTCATATAACCTCTCTATGAGCTTGGGCATTGCCTGTTTTGATCCCAAAAATCCTTCTTCCATAGATACCCTGCTTGCCGAGGCGGATAAAATAATGTATGAGAACAAACAAAAGAAGAGCAGATAAAGTAAAGGATAAAGATAAGCTTTTGGATGCGGCCATCCTCCAGAATACAAAAAATACGGCTATGGCCCTTGGTAGAAGGCCGGAAGGTAAAGATCGCCGCCGGGATATACCACATGACAACCGGGAAAGTCGAATTGGTCGATCTTTCACCGGGAGCGAAAAAAAGTAAAAATTGATAATTTCATATTAGCCATCCGGACCGATATATCCCATTGATAGACACTTTGGATACCCCTGGTGGAAAAACCCCCCAGCTTTGGGCCGATAAGAATTAAAGTATTCTTCCTGCTCTGTTCTTGAATTTTTAAAAAATAAAAGAGTACGAACGGAAATTGATAGAGTAAACCAACCAGAGACACCCTACGCGCTTCTGTCCCCGGATTGGTATCCAGCTATTCTCTTGGTCCGCCCCCCAATTGAACCACGGATCGATCTTTACGTTTAAAATAATTGATAGGTCAAAAATCCTCCGCTCAGATTCCTGGCCCGAAAGCCGTTCTGGGCCAGAATGCGATACCCATTATAGGCCCGTTGTCCCACGGCACAATAGACGATATAGGTCTTTTCTTTATCCAGTTCCTTCAAGTGATCCCTCAGATCATCAATAGGGATAGATATAGCGCCATCGAGGGCACCTAATACCCTTATTTCCATCTTGGAACGCACATCCAATAAGATGTGCGTTTGGGGATCCAACTCGGCCAGTTCTTGGGGATAGATGTTTTCGGCATCGCCCCTGATCAGGTTGGAGGCCACAAATCCGGCGATATTCACCGGGTCTTTAGCCGATGAATAAGGTGGGGCATAGGCCAGTTCTAATTCCTCCAGATCAAAAACGGTCATCCCCCCGTGGACGGCTGTGGCCAGGACGTCAATCCGCTTGTCCACCCCATCTTTTCCGATTATCTGAGCCCCTAATACCTTTCCGTTTCCGGGTGAAAAAATAAGTTTAATGGTCATGGTTTCGGCCCCCGGATAATAATCAGCATGAGAACCTGAATACGTATAACTGACCTGATAAGGTAAACCGTATGTCCGAAGGGTTTTTTCGCTAAGTCCGGCAGAACCTACTGTCAGCTCAAAGATTTTGACGATAGAGGTCCGCATAGTCCCGCGAAATACCGTCTTGCGGCCCAAAGCGTTATCAGCGGCGATGCGGCCCTGTTTATTGGCCGGTCCGGCCAGGGCCGAGATCAAAGGGAAACCGGTGACGAACTCCCGGACTTCCACTGCATCGCCTACGGCATAAATATCCGGATCCGAGGTTTGCATGGCCGTATTGACCTTAATTCCGCCGGATTTCCCAATTTCCAAACCTGCTTCTTTGGCCAAGCGGTTTTCAGGCCGTATACCAATGGAAAGAATAACCATGTCACAGGCAATGTCTTGATCTTCCTGAACCGAGACAATCAGACTATCCCTTTCTTTCCGAAATCCCTTTACTCCTTTACCTAATTTGCAGACAACACCTTTGGCCTCCAGATGGTTCCGAACCATTTGAGCCATTTCCTTATCTAAAGGAGGCATAACCTGATCGGCCATTTCCACAATGGTTGTCCGCACACCGCGCTGAACCAAATTTTCCACCATTTCCAACCCGATAAAACCACCGCCGACAATAACGGCTGACTTCGGATTTTTCTTATCTACATGGTTTTTAATCCTGTCTGTATCCGGGATATTACGTAAATTATATATTCCAGGTAAGTTGATCCCTTCCAGGGGTGGTTTCAGGGGTTCTGCCCCAGGGGCCAGAATAATCTTATCGTAGGTTTCCCAGTAGGTTTCCTGGGTTTTTTGATTAAAAACGGATACTCTTTTAAGGGTCCGGTCAATGGCCTTCACTTCACAAAAAGTTCTAACATCAATCCGGTATCGTTTCTTTAAAGCCTCGGGAGTAGTCACCAGAAGGTCCTGCCGCTTTTTGATTACTTCTCCCACGTAATATGGCAACCCGCAGTTGGCAAAAGAGATATATTCTCCTCTCTCCAAAAGGATAATCTCCGCCTCTTCATCCATTCGTCTGGCCCGGGCCGCTGCCGTGGCCCCACCCGCCACCCCGCCGATAATAATCAATTTGGTATGCTTCATATCGTCTCCTTCGATCTCTTTATGACAAGTTCCCAGCAAAGGGTTCATTGCCTCAACTTTTGAAGGTTACCAATTATTTTGAGACCGTTAATATCTCTTTTTTATGAATGTTGGCCCATAACATTATGGTTTAATAGTAACCTTTCTGGGAGACTTCGTCAAAAAAAAAGCAAAATGGTCTTATTCTTTTTACTTTGACGTACCAAGTCTGTGCTTACGGAAAGGTTAAGGAAAATAAGGAGGATATAATTTTTAAAAAAAACTATTGACAGAGAAGGCCTGGGGTCACATCTTGACTTGTGAATTAGGATGGGTAATGGTATGCTCCATTACGGCATAATGGAGGGGAAGAAATGGCGAGACCCTGGAGAATTCATTATGAAGATGCCTATTACCATGTCCTTTCGCGAGGAAACGAGGGCCGGGCAATTTTT
>JAZDOU010000167.1:0-8236 GCA_043798385.1 Pseudomonadota bacterium
CCACTATGTCCTCTGGGGAGGAGAAGCGGCCGGGATTGTCAACCCCATTAACTCCCTGCTGGCCCCTTCAACCATCCAGGATATCTGTCAGGCCGCCGGGTCCAAGGTCCTGGTGGTCCTGGGTGAGATTCCGGGATGGGACATCTGGCAGAAGGTCTCTTTAATCAGGAAGGAACTTCCCGGGCTCAAGGCTGTGATCCGGGTGATGGGACCCGGGGACGAGAAAGAAGGGGTCTACGGCTTTGAAGAGCTTCTGCCCCGCTACCGGGGGGATCGACTCGACTCAGGTCGTCAAATCAACCCCGAGGACATCGCCTCCATGTATCACACGGGCGGTACCACGGGAACACCCAAACTGGCCCCTCACACCCATTTTAATGAAGCGGTAATGGCTTTTATGACCGCTCGAGGGGCCGAACTGTCTGCCGGAGAGGTGACCCTGTGCGGTCTTCCCCTTTTTCATGTCAACGGCACCACGGTTACCGGATCATTCCCTCTCTCTATCGGAGCCCATGTGGTGATCCTTTCGGCTCGCGGCTATAGAGACCCGCTGGTTATGAAAAATTTTTATAAGATTGTTGAACACTACCGCGCCGTGACCTTCTCTGCGGTGCCCACTATTCTGTCTGTGCTGCTGGACATTTCTAAGGGGGATGCGGATATCTCTTCGCTTCGCTATCTGGTCTGCGGGGCGGCCCCTCTTTCCGTCGAGCTGTTTAAACGATTCGAGGCCCACAGCGGCATGAAGATTATAGAAGGCTACGGCCTTACGGAGGGTACCTGTGCCTCCGCTCTGAATCCCTATCATGGCGAACGGAAGATTGGATCCATCGGGTTGAGACTGCCCTACCAGGAGATGAAGGTTTTTATCACCGATGAAGACGGCCAGTTCATCAGGGAGGCGGAAACCGAAGAGATCGGAGAAGTCTGTATCAAAGGTCCCAATGTGTTCAAAGGCTATTTGGAAGAGGCCCACAATAAACGGATCTGGCCTCTTCCTGAATGGTTTAATACCGGAGATCTGGGAAGACAGGACCAGGACGGCTATTTCTGGCTGACAGGACGTAGAAAAGAACTCATTATTCGAAGCGGTCACAATATCGACCCGGCGATTATCGAAGAGCCCCTGTACCGGCTTCCTGATGTGAAAATGGCGGCCGCTGTGGGGAGCCCTGACCCCTATGCCGGTGAAATACCGGTGGCTTATGTGGAACTGAAACAAGGGGCTAAAATCACCGAAGGCGAGATCCTGGAATATCTTGGAAAAGAAGTCGGTGAACGGGCGGCCATTCCTAAGCAGGTCTTTATTATCCCCCAGATACCCCTAACACCGGTGGGCAAGATCTTTAAGCCGGCCCTCCGCTGGGAGAGCATCCGGAAAGTATACCGGCAGGAACTTTCAGCCCTGAAAGATCTGACCGTTAACATAGATGTCCAGTTGAAAGAGGATAAAGTCCATGGATCGTTGGCCTTCATAACCCTCACCCCTGCCTTCGGTGTCTCGGAAGAGACCATTAAAGAAAGGGTGACGGGGATATTATCCCCCTATAGCGTTCGTTATCAACTGGTTTTCAAAAGATAGGCGGAAGATAACATTCCGTTAATCCTGTCAAAATAATTTTTCAAGATTCGACTTGAATACCGGAGCCGGCCCGTACCTGATTCAAGCCCTCCGGCTGCATCGACCATTGTCGCCCTCCGTTCAGGTCGCCAGCCACTCAAGCTATTTCTCCTTTCAGATATCGCTGTCGTAAACCCTCCGGAAATCTTTCAATGGCGTAACGAAGCATGGTTCGCGGCATGATTCGGTAATGGTCCTTGAGAAAGGATTCCTCTGTTTTCTGATCCCGCTTGCCGACCTCCCGGAGCATCCAGCCGACTGCTTTATGGATCAGGTCTTCCGGATCTTTGAGCAGCCGCCTGGCCGTAGTCAAAGTCAGGGAGAATTCCCCTTTTTTAATCAGATGAAAGGTAGCCATTATGGCGATGCGGCGGTCCCAGATTAAACGTGATGCGGCTAAGCCTGCCGGCCGATGGCCACTCCCAGACTTTAATTGAGGACCGACGATATGGTAAGCGGATAGATCCACCAAGTCCCAGTTGTTGATAAAGCGGGTATTTTGCAGATAGAGGTCACAAATTTGTTTCTGAAGGGCACTATCTGCGCACCTGGCGGCCTGAACCAGGATCAACAGGGCCAGGAGTCTGGCTTCATGGATGGGGGATCGGAGCAACCGGAGGGTCGCCGGCAGAGGCAGGGAACTATATTCCTTAGCCAGCTTTCTGATGTCCGGAACCCGGAGACCCACAAAGACATCTCCCTGTCCATACTCTCCCGGTCCGGTCTTAAAAAACCGCTGCAGGATTTGGGCTTTTTGAGGATCACCCAGGGTTTGCAATCTTTCCTGAATTTTTTGAACCGTTACCGGAGACCGGCTTTTTTTTGTTGGCGACATTGTTTCTGGCTTCTATCCATCGAGGCAAATCCGTCAATCGTCTGTGATGATTTCATTCGTCAGGTTGTCCACAATGACCGGGCTTTCGAAGTAAGTGACTGACGGTTGAGACCCATATTTCCCCCGGACGAATTTTCTCCACTCCTCGGTGTAGAGCTCTTCCGCCTGCTCTCGGGACTTCCATAAATAGACCCCACCGGCCGGGGCGCCATCTTCAGAGAGAAGGTAATATTTCCGAAGGAGTCCCGGGACATCCCGGTACTTTGGGGCGGTGCTTAAAAAGATTTCCTGTCCCTTCTGACGACTAATCGGCTGGGGGAGCTTGAACTCAACGATAGCGGCAATCATGTTTTTCCTCCTTGAACGGCACGTTACTCGAAGCCTGAGCCCCGACGAGCTTCTTCCGGAAAGTGCCGAAGATCTTCAAGGCTTGATCCCACGAATCTGAATGGCTTCATAATCACCAAGATTATATAATTTTTATATATTTGTCAAATTTAACGATTATTTTTTTATGAAAAATTTTTTTTGACAACAGTTAAAATGCTTGATAAATAAAAATTATGACTGATTGGTCAGTCATTTTTAAGCGGTTATCGGCAGGAATCGAATTGTCTTCAACCCCGGAGGTCGGTTATGAAAGAAAAAGAAACGCCCAAACGAGATATCATCCTAAAGGCGGCTATTACGGTATTTGCCAAGAAGGGCTATTATTCCTGCCGTACTCTGGACATCTCCGGTCAGGCCGGGGTCGCTTATGGGTCCCTCTATCAATATTTTCAAAGCAAGGAAGAAATTTTGTTGTCCATCTTCCATGAGAATTGGGACTTTTTGTTAAAACGCATGGAAAAAATAAACCAGACCGTTAACGGTCCCATCGAAAAACTCCGGCCGTATTCGGCTTCATCTTCCAGCGTTACCAGCGTAATCCCGACCTGATGAAGGTATTGATCATGGATGTACCCAGGTTGAAGCAGTTCTATGACCGGGAAAACTGGAAACAGTATAATCGGTTTTTTATGGGCCTAGCCGAAATTTTTCAGAAAGGTCAGGAAAAAGGAATATTTCGCCGGGATTTCTCTCTCTTGATTGCCTCCTTCGTCATCTATGGGGCGGCGGACATGACGATTCGGTAATATGTCTTCAATCCGGATTTTAACTATGAGGAGTTTCCCGACGAAAAGGCCAACAATCAGATTATTGGCCTCTTGGAACAAGGTTCCCTGAGCAGCGTACCGACCGGGAAGGGGAAAAAATGGAAAAAGTAAAGAGACCTTTTCCCCATTTTTTGCGAGGCGGATTAATAATGGACAGAGATCATTTTGAAGACTACAGGGTTGGGGAAAAACTGATCTCCCCGGGCAGAACGATCACGGAGATGGACCTTGTCCTGTTTTCCACCTTTACCGGTGATTGGCACCCTTTGGATACCAACGTGGAGTACGCTAAGAATACTCCCTTAGGTGAGCGGATCGCCCACGGCATGCTGACTCCATCTGCGTGGGTAGCGCCCCGATCTTCCGCCTCGGGGCTTATGTGGCCCTGCCCAGGTCTTTCATCGCCTTTTACGGCATGGACCAGGTCCGTTTCCCCGGGGCCGTTACAAGATCGGCGACACCATACACTGCGAGGTGGAGGTGATAGATCTACAGGAAAAGGATGATCAACGGGGTGTCATAGTCGCCCGGAATGCCATTAAACATCAAAGGGACGAAGATGTGGTCGTTTATACTACCAGGGCCTTGGTGGGCCGAAAACCTAAATCCTAAGGTCCATTATCCAGCCGGCCCGGTAGTAGTGAACCGCTATAAAAGGTCTATCCGCTGCTCCGGGTTCCTCGGGGCCCGTGTTCAGGAAGGCCTGATAGGATCATCTTCCTCTGCCGGGATGGGAGATTGCCTGCTCCTCGATTTTACCAGGGGGTTTTTTGCCGTGGCCGACGGCTCGGAGCGCAATCCTTCGATTTCGCAGGAGTTTATGAAGATATTTTCAACCATGTTGACCCGCATCATTCCTCCGGCCGGCGAGCGGGTCTACGGGGAGAAGGAGGTCAAAACTTTAAAGAGGCAACTGATCGCCGAATCCAATCATTTGCTGCAAGCTCTGTCCTTTGGCGACAGTTGTACCTTTACCGGAATACTTCTCTTAAGAACCAAAGGACCGATGACCGGTCTCCTGTTCCACACGGGAGACAGCCTCTTGTTCTCCTGTAATGTTCAAACAGGCGAGAGCCGACAATGGTCAAAAAACAATTTCTGGATGGCGGGACGGACACCTCACTTTTTTCAGGTGGAGGATCGGCCCATCATGCCCCAGACCCGTCTTTTACTGGCTACCGACGGCCTAACCAATATTCCTTCCTCTCCCTTTCAGAGCAGGGAAGAGTTTATCCGAAAACTTTTTGAAACCTTCAGCCCGGATGAAATTCCCGATCGATTGATCGAAACGAATGAAACCCTGACCAGTAGCTGGGACGACACGGCGATCATAGCCCTTAATCCTTACTCCGGACAGAACATTTCAGGGTGTTACCTTTTAGGTGGGACTTCACAGATGGAAGAACAAATTTTTCAAGATAAAAAATGCCAGGGCCTCTATTCGGATCGCTATAGTCCTCTGGATGGGCAGGAGGCTCAAGAAAATCACTGCCTAATATTGTGATGGAGCGGACACCTGGGTAATGAAGAGAAGATGGCTATGGATGGATCGACCGCGGTTTTTACGGAACCATCGGTATCCTTTCTGGAGAATACGAGGTGCCCCTCCTTTTGCCCCATTCCAAGATGTCCCAGACCAGACAAAAGGTAGAGAGCCTTTTTTGGCTCAAACCCGCCCCAACTTTAGGTGCAAACTGAACCCGGTTTTGTCTTTAAAAAGGACCCCCCTTTTCCTTTTATTCCGGATCGCCAGTCGATTTTTTTTAAATTCTTCCGATTATGTCAACTTATTTATGTCGTTAATTATAGTATTTGATTTCCTGTTTTACCTGTGTTAAATTTTACCAGTCTCTCATACGCTCATACGGACCTCCATCCGACCTGCCCTTCGGCTTATCCAGGAAGAGGTCTTAACACGCCGGTTAGGCGGAACCCATGAAAATCCCACCAGCATAATAAAATCGTAATATAAACTAATTGTCAAGTTTGGATAACACCAATGGATCATGAAAACAGAATTCTCAACAGGAAGAAATTAAAAGCTGTCTGGCAGGAATTTGTTAAAACAGGCAAGGTAAGACCCGGTGTTGTCCGGGACGAAATTATAGAATCCTGGAAGAGATGCCGATCGTTTGGGCTGGATCCTTTTGCCAGCAACATCGTCAGGGCCGTTAGTCAGGAAGAGTGGGAAGCAGTTATGGCCAACAACAAGGCCCTGATAGCCACTGCCCGCCCTTTCCTGCATGGCCTTTATGAATTGATTAAAAGCCTTGAAATGGTGGTCTTCCTGACGGACAAGGACGGCTTTATTCTGGAAGCTTTGGGCGAAGGGGATATATGGAAGTATTGTCAGTCTAAAAATGCGGTGGTCGGAAGCAGCTTCCATGAAAAATACTGTGGGACCAACGCCGTCAGCATGGCCATTAGGCACAATCAACCGTACCAGATGATCGCTGAGGAGCATTATCTCGAACTGGTTCACGTGGCCACCTGTTCCGCGGCCCCAATCCATAACATGAATGGAAAAGTGATCAGTTGCCTGAATATCACTGCCACCAACGAGACCACCCTTATGCATCCGCACACCCTGGGTATGATTGTAGCCGGGGCTCAGGTGATAGAAAATCAATTGAGATTGAAAAAAGAGTTAGAGAAATCCTTCCTGACCAGCCAGTACCTTCATGCTGCCATGGAATCAATGGAATCAGGATTGGTCATCCTTGATAAAAATGATGCCGTTACCCACATGAATCCTACTGCCGAGAAGATTCTGAGAGTGAATATTTCCACCGTTGCCGATCCAAAAATAGGGAATATCGTCAGGAATACGACCGTCCTTGATGCGATCCACGATAAGCGTGAATTGAGTGATCACGAACTTATTCTTGGGGAATCCAATACTAAGACCCGCTGCCTGGTGACTCTCAAGCCTATCTTTAATTTGATGGGAGAGCGGATAGGAAGCGTCCTTTTGTTGAAAGAGCTGAGTGAGCTGCAAAAACTGGTGCAAAAGGTTGTTGGCCTTCATGCCCGATTTACCTTTTCCGATATACGAGGAGAGAGTTCGGCGATAAAAGAGTGCCTTAAGCTGGCTCATCGGGTAGCCAAAAGTATCTCAAATGTGGTTATTTTGGGAGAATCCGGGACGGGCAAGGAATTATTGGCCCAGAGTATCCATAATGCCGGTCCCTTTTCCAATGGCCCTTTTCTGGGTATCAATTGCGCCGCCATCCCTAATGACCTGATTGAAAGCGAATTATTTGGATACGAGGCCGGTACTTTCACCGGCGGTCTTAGATCGGGGAAGCCGGGTAAGTTGGAACTGGCCAACGGAGGCACCCTTTTCTTAGACGAGATCAGTGAGATGTCTCTGGACATGCAGGCCAAATTGTTGCGCGTCCTCGAGGAAAAAAAATTCCAACGTCTCGGGGGCAGAGAATATATATTTCTGGAAGCCAGGATCATCACGGCCACCAACAAGAATCTCAATGAAGAGATCGAAAAGGGCAATTTCCGCAGCGATCTGTTTTATCGGCTTAGTGTGCTGGAGGTTAAGGTCCCGCCACTTCGTGAAAGGAAAGGCGACATAGGGTTCCTGACCGATTTATTTATTCAGGAGATGAGGCGGAGGCCGGGGAAACCGATTATAGGGATTTCCACCCGGGCTCGGGCCTACCTGGAAAGCCAGCCCTGGCCCGGTAACGTGAGACAGTTAAAAAATTGGATCGAAAGGGCGATAAACCTTACCGACGGTTCTATCCTGGCCTTGAATGATTTTCCTAAAACAAGTGGCGTGGAGAAAAAGAAAACCAGTCCCCGTCCGGCTGATCTGAAGACAAAGGCCTTATCCCAAATCGATCAGGTTGAAAAAGACTTGGTCTGGAGTATTTTGAAAGAATGCAAAAGTAATATTTCCGAATCATCCAGACGGATGGGTGTCGCCCGGACTACGTTATATCGGAAGATGAAGAAATTTAACATTTCATTTTCCAAGGGTGTTATACAGTAAAGCAAGCGTTGCGCTACAATTGTAGCGAAACGATACATGATTCAGTTTGCTCCGAACCGAAGCAGTCTCCTTATTCCTCCTTTACAATCCGTTATTAACTACTATAATTTTAATAGGTTGCCTTATTTTATGCTTTTAGTTTTGGGATTGGTATAAGTTTTGCTTTAAAACGTTTTACATACATAATTTTAACTCAAGTAAAAGATGACAGACGGTCGGCATGATGAGAAAAAGCCATAGTTTGAGTTTACTCCTTTTATTAGGCAACTGTTGATTTATAGACAAAATTAAAGCGTATTCATGACAAGGCTTCGCGCGAGACATGGCTGACTCTCATTGATATATCCACAGCCTTCAGAAACATGCTTTATTTTACTGGTTCAGGACCCTGGATGGTATTCCAGGTTCAAAATAAAGTAGTTTTTATATGAAAGGTCCTATTCAACTTATTTTTGTTCATTTGTTATAGCCTATAAAAAGAGAACCCGAAAAGGAGTTCACACCTTAAAACCTCAATGATGATTACACTTGGGATAGATGTCGGAACGCTGACTACCAAGGCGTTAATATTGGAAGACCATAATATCCTCTCTTCTTTTATGCTGTCTACGGGT
>JAZDOU010000179.1:0-10150 GCA_043798385.1 Pseudomonadota bacterium
TCCAACAGATCCAAAAAATAATCCCTGGAAGAAAAAGCAGGGCATTGGCCTTGGTGATAATGGAAAGGCCGAGAACTACTCCGGATAGAAGCCAGGCCATGGGAAAGGGTTTGAGGAGGCTTTTCTCTTTTGCCCAAAGTACAGTCAGGATAAAAAGAGAATTAAAGAAAAGGACAAAGGAATCGGGTTCCAGGGTTAGTTCAAAAAGTGTCAGATTCCCATAAAGGATTAAAATGATGGCCGCCGTTAGACCCACCGCCCGGTTAAAAATCTTCTCCCCGATCAGAAAAATAAAGACGACCGTTAAACTTCCCGTCAGGAACTGAAAAACCACCATGGCCTCCCAGTTCGAGCCATAGATTTTTTGGAGCCAAACCATCCCATAGAGATAAAGGGGACTTAAATCCAGAATTCGTTCACCGATATCGATCCCTTTATTTATTTGGTCGGCAAAAAAAGGATATTTATTAAAAATAATGGGTATTGAGAGAGTAAAAAAAAGAATAAGTTTTAGAGAAATAGCCGAGACAAAGAGAATTAAAAGGAGTACATTTCTTTTTCCCAAAGATAAAGATTTTCCACCTGGGTGTAATCCATAATCTTGTTCTCGCATCGTAAGATTATGAATTCTTCTCCTAAAAAAAGTCAAGTAAAATGAGGAAAAACAAATGGTTTATCCTTCGGTCGTCTCTCTTACTCCGGGAGAGACCTTCCTTCTTGAGGTGGCTACGCATCAAGTGCACTGACGCAGCCTGAATATCACCTATTGAAGTTCCCCTCACCAAATGCGTGGGATTGATCCCACGCCGTGGTGCGGGGAATCTTCCATGCAGGGAAAATGTCTATTATTGGTGTTCGCTCGCTAACCCCGCAGCAAGCTACGGGGAAGGCGCTCGCTATCCATGTTCAATCAGCCCTGCTCCTGGTTTTCCGCCCTGGATATAATTCCTCCCCTTGATCGGTTTGAATAACACATCAGGATTTCTCCAAGATTCGTGGAAAATGTCGGAATTTGATAATCCCGGTCTTGGCCAGACGAAAGGTAAAGGCCGTCCACAGGCATCCAAAACCATACTTGACGCTCCTGATGAAATTTATAGATGAAGATTCAGCATAATATTTTGTAGGGCAACTGACTTCGGCAATGGTATAGCCATACCAGATAATTTTGGCCAGCATCTGATTATCGAAAATAAAATCATGGGAATTAATTTGAAAAGGTATTTTTTCTAATAAGCTACGGGAAAAGGCTCGGTAACCGGTATGATATTCAGAGAGTTTTGCGCCCATCAGTAAATTTTCCACCAGAGTTAAAAACCGATTGGAAATGTATCGCCAAAAAGGCATTCCACCCTTGAGGGCATACCCCCCCAAAATCCTTGATCCTAAAACACAGTGATAAAGACCATTCCCAATCAGGGAGGCCATGGCCGGAATCAGTTTTGGGGTGTACTGATAGTCCGGATGAACCATAATGATAATGTCCCCCGATTCCTCCAGGGCCAGCCGATAGCAGGATTTTTGATTGGTTCCATATCCTAGATTTCTCTTATGAAGATAGACCTTGGTATTAGGTAGGGTAGCAGCAATAGATCCTGTTTCATCTTGACTTCCGTCATCGACTATAATGATCAGATCAACAATACCTTGATCCACGACCTCTTCATAGGTTTTCCGAAGTGTTTGGGCGGCATTATAGGCCGGCATGACCACGATTACTTTTTTATCTTTATACATGATTATCTTTCTTTCCCTTCCTCTTGAAGCAATTTTTAAGAATTGCCTTCGTTTCATGGGAATCGGGATTAATTATCAAAGCTCTTTTGAAAGAAGCCATGACTTCATTTGTCCTCCCTTTATGACCTTGCACCAGCCCGGATTATTGAAAGCCCACAGGATACTTTTCAGACTTAGCGGGGCCTGAACGTTGGGATTATTGAGGATACAGCCTCCATCATCAAAATGACGAATTGAAAATGGGACAGATGTGAATAGATAAGTAGGGGCATCCCGATTAAAAATAAAAAAATCAATAATAATGGGTATGGAGAGAGTAAAAAAAAGAATGAGTCTTAGAGAAATAGCCGAGACAAAGAGAATTAAAAGGAGAACATTTCTTTTTCCCCAAGATAAAGATTTTCCACCTGAGTGTAATCCATAATCTTGTTCTCGCATCGTAAGATTATGGATTCTTCTCCTAAAAAAAGTCAAGTAAAATGAGGAAAAACAAATGGTTTATCCTTTAATTGTATTTCTTTATTCCCGAAGAGATCTTCCTTCTTGAGGTGGCTAAGCATCAAGTGCACTGACGCAGCCTGAATATCGCCTATCCAACACCCATATCTAATGGATCTTATCCTTTTCGAAAATACTTGACAAAGGTTAGCATATTTGCTAACAAGTCAATTGTGCCTTATACCATAGAGTATTTCCATTCTCGCGTTAAAGCTGAAATCGAAAAATGGCCGGATGGTCTATTGGCTGATTTTGCACGAATAGTGGAATTATTGATGGAATTTGGGCCAAATCTAAGCATGCCGCATTCCCGTGCTCTGGGCAATGGTCTTTTCGAATTAAGGCCACGAGGAAGAGAGGGTATCGGGCGAGCGTTTTACTGTTTTGTTGCTGGGCAGCGCGTTGTGATACTCCACGCTTTTGTTAAAAAAACACAAGCTACTCCGGAACAGGAAATAAGAATTGCCAGGAGAAGGATTAAGGGGGTACATAATTGGCCGATTTAAAATATCAACCCGTTTCCCATGACCACGAGGTTTTTCTAAGTAAGGCCTTGAAGCGAAAAGGATTTAGGAAGGCCTACGAGGCGTTGGAAGAAGAGTACGGACTTACCCGCCAGATGCTTTCAGCGCGCGCCAGGTTCGGCCTTACTCAGGAAGCGGTTGCGGAATTAATGGGAACGACCAGAAGTGCGGTTTCTCGTTTGGAAACAGCGGGCAAGCATGCACCCTCCCTCACGACTCTCCAGAAATATGCTCAAGCCGTCGGTTGCCGCCTCGAAATCAAGCTGGTTCCCAACTCTCGCCTAACCAAACGCCAAACCCGGACCGCCACTTAGCTATCTATTAGAACACAGTGGGCTAAATAGGGACAGCGCCAATACTGTCCGGCACATAATTTGATGGGTTAGGTTAGGGATCATATTTGAAGGTAGGAGAAGAGGCAACATCAGCAGGAGGTATCAGTAACGAAGGAATGGGAGGGGGATTTTTCAGGAGTATGGATGGGAGGAGAGATTCCAGGCGTAGCAATCCCTTTTGGATCAAGAGGTTAAGATAGCCTTATGATCTTTCAGTCATTTTTTTGGAGTTTTTCGATATGTTTTTCTAATTCCTCATCACTGGCCCAGCCCATGAAGTGAAGCGTAATCATTTCAAAGGTTCTTTTGGTGGGTTTTCGTCCTGTCCAGAGGGTGATGAGCAGGCTGGCGATCAGGGCGCAGTAGATTTGGAGAGTTAACCCGTTTTGGGACAGGGCGACCAGGTGATTACACCCCAGGACACATTTGAACCACCGGAAGAAGAGTTCGATCTGCCATCTGCGACTAAAGAGCAGAGCGATGGTTTCGGCCGGCAGGTTCAAGAGGTTCGTTGCCAGCAGGAAAGTGTAGTCGACCTCTCTGGTTCGGAAGGTCTTTTTACTTGAGACCCGAGAGGGACGGCGCTTGGTTTCATCCCCTTGATGGAACACCTGGATGATTCTGAGGGGATGGGGGCAGCATTCTTTTTTGCTGTCACAGCCCAAGGTGACGATGAGGTCTTTTTGTATTCCTGATTTTCTGTCATTTTCCGTCAGGGGTTTTTCTTCAAGAACAGCGTAAGCGGCATTATCTCGTAAACGGATAACAAAGGCGCTTGGGGTATCGATGATCTCGTCCAGGAGTTTATATTCTGCATAGCCACAGTCGAGCAAGTAGATCGTATCGGGAGCGAGGACTGTTTTGAGGATTTTTTTTTCATTGCCGTTACCGTGAGTGAGGGTGGCCTTGGTAGGGACCTGTTTGCGGATGTCGAACTCCAGGTGGAGTTTGGCTGCCCGGTGCTCTTCGCTTTGCCAGAGTGCCCAGAGCATTTTGGGAAGGGCCGGGAGCAAGGTGCCATCCACGGCCTTGATGCTCTGGTAAATCTGTTTCAGTTGGGGATCTTTCTCCTGGGAGATGGCCTGCCCGGCCAGTTCTTTAATCAGGGGTTCCAGAAGCTCCGGGTCAAAGACATAGGACGCTTCCGAAAGAGAGCTCAGAGATGTTTTCTTAAGGCCAAGACGTTTCTGGACTTTTTCCAAAGAGGTGGCCTGTTGGATTCCTCGGAGGCTGGTGAGGACCGGCGTGAAAAAATACAGCAGGATCAGGGCCAGATAGTGATCATAAAAAAGCTTTCGGTTCTGATGGGTTTTGGCGTTATGAAATCGATTGAGTACTTTGAAGAAGACGTCCAGATACTTGAATCCCTGGACCTCTTCTTCCCGGAGGAGAGGTTTTCTTTTGGGGCCGGGCCTTTTCTGGTCCTTTTGTGCGGTCATAGGCAACAGAGCCTCCGGCGAAAATTCTTTTCCAGGGGATAGACATAGACGTCCTTGACCGGGGTCTGGATGTCATGGTTACGGTCATTGCGGGTGCGACCCTTGGTCTGGCCGACCAGTATCCAGTTGGCCGCCTGATAACAGATACCCCGGAACAAGGAGCGGTCGACGAAGGTTTCCAGCAGACAGATCGGATGTCCGTACTTCTGTTCCCAGTCTCTGCTGATACGACGGGCGATCCCGGAAAGGATATGACTGGCCAGATGGGGAACCCGGACCCAGGGCAGGATAAGGAAGCGCATGTTGTTCGTCAGATACCGCAGGTGGCCTTCCCGGTCCTTCTGGTTCCACCCGATGAAGGCATCCCGGGGCGCGGTTTTCCAGGCCGCGGAGCCAAACAGGAGTCCGGCCAGGGGACGTCCCTGAATATCGCGAATCAGATACTTGAGATTTTCCCCAACGGCGCCCCGGTAGCTCAGGTAATGATATTGGGACAACAGGCAGTTGAATAGTTGATAATCCTCCCTATCCGGGCTCACAACGGTGATCTGGAGGGGAACCAACCCCGGGAGATGGTCGCTGATCGTTTCTTGACGGTGAGGAACACGGGGATAAGCCGGACGCGAATGAAAAGTGCGTTTCCCCTGACGGGGGGGCAAAACAATAGCGCCCGCTCTTTCCAGTTTCAAAAGGAGGCTGCGGCAGGCCATATCTTTGTATTGCCCTGCGGGACTTTGCCAGCCCCACAACTTGCAGAGTTCTACAGACAAATGGGAACGGTGCCATTGGGGATTGGCGGCAAGCAATGCCCTGATATGCTGGACGTGCTTCCGGTCTATGGCGGTGACTTGTTCCATACCCCCTAACATAACCGAAAAGGAGGGATGAGTCCAGCAAAAAAGGTACAAATTGTAAAAAAAGTTTGAGGGGCTGGTCCGTGGGCAGCAATCCGTGTCAACGGCTTCATGACATTACAGATTACAGCATTATCCATGCCGGACAGTATTGGGACAGCGCCCCAATATTAAATAGGCGCTGTCCCTACCTATTCTTTGTACCTATTCTTTGTATTCTTTGGATTGTTTTATTAAGACAACGGTATAAGCGGCTCGATTTCTTTGAGGACAGCGATAAGATCAGGAGCAGTTGATTCGATGACATTATCTACGCTGCCCGCATGTTTGTGGTGAGGATAGGTGTAGAGTTTTAATTTTTTGTGATGTCCGGTGTTATCGTAGCGGAACACCAATCGTTCATCAGAAGTCATATACTGATAAGCGTAGACTATACGGTCAAGAGTGGTTTCGACGTCAACATACTCGCGCACGTAAAGAATTGACCCATCCAGGAAATAGACCTGTCCATGAATGAAACCTTCATGGGAGCCGCGCTTGTCGTAAGCTATGTTGAACGATTGGATGATGAGGCAGGCATCAAGGGTCTGACGCACTCGTTCAAAATAGTTTTCAATTCGCAAAGCGAATCTCCCGAAGAGCCTCTGCTTTTTCATGCAGTCTCATTAGTAATCGGTATTCCCCGACCCATTCAACATAGTCCAGAGTCTCGGGTAATTCGTCGTTTTCAAAACCTTGAATGAACTCAGCGGTCGAAACGCCGAATCGAGCCTCAAATTTGCTCAAATTCTGTTCAGTCCGATTGATGTTGACCTGGAGCAAACGTAACTCGTTTTGGAGAGCCGCCTCAACCAGCGGACGCAAAGGTCGCTGGTAAGAAGAAACCAGCCTAAGTTCTTCCATAATTAATCCTTTCTGTGTTTAAAGGTCATTTATACAATAACGCCTTGTTTATAGATGAAAATATTATAAAATATGGAGGGGATAGAGGTCAAGACCTAATTTTTCAACATGAATTGAAGACAGGACCGGAAATGTTTCAGCCTTTTTATGCACAATCGGTAATCGTTGTTTCAAGCGGACGGGGTATCATGGGGATTTTTTGTTTTTAATACGAAAATATCGTTCGGCGTTAAGCGTTCGTCGTTCGGCGAAAGTCATTTTCATGCTTCGTCGGTGCCCGCCTGAGGCGGGCATGAAAGCTTAGATCGAAAATAAGATTATAAATTCACCCCCCCCTGCCCAGCTACTCCGGACTCCCGAAAAGAGCCGCACCCAGTGCTTCTTTAAGAACCCGGCGCAGGATCTTTCCCGAAGGACTTCGGGGAATGGCATCGGTAATCACTACCCGGTTCAAGCGTTTGTATTTGGCCAGACCGACGGCGGCATACTCGATGATGGCTGGGGGTGAAAGCCTGGACTCCGGTCGGAGCACTACATAAGCCAACGGGACCTCGCCGAAGGAAGGATGGGGTTCACCGATAACGGCCGCGTCCAGGATATCCGGATGCCCGACCAGGATGTGTTCGATTTCAACCGGTGCCACCTGCATTCCCTTGGTTTTGATCAGCTCTTTGAGCCGGTCGACGATAGTGACATACCCCTCCTGGTCCTTCTTTCCCAAGTCCCCGGTGCGCAGCCAGCCGTCAATCAGAGTTTGGGCGGTTGCTTCCGGGTCCTGATAATAGCCTTTCATCACCTGAGGCCCACGAATCCAGAGCTCCCCGACCTCCGGGGAAGGCACTTCCTTCTCTGTTTGGGGATCGACGATCTTATCTTCGGTGTTGGCCATGGGCAGCCCGATTGTGCCCACCTTGATACTGCGAATGGGGTTAGTGTGGGTCGTGGGAGAGGTTTCCGTCAGGCCGTAACCCTGCATAACCGGCACCCCGGTAATTTGGGTAAAGCGCTCCTGAACCTCAGGAGAAAGGGGGGCCCCGCCGGTGTTGACATAACGGAGTCGGCTCCAGTCCATGTCCCGAACCAGGGGATGATGACAAAACTCCTGAAGGATCAGGGGAACGGTAAAAAACAGGCTGGGCCGAAAAGTCTGGAAAAGGGCCAGAAATTCCTCTATGGGACGAAACCGGCTGGCCAGGACCTGGGTGGCCCCGGCCATGATCGAGGCCCCCATCAGGACCGTCATGCCGTAAATATGGAAAAAAGGCAGTTGGTTAATAAAGAGATCCTGTTCCGTGACCTCGTGGGCCTGGATGACCTGAAAAAGATTGCTCAGGAGATTGGAGTGGCTCAACATAACCCCTTTGGGCAAACCGGTCGTGCCGCTTGAAAAAGGAAGGACGGCCAGGGTTTCCTGAGGATCGATTCCCAACGACCGGTCCAGTCGCTTGGTTCCCTGAAACAAAGAGGAGAAAGAAACGGTCTTTAAGGACGGGACCTGCGAACCTTCTGAAACGATAAAAGGCAATTCTTTAAGCTTGGCGACAGACTCCTCCAGGAGGCTGAGCAAGCCCTCCTGGGCGATCAGACCTTTAGCTTGGGTCACTTTCAATTGTTGATGCACTTCCCGGCTTCCGTAATGGGTGCTGATCGGGACTACAATAGCACCGGCCTTGAGGATCCCGTAAAAGGAGAGGATATACTCCAGGCTGTTCTTCATCCATAGGGCCACCCGGTCCCCCGGCACTACCCCCAGACCTTCCAGGGAAGCGGCCAGAATCGAGGAATGCTCCTCCAGTTGACGGTAAGTGATTTCTTTCCCTCCCGCTTCAGGGCAGATGACGGCCGTCTTTTCCGGGAATTTTCGGGCCGCCTGCCGGAGGGGAAAGGTCAGGGACTCTAAAGGAATGGGTATGGGGGGGCGTTTCAAGGGAAGATCCTTCCTGCCGGTCTCCCGGCCCACCAATGTTTAGCTAACGTTACTTTTTTCGGATCGACTTTCCGAACAACCCTTTAGGCGCCCAGACGATAACGACCGCCAAAAGGAATCCGAAAAAGAGCTTATGTCCGGTTTCAAAAAATTTCTTAAAAACAAATTCATCCAGTCCGGTGATCAACAAGGCCCCGATACTGGGTCCGATAAGTGTGCTCATTCCTCCAAACAGAGAAGCCACAATGGGCATAACCGACCAGGAGCCGTCAAAGGCCGAATCCGGATTCAGGAAATGGACATAATGGGCATAAAAGGCCCCCATCAGGGCGGTACAAAAGGCCGAGACCATCAGGGTCAGAAGTTTGGTCCTGAAGACCGGCACCCCGATGCCGGCGGCGGTTTCCTCGTCTCCGTGTACGGCCGACATGGCCAGTCCATTGTTGGAATGGCGCAGAAAATAAATCGTTAAATAAACAGCCAGCATCAAAAGAGCCGCCAGATAGTAATTAGTGGTCCTGGAGATATAAAAGTCCAGGGTAAGGCTCCCTATCCGTATGGCCGGCAAAGAAGGAATATTAAACAGACCCTGAGAACCCTCGGTCAGCCCGGTCAGATTTAAGGTCAGCAGCTTAACCACTTCTGCGAACCCCAGAATGGCTAAGGCGAAATAGGGACCACGGAGCCGGAAGGCCGGGATCCCTATTATCAAGGCCCCCAAGACTCCCAGAAAAGCGGCTATGATCATGGCCCCAAAGGGGTTCCAGCCGGCCTTAAGCACCAACAGAGAGGAACCATAGGCCCCGATGCCGAAAAAGGCCGCATGTCCGAAGGAGACCTGCCCGCAAACCCCGGCCAGTAAATTCCAGGCCAAAGCTACAGCCCCCAGGATTAAGGCCGTTATGAAAATGCTCAAGTAATAGGGATTAAAGGAGAGGACTATAGGCAGAATCAGGACAAACCCGAAGGTCAGAAGGGCGGCTGTCTTTTCGGTTAGTTGGAAAAATCCCCCTGATTTCACTTAACCTCTCTTTCCAAATAACCCCGAGGGCCTGACTAAGAGAATCACCAAAAAAAGGGCAAAACCGAACAACTCCCGGAAGGAGGAACTGACAAAGGTCACTGTCAAGGCCTCCCCTACCCCCAGAATCATCCCGGCCAAAATCAACCCGGGGATAGAGCCCACTCCGGCTAAGACGGTCAGGATAAAGGCCTTGATGGTGATACCGATTCCAGTCCCCGGGCTGACAAAAGACAACATACCCAACAACGGCCCACCCAACCCGGCCAGTATCCCGCCGATGCTAAAGGCCAAGAGGTCCACCCGTTCCACATTGATTCCGGACAGAGCGGCAGCCTCACGATCAATGGCGGTAATACGAATGGCCTTCCCCATTTTGGTCCGGCGCAGGAACAGGTGGAGAAGCCAAACAGCGCCGAAGGAAATAATGAAGGTTACCGTTTCCCCTAAACTGATGCAAATTCCAGCGAGTTGTATGGGGTCCTCCATCCAATCGACGCTGATATTACGAATGTCGGCCGACCAAAGCTGGAGATAAAGATTAGAGAGAAAAATCCCGATCCCAAAAGTCAAGATCAGGGTATTTAATTCCACCGTGGTCCGAATCCGTTCGATAAAAACACGGTAACTCAAGAAAGAGGCCCCACCGGCGACCAGGGCCGCTATCGGCAGGGCCAGGAGGGGATTTATGCCCCATATCACCAACAGCCAATAGGCAATATAGCCCCCCAGGACCAGAAACTCTCCATGGGCCATGTTAATGATCTGCATAATACCAAAGACAAAGGCCAGACCCAGGCTGAAAAGGGCATAGTTCCCCCCTTCTAAAAGGCCGGAGAGTAGAGACTGTATGATAGTGGTGTTGGAGATCAAAAGGTTTTCCTACTTCCCCCCCCAGGGAACCCCGGGATA
>JAZDOU010000194.1:0-7298 GCA_043798385.1 Pseudomonadota bacterium
TATGACCCCCAGGTGCCCCCGAGCATCGACTATGAAAAACTGACTCTGCCCGAGGCCCTGGAAAGGAGCGCTCGCAACACCCCGAATCAGGTGGCTCTGCTGATGATGGGCAAGAAGATCACCTACCGGGAATTGAATGCCCTGGTCAATCGTTTTGCGGCTGCCCTACAGGGACTGGGGGTTCGGAAGGGCGACAAGGTGGCCATCCTCCTTCCCAATATCCCCCAGGGATTTATCGCCTGCTATGCCGTCTTTCGTCTGGGCGCCGTGGTGGTCATGAACAACCCCCTGTACACCGAACATGAGCTGGCCTATCAGCTTAACGATTCAGACTCCACCCTGGCCATCTCTTTGGACCTCCTGATCCCCCGGATCTTAAAAATCAAGGAGAAGACCAAACTCCGAACGGTTATTGCCTGCCACATCCGGGATTATCTGCCCTTTCCGGCCAAACAGCTTTTCCCGCTGGTAAAAAAAGCCATGCACCGAAAGACTGATCCCAACGAAGGGGTCTATGATTTTTTAGACTTGATCAATAAATATCCGGACCAGTCTCCCGGGGTGGAGGTTTCTTTGGATGACCTGGGTGCCTTGCTCTATACCGGCGGCACGACCGGCCTTTCCAAAGGTGTTATGCTCACCCATTGGAACCTCAGCGTCAATGTCCAGCAGCTTCGGGCCTGGACCTTTGATGCCAAGGAGGGCCGGGAAAGCCTCATGGGTATCTTCCCTATCTTTCACAGCGCCGGGTTTACGGCGGTCATGAACCATTGCCTCTACCGGGGGCTGACCATTATTCTGGTGCCCAAACCGGATCCGGACGGCGTTCTCAAAATGACCAAAAAGTATCGGCCCGATTATTTCCCTTGTGTCCCGACCCTCTATGTGGGGCTCCTGAATCATCCGGAATTTTCAAAAACCGACTTTTCATTTATCAAGGGATGTGTCTCCGGTGCCGCCCCCCTGGCCCTGGAGACCTTGAAACAATGGAAGGAGGCCATAGGAACCCAGATTATGGAGGTGTATGGATTGACGGAGACGGCCCCCCTTTCCCATGCCAATCCCTGGAGGGGGTTGGCTAAAGCCGGCAGTGTGGGACTGCCGGTACCGGATACGGATTGCAAGATCGTTGATGTGGTTGAGGGAACCCGGGAGCTGGGATTGGGTGAAACCGGCGAGATCCTCCTGAAAGGCCCCCAGCTTACCCAGGGCTATTACAAGAAACCGGAAGAGACCGCCCAGGCCATCCGGGAGGGCTGGTTCTATACCGGAGACATCGGCTACATGGATGATCAGGGTTATCTCTATATTGTGGACCGCAAAAAGGACATGATTATCGCCAGCGGTTTCAATGTCTATCCCAGGGATATTGACGAGATTCTTTTTGAACACCCCAAGATAAAAGAGGCCTGTGCGGTGGGGATTCCGGACCCCTACCGGGGGGAAACCATCAAGGCCTTTGTGGTTCCCCGGGAAGGGGAGACCCTGACGGCCGAGGAGGTCATCGCCTTCTGCCGGGAAAAGCTGGCCGCCTATAAGGTTCCCAAACAGGTCGAATTTATGGAAGACCTCCCCAAGAGCACCATCGGTAAAGTCCTGCGGAGAAAACTCCGGGAAATGGAAACGGAAAGGACCAAAGGGTGACATCATGGAAACCTACGATGTGGTGGTTGTTGGAGCCGGAAACGGGGGATTGACCGCCTCGACCGCCCTGGCCCAGAAAGGCCTGAAAGTCCTCTTGCTGGAACGGCACAATATCCCGGGCGGATGTGCCACCAGCTTTTGCCGGGGACGGTTTGAGTTCGAAGTCGCCCTGCACCAGCTCAGCGGGGTGGGTACCCCGGAAAGTCCCGGCCCGCTGAGGATGCTGTTAAACCAGTTGGGCGTCCTGGAGGATCTGGAATTAGTGGAGATTAAGGACCTCTATAATGTGATTGGTCCGGGGGACTTCCGCCTGGCCCTCAAGCCCGACCGGCTTCAGGTCATTGACGCCTTCCAGGAAAAGTTTCCCAAAGAAAAAGAGGGGATCGAGCGCTTTTTTGACCTCTCGTATCAATATGCCTTTCAGATGATGTCGGCCTTTTATTTCAAGGACCCTGATCCCTCGCGGGAAAAATTCCCCATTCTCTATCACTATGCCTTTAAACCGGCCCAGGAGGTCCTGGATGAACTCTTCAGCGATCCTTTGTTGAAATGTGTCATTTCCCTGTACTGGGGGTTTTTAGGGCTGCCCCCGAGTCGAATATCCTTTGCCTATCTGGCCATGCTCTTTTTTACTTATATCGAGCTTAAACCCTTCCACATCAAGGGAGGTTCCCAGGCCCTGTCCAATGTCCTGGTCAATCGTTTCTTATCCCAGGGGGGTACGGCCCGCCTGAACTGCGGTGTGAATAAGATCCTGGTTAAACAGGGCAGGATAGAGGGAGTGGTTACCGAGTATGGGGATCGGATTAATACCCAATACGTAGTTTCGAATGTCTCTCCGGTGGCGACTTACACCAGGCTGATTGATCCTGAGGTCGTCCCGGAGACGGTCTTCCGAGAGATGCGCGGGCGGAGCCTCAGCCCATCGGCCCTGACCCTGTTTATTGGATTTGATCGGGAAGCCCAGGAACTCGGCTTAACGGGATCCATGACATTTTTTCCAAACGATACGGATATTACAGATAAAATTCTCATTGATATGCAAAGATTGTACATGGAAAATCCCTTTATGGCCATGAGTTGTTATGACGTGGCCGACCCGGGGTTTTCGCCTCCGGGGACCTGTCAGGCCAGTGTAGTTACCCTGAATTATGGAGAGCCCTGGTTACGGGTTCCTCCGGCACAATACCACCAGGTGAAATTCCGTTGCGCCGAGGCCATGTTGGGCCGGTTAGAGGCCGCCTTTCCGGGGATGCGGGGCCATATTGAAGAGATTGAGGTAGCCACGCCCTTGACTCATATGCGCTATTTAGGACATCCCAACGGGGCTATCTACGGCTTTGAGCAATACACCAAAGATTCCATGTTTTTTCAGCCCGGGCGGACCTCCCCCATTCAGGGCCTTTCATTTGCCAGCGGATGGATTGGAGACTGCGGCTTTCAACCCACCCTCCAGGCAGGGGTAACGGCAGCCAAAGGAATCATCCGGGAACTTGAGGCCAAATAGGAGGGGAGCATGAAGAAGGAAATATTCAAGGAATTTGATGGGTATGAACGGATTCTTGAAGAAAGGGATTACAGTCGAAAAGTAGGCTTGGATTATTCGGCCCACAAAGATCTGGCTGATCCTTATATCCAACGGCTCCATCCCAAACAGTTGGTCCTTCGGGTCTCGGAGATCATCAATGAGACCCCCTCGGCCAAGACCCTGAGGCTTGTTTCCCCCGAAAGAGTTCTTCCCCCTTTCCTGGCAGGCCAGTATATTGCCCTGTTCCTGGAGATCAAGGGGATAAGGACCAGCCGGCCTTACAGCATCTCCTCTCCGCCCAATCAGGCCGGGTATTATGATCTGACCGTCCGGCGAGTGGAGGAGGGGCTGGTTTCCAACTTCCTGCTCGATGAAGTGCAACGGGGTGATCTCCTGCAGAGCTCCGGACCGGAAGGTCATTTCTATTACAACCCCCTGTTTCATGACAAGACCATGGTCTGTCTGGCCGGGGGGAGCGGCATCACTCCCTTTATGAGCATCATCCGGGAGGTTTTGGAATGCGGCCTGGATCGGGAGATAGTTCTCTTTTACGGCAACCCGGATCTCCGGGAGGCCATTTTTCATCATCTCCTCCTGGACCTGTCGGAACGGTTCAGCAATATTCATTACATCCCGGTTATTGAAAGCCCACCGGAGGGATACCAGGGGAGGGTTGGGCTGATCAGCGCTGAGCTGATCAAGAACACCCTTGATCAATTGGAGGGCAAGACCTTCTATCTTTGCGGTCCTCAGGCGATGTATGACTTCTGTATTCCTGAATTGGAGAGGTTGGGGATTCCCAGGAGAAAGATCCGCCAGGAAGTCTACGGCCCGCCGATAGACATCACCCGAGCGCCTAACTGGCCCAAAGAGGTAAAGGCGGATAACCGGATCCGGGTTAAAATAAATGACGGCCGAAGCCTGGAAGCCCGGTCCGGTCAGACCTTGGCCGTTGCTTTGGAAAGGCAAGGGGTCCGGGTACCCACCCTTTGCCGGTCCGGAGAGTGCAGCCAGTGCCGGGTAAAAGTCATTTCGGGCCGGGTATTTCAACCAGCCGGGGCCTTAGTCCGGAAATCGGACCGTCGTTTCGGCTATATCCATGCCTGTGTCTCCTATCCGTTGGAGGATTTGGAGATTATGATTTGAACCGTAACCCTTGCGCCTTGCGCCGAGATAAAAGGAGCCAAACAAAATGAGTGAACAGAATTTAGTGCGCTACCACCGGGAGGGCTATTTAGGTTTTATAACCCTGAACCGGCCGGAAAAAAGAAATGCCATGAACTGGGACCTTTGGCTGGCCCTGGAAAAGGCCATTATTCAAGCCGAAGAGGACCGGGATTCCCGGGTGGTCTTCCTGAAGGGCGAAGGCCGGTCCTTTTGTTCGGGCCTGGACCTCGGACCGGAAAATGAACTCCTCAAGGCCATTGGAGGGACACCCGGGGCCACCCAGAAGCTGAATTTTTTCCGGCTGGTTCGAAGGGGGCAGGATATTTTTACCAGACTGGAGCGCCTCACTAAACCGACCATGGCCAGTATCCAGGGGCATTGCTTCGGAGCGGGATTAGAATTGGTCCTGTGCTGTGATATGCGGTTCTGTTCGGCCGAGACCTTATTCGGCCTTCCTGAACCGACCCTGGCCATTATCACCGATGCCGGGGGATTGCAGCGACTGCCCAGGGTGGTCGGTCGGGGCCACGCCCGGGAGATTGCCTTTCGCGGCCACCGCTTCTCTGCCGAGCGGGCCAAGGCCATCAACCTGGTCAATGATGTCTACCCGGACCAAGAGGCCCTCGAGGCCAAGACGAAAGAGATTGCCGAAGAGATCGCCTCCAATCCACCCCTGGCGGTGCAGGGAATCAAAGAGGTCCTGGTTTATAATGAAGGGGCCGGCCTGGAACGATCCCTGGAATACACCGCGGCCCGGTCCAGCATGATACTGCCCTCGGAAGATCTCTTCGAGGCCATCTCGGCTTATATGGGAAAGAAAAAAGGGGACTTCAAAGGGGCCTGATTCGATTTAGTTTCCATCCGGAAACGGTCTTTTTTTGCCCTGGCGGTGTCAATCTGCAGGCTGTCTTGTGCGGCGACCCCAAGGTCGCTTTTGCGCCACCCCGTGGTCGCCCAAGCGACCCCTTGATATCCTTGCCAGAACAAAAAAATCCTCGTTTCCGAATTGGAAACCAATAGTTTCACCTCCGGTGTTTCCGGATGGAAACGATTTAGTAGTGGGAAAAACAATCAGATCGAAGGGCACTGGGCAAAAAAAAGGCCGGGCGATTAAGCCCGGCCTTTTTTGTTGATTAAGCGGTGAGTTGTTTTTTAAATTTTTTTCTTCCAAACCCGGCGATCGCAATCAATCCGCTCCCTAAAAGGAGCATGGTGGCCGGTTCAGGGACCGGATTCCCCGGAAGACTCGGTTCATTCCAGGCTGTGCCGTACTGAAATTGCACATTGGAGATCTGCTCCAGAGTGAATCCATTCGGCAGGCTGCCCAATTGGAAAACTACCGAATTCTGGATCAAGGCAAAACCTCCCGTGACGGCAGTATTCCCGATAGCCGGGTTGTCAATCCCCGACGTGATCCCATATTGAAGCCCGTCGACACTCCTTGGTCCCTGAAGGTTCGAACCAGGGAATTTTCCGCTATAGGAGATCCCTAAGCCGGTACTGGAGATCCCCTCTCTCGCCCCACTGGGTGCCCCGGAAGCGGTATTGGTGTAGGCCCACTCGCCGCCCACAACACCACGCGAGTCGGTCCCTCCAAACAAAACCGAGCTTTCTTGCGCCAGTGTGGCGGAAATTCTGGAGAGCAAGGGATTCCCGGTAATGTCGAAAAATAAAGCCGTTAAAATATCGGAAGGAGCCAGGACTTCTCCACCGGTGTTGGTAAGAGTAACCTGGAGGAGGTTCGTTACGAGGTTCGTTTGAATGAGATCAAAAGTGGCGCTGGCGCTGATAGCCTGGCCTGTAATCGTATTTATGCCGGCCCCACTAAATGTAATCGGCGTAGCCCCGGCCGGAAGTGAAACCATGGTAAGCAAGGCGATGATCAAGCCAACTCCCATCAAGGACAAGAGTTTTTTTCTCATATTTATTTCTCCTTTTAAATTTCCTAAAATTAATCCTGGATTCTGATTGGTTTTGGAAAAGTAATTCGTTGTCACTTCATTGTTTAGCAATTGATGTGCCAGATTGAATTAAAATTATAACCAATCGATATTAATTGTAATATTTAATAAAATGGCTAAGGCGAGGTTTAATAAAAAATGGTAAAGGGACCTTTTGGGACAATCAATGAACTGAAAGGTTAAAACCTATCGGGGAAAATACGGGAAATGGAGTGATTGGAAAAGGGGATGGGGGGGACCCGGAGATCAAAAAAGGGGAGTGAATATCTATTCACTCCCCTTTTGGTTTTTTGGTGATTAACGAAGCCGCCATGCCCCGCCTTTTGGGCGTGGCACCACGAATTATGAAAATAGGGCCGATCGAACCTGAGCCTCGAACTCTATTTTCGAACTAAAGGCTACAGGGCCGTTACATTGACGGCTGATGGGCCTTTTGGGCCGGCCTCGATATCAAAGCTGACCCGCTGGCCTTCTTGCAAGGTTCTAAATCCCTGCATACTGATAGCGGAATGGTGAATAAAAACATCCTTATCCTGACCATCCACTTCAATAAAGCCAAAACCTTTGTTCTCGTTAAACCACTTTACGCGTCCTTCGGACATAGTCTTATCCCTTCTCTTGAAGTATTTCTCAAGTTGGGATACGACCGCCCTAAAAAAAGGCCTCGAAGATGAATTCTTCGAGGCCCGGTTCCGTCGAATTTGATCACCAACTCCGACCGCCATCAACGCCTTACAGGGTCAAATGACGGATTTATTAAATTTGATTATAGCCTTTCCATTAAAGATAAGTCAAGCTTTATTTTAACCTTGCCCCCCTTCACTTTCAATTACTTATTGAATAGAAGAGCATTTTTAAACAGGAAGGGACGAGGGGTCTTTTTTTAGGGTTGTCCACCATACAGCCAGAGTTTCTTTCCCGGGCCAAATTTTTAATAATTTTAAAAAGCAGGCCAACACAAGCGTTCCAGATAAGGTTGGGTGAATGCCCTGCTTCCA
>JAZDOU010000209.1:0-11589 GCA_043798385.1 Pseudomonadota bacterium
AAAACCAGGAGAGGCGCTGCCAAGCGCTTTAAGGCCACCGGAAGTGGAAAGATCATCCGTTCCAAGGCCTTTGGAAGCCATATTTTAACCAGCAAGACCACCAAGAGGAAAAGAGGCATACGGAAGACGGTCGTGGTGGACGGCACTAATGCCCGGGGCATCAAGAGGATGTTGCCCTATATTTAAGAATGTTGAAAATTGAGGTGAATGGTTATGCCCAGAGTAAAAAGGGGCTTCAAGGCCCGACGAAGAAGAAACAAGGTCTTAAAATTGGCCAAAGGATATCGCGGCGCCCGAAGCCGTTTATTTAAAACAGCCACCGAAGCCGTGGACCGGTCTCTCAAATATGCCTATCGGGACCGGCGGGTTCGAAAAAGGGAGTTTAGAGGGTTATGGATCGTGCGGATCAGTGCAGCCGCCAAAAATAACGGCCTTTCTTATAGTCGACTCATGGGGGCCTTGAAAAAGGCCGACATTGGGCTGGATCGTAAGGTGCTCTCCGAGATGGCCACCCGGGATCCGGAAAGGTTTACCTCTTTGGTTAAGATGGTTTCCCAGCCTCAGGGTTGAACCTCCTTAAGGCCTAACCCAAATCTGTACCCGATAAGATAACCCGCCATGTTATCAAAATTAAAATCTTTGGAGACCCAGTTCAGGGAAGCAGTGGCCCGGGTGGTCTCCTTAAAGGAACTGGAGGACCTGCAAGTCCGGTTCTTGGGAAGAAAAGGGGAATTGACCCAGTTTTTACGAGGTCTGGGGACCCTTTCGGCCGAAGAGAGGCCCAAGGTCGGCCAGGAGGCCAATCGTCTGAAGGCGGTCCTGGACGAGCTGGTTAGAGAAAAGAAGGCTGACTTCTCGCAACAAAAGGGCCTGGGGTTGTCAAGGTTCGATTGGAGTCTGCCGGGAAGAAGGACCTTTCCAGGACGAAGCCATCCGATCAGTCAAACGATGGATGAGATATGTGATATCTTTTCCCGCCTGAATTTCGAAACGGTTGAGGGGCCGGAAGTTGAACTGGATTACTATAACTTTGAGGCCCTGAATATCCCTCCGGACCACCCGGCCCGGGACATGCAGGATACCTTCTATGTCTCGGATACCATTTTGCTGCGAACCCATACCTCTCCACTTCAGGTGAGGACCATGGAAAAAATCTCTCCGCCCCTGCGCGTCATCGCCCCGGGAAAGGTCTACCGCCGGGATTCGGACATCTCTCATACCCCCATGTTTACCCAGGTGGAAGGACTTATGGTCGGAGAGGATATCAGTTTAGGCGACCTGAAAGGGATCTTGACCCTTTTTGTCCATCACATGTTCGGGGAAGAAACCCCGCTTCGTTTCCGTCCCAGTTTTTTCCCTTTTACCGAACCCAGTGCTGAAGTGGATATCGGCTGTGTGATTTGCCGAGGGTCGGGCTGCCGGGTCTGTTCCCAGACCGGCTGGCTGGAAATCCTGGGCTCGGGAATGGTCGATCCGGAAGTCTATCGGATGGTGGGTTATGATCCCGACCGGGTAACCGGTTTTGCTTTTGGGATGGGGGTAGAACGGATTGCCATGCTCAAGTATGGGATTGATGACATCCGGATGTTTTACGAAAACGATCAAAGATTTTTAAATCAATTTTAATGGCAGGCACGAGGCGAGAGGCTTGAGGCCCTAAGCCTGTGGATTAACTTCTCACGTCTCACGGCTTATGCCTCATCCCTTACAAAAACAATGAAAGTCACCTTAAACTGGTTACAAGACTATGTGGATTTAGCCGGCCTTTCCACTGAAGACCTGGCTCATGGCCTGACTATGGCCGGTCTGGAAGTTGAGGCCGTGATCCCGGTCGGCCGGGAACTGGAATCCCTGGTAGTCGGGGAGGTCCTGGAAGTTAAGAAACATCCCAAGGCGGATCATCTTTCTCTCTGCCGGGTTTTTAGCGGTCGCGAAACCCTGGATATCGTTTGCGGAGCCCCTAATGTCCGTCCTGGGATTCGGGTGCCGCTGGCCCTTCCGGGCACCAAGCTCCCTTCAGGGATGGAAGTTCAAATAGCTACCATACGGAATACGGTCTCGGCCGGCATGCTCTGTTCGGAACAGGAACTGGGATTATCGGAAGACCATTCCGGGATTATGATCCTCCCCGAAGGGGTTGAAAACGGGCACCCCTTAAGCCGGGTCCTGGGATTGGAGGACACCTTGTTGGAAATCAACGTGACCCCCAACAGACCGGACTGTCTAAGCCATATCGGCATCGCCCGGGAGATAGGGGCCATCTTTAAGCGGCCCTTAAGAATCCCGGACACTTCCTCTGCTCCGGCAGGAGAAGCCCTTCGGAAGGTGACTTCCGTTTCTATCCTGGCCCCCCAGGCCTGCCCTCGTTACGCCGCCCGAATGGTTCGCGGTGTCACGCTGGGACCTTCTCCCCTCTGGTTGCGACGGCGGCTCACCTCCGTGGGTATTCGAAGCATTAATAATGTGGTCGATATCACCAATTTCGTTTTGATGGAATACGGCCAGCCTCTCCATGCCTTTGATTTTGATACCCTGGGCGATCGAAGGATCGTGGTGCGTCTGGCTGAGCCCGATGAACACCTGAAAACCTTGGATGGTCAGGAAAGAATCCTGACTCCGGAAATGCTGGTCATCGCCGACGGAGAAAAAGGGGTGGCCTTAGCCGGCATCATGGGCGGGGAAGAAACCGAGATCCAGCCTTCGACCAAAACGATTTTCATAGAAAGTGCTTTTTTTGACCCTCGCTGTATCCGGCGGACTGCCAAAAAACTCTCCCTGTCTACCGAGGCGTCCATTCGATTTGAACGGGGTGTGGATATTGAAGGTGTCCTGCCGGCCCTCAACCGGGCCGCCCTGTTGATCCAGGAATTGGCGGGAGGAGAAATCGTTCCCGGTTGGATTGACGAGTATCCCCAGCACCTGCCTATCGAACCGATCCAGTTGAATACCAACAAAACCAGCCGGTTTTTAGGGATTGAGGTAACGGCCGAACAGGTAACCGAGATCAGCCTTCGCCTGGGATTAGGGGCGGTTATTAAAGAAAAGGATTTAGTGGAAATAACACCGGCCTCTTTTCGTAGGGACCTGGTCCGCCCGGTGGACCTGATGGAAGAAGTGGCCCGCCTGGTCGGCTATGATCGTATTCCGGTGACCATTCCCGATATTTCTTCCAAAACCAGAAAAGAACCCCGAGCTATTTCGGCCCGCAGGCGGATCAAAGAGATATTGACCGGGCTGGGCTTTGATGAGATCATCACCTATAGCTTTATCTCTGAAAGGTTGTCTGCAGCCTTTCTGGATCCCAATTCTTCTGTTGAGACCTCTCTGGTTCGAATCAGCAATCCGATTTCCGAGGATCAGTCGGTCATGCGGATTAGTCTGATTCCGGGGATGCTGACCACCATGAGCAGGAATTGGGCCCAGCGAAGCCTGAATCTCCGTCATTTTGAGGTAGGAAAGGTCTTCCGGGCATCCCCTGAGGCCAATACCCTGCCTATGGAGACCCAGCGCTTAAGTGTCCTCTGGACCGGGAGGCGGCACCCGGAATCCCATTATTTCAAATCTGAAACGGTTGATTTTTATGATTTAAAGGGGGTCCTGGAGGCCCTCTTGGAGGCCTTGAAAATCGAGGGATCCTCGTTCCTTTCCGCTTCCCCGCCGGGGTATTTTTGTCCGGACACCTATGTTCAAATCTATGGACAGGGAGAACTTCTTGGAGAGATGGGAGAAATTTCTCCTCAGGTCCGCTCCCTTTTCGACCTAAAGGAAACGGCCTTTCTTTTTGATATCAACCTGGACCAACTTATCCCGAAAATCCAGGAGTGCCCTGTTTTTAAGCCCTGGCCCAGGTTCCCGGAGATTACCCGGGATATGGCCCTGATTATCAATGAGCACGTCCTCTGGAAAGATATTCAGGACGAGATCCTTTCCCTGGAAGAACCGCTCATCCAAGAGATCGAACTCTTTGATCTCTATTATGGGAAGCCTATTCCAGAAGGGAAAAAGAATCTGGGCGTTCGGATCCATTATCGATCTCCCGAAAAGACCCTGTCGGATGAGGGGGTCAATGTGATTCAGGAGAAGTTGCTGAAACAGGTGCTTGAAAAATTCGGGGCCACCTTGCGGGAAAAGTAAACCTCAAGGTAAATCACAATTATTATTTAAATTTTATTGAATTTTTGGGATAGTTCATTCATAATTGAACCATAAGATCTTTTAATCAACCAGTGGGGAGGGAATCCATGGAAGCTGAGGGAATTCCCAACAAACAGTATTTCAAAATCGGCGAAGTCAGTGCCCTGAGCCATTTGGAACCCTATGTCCTCCGCTACTGGGAGACGGAATTTAAAACGATCCGACCGGTCCGGTTCGGCTCTAATCAGCGCATGTATCGCCGCAAGGACGTCGAACTCATCCTGGAGATCAAAAAATTATTATACGAAGAAGGATTTACCATAGCTGGAGCCAGGAAGAAATTATTCCAGAACTCCAAAGAAGAAAAGGAAAAGAAATCCCCCCCGACCCAGAAGGCCGAAGAAGCCGAGAGCCTGGTTCCCTTAGTCAGAGAAATCCAAAAAGACCTCACCGATCTGGTCCGATTCCTCAACAAATAACCCATAACCCAACCCGGACCAGCCGGAACCAAAATTGAATATACGAAATGTGTTAAAACCCTTGGTTGGTCCGGGTCAACGGCTTGTTCTTTAATAAATTCTTTTCATTTTGCGTAGAATTTTATTCTTAAGTCACTTCCGTCCCCCCTCAGCAACCAGCAGTCAGTAAAAGCTATTTTTCCAAGGATTTTTCTGATCGCTGCGTGCTCTCACCGGAAAAACTCTTTTTCAGATGCGCCCACCCTATGGATTAACAAAGTACTTGTCGGCCGGTTGCTTATACGGTTCCAGGATTTGGGCGTTTAGATCTTCTGTTTCCACAAACAAGGTCTTGGGGGTGGAGAATTCGATCAGGGCGTTGTCGTCCGTATTGATGAGCCCCCCCTGGGTCAAAGTGGCTACTTCGCTGGGACCCATCATAAAGCGTGAAATCAGATTGTCCAATCCTGTAACGCCGATTCGTTTCAGATCCTGTTCTACGAGCTTCCACTTCATCCTTTCTTCCAATTGGGTTAGAGATAATTTGGGCTGTTGCTTGAACCCCACCATGACCAAATCTTTCTCCTGGGGTTGAAAGACATACACATAAGGGAATACCGAATGAAAGGTGGTCAAAACGGTTTTAAAGCTCTCCGGGGAGATCTTGTAGAGTTGGAGCCATTGGCAGAAGACCCCCTGCGGTTTTAATTTAGTATTTCCCAAACGGAAAAATTCCTGGGTAAAGACATTGGCTACCCCGGCCATCCAGGGGTTGGAAGGCTCCGAGATGATGACATCATACTGGTCGGGGGTGACCAAGAGATAATTCCGGGCATCAGCCACCCGCAGGACCAGACGCGGGTCCTTTAGAGGTTGGTTGTTGACCTGATCAAAGAAGTGAGACCCATCGATAACCGCCTTTTCCAGTTCCACCAGGGTTATTTTTCTGGCCGGGAAAGGGGTTACTGACCCGACCGTCACCCCGCTGCCCATGCCAACCACCAGGACCTCATCCAGCCTGGGGGCCAACAGCATGGGGATCTGACCCACCAGGACCTGGGTAGGCATGTCGCCTTTGGTGGAGGCCTCTACTTTACCGTTCGATTTCATGTAAATGGTCCCGGTATAGCGGGATTTGTGAACACTGATCGTACAGGTGTGTCCCTCCTTATAAAAAAGAAGCGGTTCGTTATCCGGGTCATACATCTTCATTAATTCCTGACGAGAGGTATTCTCAAAATTATGGGCATAAATGTATACCCCGCTGACCATCAGCGGGGCCTTCCAGGAAGGGGGAAATAAAAGGATGACCAGGGTTAATAAAAAAATCGCCGGGGCGGTCATCCATTTCAAAAAGATCCTGGGGGCCGGGGAGAGGAGTAAGAGGACTAAACCCAACAAGAGATTCAAGACAATACCCAGGAGAATGGTATTCCGGATTCCCAGAAGGGGGATCAGAAAAAATCCCCCGGCAAAGGATCCCAGGATACACCCCAGGGTGTTGACGGTATAGATATTGCCTACCATCCGGCTCACCTGGCCGATATTGGCGGTATAGATCTTGATCGTTAAAGGGAAGAGTGCCCCCATGAAAAGAGTCGGAGCCAGCATGATGATAAAGGCCAGGAGGAACTTTCCGGTCAAGAGCAGGTTAATGGATTGACCCAGGGATCGGTACAGGAGCAGATACCAATAGGGCAGCTCTTGAAAAAATATCAGGCTCACAAAGGCAAAGACCCCGATGCCGATTTGAAGCCAGGCCCAGACAAAGCCCTGATAACGGAGGGTGTCCACCTTACGGGAAAAGACATACGAGCCCAGGGCAATCCCCACCAGGAAGGTGGTCAGCATAATGGTAAACCCGTAGACCGAGGAATCCACCAGAAGTGATAAGGTCCGACTCCAGGCCACCTCATAGATCATGGAAATAAATCCGGACAAGGAAATGCCCACCACCACCGACCAGATGAGCCATTTGGGTAAAGGGGATGGGGAAGGTAATGAGGCCCCCGGCCGGATAGGGGCCTGGTCGGAATCGGATTGGGGCCTTATGGAAATCTCAGGGGCAGGGGACCGTCGTTCCAGGATCAGGATGCTCAGGGCGACCAGCAGATTGACGGCCACTGCAATCCCCAGAGTCATTTTGACCCCCAGGAGAGGAAGCAAAAAGAACCCACTCAGGGCTGTTCCTAAAACAGCCCCGAAGGTGTTCAAGGCATAAAGGCGACCGATGGTGACTCCCAAGGTGTTTTTTTGTTGGACCGCCCACTTGCTTAAAATAGGCAGGGTCGCGCCCATGCAGGTCGTCGGGATGACCAGGACAACAGAGACCAGGACAAACTGCATTAAGGTAAACCCGTAAAAATTAGGGTGAAAGTGTTTCCAGATGATCCGGTAAGCGGGGATCAATAACGAAAAAAGCCACGGAATGATTAAGGCATAGAGGCCGATAACCCCTTCTAAAAGGCCGTAATAAAACAGGGGACGTTTTTGACGGTCCATAATCCGCCCGAAGAGATAACTCCCTAAGGCCAGGCCTCCCATAAATGAGGTCAGGACCGTACTGACGGCCAGGGTGGTTGACCCGAAGATCAGGATAAGCATCCTCAGCCACAGGACCTCGTATAACAGGCCACTGACTCCGGAAAAAAAGAAGCATAAGAGAACAATGGGACGAAACATGAATGGTGTACCCTTTCTTCAAGTCATAGAAGGCCGGTCAGGCACCGCCCTCCTGAGAGGTTTTGGAATAGGGTTTTAATGCCAAATATCAGAAAATGCAAGGCAAAAATGGAACAATAATTTTGCTGAAAAGAATAAAAAACTCCTTTATAATGAAAGTATGTCTCCTTCCCCTTCCCGAAAACCGTATCGCCTGATTAGCCATACTGCCGATTTGGGAATGGAGGTCCGGGGCAAGGACCTGCCCGATCTTTTCTCAAAAGCGGCCTGGTCTTTTTTTGATATCATGATCGAAGCCCGGCGGATCGACCGGAAGGTGGAAAGGATCATTGCCGTGGAAGCCCCGGACCGGGAAGCCCTGCTCGTCGCCTGGCTGGGAGAACTCTTATTCCTCTTCGAGACCGGACCGCTGGTCTTTAGTCATTTCACGATTCAATCCCTGACCGCCCAGTCTCTTAAGGTCTTGGGCCGTGGAGAATGGTTTGATCCACGGAAACATCACCTTAAGGTGGCGATAAAGGCCGCTACGTACCATCAGCTCCGGATCTGGAAAGAGAAAGGGCTTTGGAGGGCCAGGGTTGTTTTTGATCTTTAGATTTTACCAGACAGGCGTTATAAGCACAATTGATGGACCGGTAATAGTCAGCCTTGGGAAGGGCATGTGCAACCTGAATTTTGCATAAGGGTAGCCGTGGTTTTTAGGCGGCTTTTATCAGACAAGATTTTCCCTTGGGTCCCCTTGGATCGGTCTACGATAGGTTTTTAAAAGGGGACGCTGGTGCTAAAACAACTTGTCATTTACTCCTTGTCTTCCGGAGATTGACTGAAGATAAGTTATCCTTTCTATCGTCCATCCAAAAACAAAACCCACATCTTCCTTTTGAGAAAATAGGGGCTTGTCGGAATGCTTCATGGACCAGCCTTTCGGTTATAATTTGTATTCACCGCAGAGCCCCAAAGAACGCAGAGACCTAATTTTTTTTGCCAATCCTGTCTTTGAAGGATTGACAAAACCCTCAGCCTTTCGGCAGATAAAACCAACCAAAAAGAACTTAAGTCAAACAATTTAAACCATAACAACCAGTTAAAGTCAATTTAAAAGAAATTCACGTCCTTTCCCTCTTTAGTCCTTCGGGAGGATGGATCAGGACCAACCCATAAGGTCTTGTCAAATGCGGACAAAGGTCAGGGGACGATCAATAAAGGGGAATATTCCCCTGGCTTCTTATTTTCTCCCTGTTTTTGGACCTTTTTAGGATTATTCTTTCCATCAGATTGATGGTCTCGTAAAAAGTCAACAATACGAAATTCGTGACTAATTATTTCAATAGGTTGTCCCTGCCAAAGAGGCTATATTCGGACTTTTTACGAGACCATCAGACTTAACCAGTTAAGTCACCTCCATAGACATCCCGGGTTTTTTGATTAGCGGTTTAATCCCATAGTAAAGTAAGGGATCTTAAATGGTTAGTCTACACTTTCTTGCCGATCTTAGCGCTCTTATCCAAAATTCAGATAATAAATTCCGGACGGAGGGGGGATGAACTTTTTTCGAGTTTATCATTGAGTTCGAAAATAAGATTTGAGTCTTGATCAACCTGTACCTATTTTCATGTTTGGTGGTGTCACGCCACTAGCGTGGCATGACGGCTTAGAAAATGGATTTAATTATGAGCGAAAAAATTAAGCTCCAGAAAATTGATGACTATCGCTTCCTGATCCCCCGGGAAGGCAAGATGCGCACCGATGGGCTGGTCTTTGTTTCCGAGGCCCTGCTTCAGGATTTAAAACAAGACCAAAGCCTGCAACAAGTGGCCCAGGTGGCCTGGCTTCCTGGTATTGTGGGCCCCTCCCTGGCCATGCCGGACATCCATTGGGGATACGGATTCCCCATTGGAGGGGTGGCCGCGTTTGATCCGGAGCAGGGGATCGTCTCGCCGGGCGGGGTTGGATACGATATCAACTGAGGGGTACGATTATTGCGCTCCGGGTTGAGTCGCAAAGAGGTCGAGGGGCGGATCAAAGAAATTATTACAGCCTTATTCCGAAATATCCCTTCCGGGGTCGGTTCTCATCGCAAGGATTTCCGCTTATCCCCTCAAGATCAGGCAAAGGTTCTCTTGCTGGGGGCTCGTTGGGCGGTCCAGGAAGGCTTCGGCCGTCCTGGAGACCTGGAACATATTGAAGAAAACGGCTGCCTCAGCGGGGCCAGGCCGGATCTGGTTTCAGCCAAGGCCCTGGAGCGGGGCCGGGATCAACTAGGCACCTTGGGTTCCGGAAATCATTTTGTCGAAGTGGGATATGTGGAAACGATTTACGACCAGGCGGCCGCCCGCTGTCTGGGATTGTTTGATCAGCAGGTGACTGTAATGATCCACACCGGATCCCGTGGCCTTGGGCACCAGGTCTGTGATGAGTCCATTAAAAAACTCCTCCCGGCCACGGCCAAATACGGCCTTGAATTGCCGGATCGGCAGTTGTGTTGTGCCCCTATCTCTTCTCCCGAAGGTCGGAACTATCTGGCCGCCATGGCGGCAGCCGCCAACTTCGCCTTTGCCAACCGGCAGATTATTTCCCACTGGGTTCAAGAAACCTTAGAAAAGGTCTTGCATCTAGGGCCCAAATCTCTTCAACTGGACCTGATTTATGATGTCTGTCATAATATCGCCAAGTTTGAGGATCATGAATGGGCCGGGCAAAAAAGACGGCTCTGTGTGCATCGCAAAGGGGCCACCCGGGCCTTCCCCCCCCATCACCCCCAGGTCCCCTCGGATTTTCAGGAAATCGGCCAGCCGGTCCTGATTCCAGGTGACATGGGACGCTATTCTTATGTCCTTTTGGGGACCGCCCAGGCCATGACCGAGACCTTCGGCAGCACCTGCCACGGGGCCGGCCGGGTCATGAGTCGTCAGGCCGCTAAAAAGGCCGCTAAAGGCCGGTCTGTCATTCGGGAACTGGAAGATCAAGGCATTTATGTTCAGGGAGCAGGTTTGGGCACCATTGTAGAAGAGATATCAGAGGCCTATAAAGATGTAGCCCAAGTGGTAGAAATAGTCCACCAGGCCGGGATCTCAAAAAAAGTGGCCAGGCTTAGACCCATGGGAGTTTTAAAAGGATGATTTCTTACAAAGCCGTCTAGGATAACCGAATGGCCGTTTTAGTACAGCCCGTCAAACTCACTGCCCAAGGGACTTTCTTCGGCGATCGATTCCTCCTTTTAACGCCCCGGCAGGCTTTTATTGAGGAGACCTGGGAAGGGTTTCTGGAGCGGACCCTGGGTCCGGAATTGCTTCCTGAAGAGTTGGAGGCCCTGGAGAGGGCCTTAAAAAAATTTCGACACCTATCCAGCCAAAAGTTGGAAAATCCCTATTTCTGGGAGAGCTGGGCCCCTACCTGGGCAGAATATTCCCGAAGGAATTTGAACCGGGGGCTTATCTTGTTAAACCGTTTGGGTAGTCTTGAATCCCATCCCACCATCATCAGCCTGGGGGCGGGTTCCTGTTGGCAAGAGGCTTTTCTGGCCCAATATTGTTGCCAGACGAGTCAGATATTTGGAGTGGATTTTTCCAGTCACATGCTTAAACAGGGGACCCTTCTGGCCCGAAAAAGAAAAATTTCCAATATCCATCCGGTGGTCGCTAAAGTAGAACAGCTTCCTTTATCAGAGAAGGCCGGAGACCTGATTATGAGCCTCAATTTATTGGACCTCATTCCGGATATCCCCAGAGTATTGCGGGAAATCAAAAGAATTTTAAATCCTCCGCCTTTGAACCGCTATTTTTTTGTCTTCCCTTTAGACCCCCGGGATCGGCTGCAGCGGAAAGCGGAGCATTGGCGATCCATGATCGTTCAGGCCGGATTGGACGAACCGATCCTTTTTTGTCTGTCCGGGAAAAATTATCAAGGGAAATCCCTTCGGCTGCTGGGATTGACCAACATAGACCCGTTCAGGTAACGGGAATTAGTTTTAAAATAGGATTTGAGTCTTGATCAACCTGTACCTATTTTCATGTCCCGGCTTCCAAAGGGAAGCCTCCTTTTAGGTCGGCCTGGGCTTCCGCGGGAAGCCTATTCGAAAGCTCGACGGAGTCGAGCGGCCCGACCGTATGGAGGTGTCACGCCCCAAAAGGCGGGGCATGCCGGCTTAATAAGGAGGATGCCCTGGGCAACCGATAATGAAATGGATAAAATTGATCACCCTGGATAACCAGTTCCAGGCCGATCTTCTCACCGATGCCCTCGGGAAAAGGGATATCCCTTTCCTGGTCAGAGAATATAAGGATACGGCCTATGATGGTCTATTTGTGACCCAGAA
>JAZDOU010000228.1:0-3686 GCA_043798385.1 Pseudomonadota bacterium
AAAATTCCGAAGATATTCCAAAATCGTTTTTTGTCGGGTAGTTAAGGGCTCCATGGTTAGTTAATATACCATACATTTGTATGGTTATCAATAAAAAAATGCGGCCGGGAACAAGGGGTACAAATAACCCTTGAAGAAAGGACCTTAACTATGTAAAAAGGAATTATACTTTTTGAAGGCTTCGTAAAAAGTCAAAAAAGGGATGGGTTTTTAAAAAGCTCCAGAAAGGATGCAGCGCAATCCCGCGATACGCGGGACAGGTGGACTTTTTACGAAGCCATCAGAGTTTATTCAAAAGACTTTCCGGGGTCTGGCTTTCTCTCCCAGGGACCCCCGGGTTTTATGCGGATCACCTTGACAACTGGTTTTCCCAACTCTTCATTGATTTTTTCCCTGATAGAGTCTTTAAGGAATTGGAACTGTTGCCCCACCACCGGATTGGAGACTAATAGATAGAGCGTGCCTTCCCGAAATCCTTCCAAGTAGATCCCTGAACGCAAAGATGCCGGGACTACCAGGCCCCAGGCCTCAATAACCGCCGGGACCAGGGGATCTAGAACCGAATTCTCTCCCCTCCATAATTCCTGGACAATGTTTTTTAAAAGAACGACCTCTTTTTTTTCCATGATTGATTTCCTAAATCAGGTTGGTTCTCCACCTGAAAATTGATTGACAGTCTCAAACAACCTTTATATAGTATCCTGGTATGTTAAGGGTCACCAGGGACCTCCAACGATTTATTTATTAAAATACTCACCCAACTTACATGTAAAGACAAGAAAAAAGTTTTATTCTTGTTCAACCCGATTTATCACGTTCAAACTGCTTTCTCCCCCTTCTAAACAGGGGCGCTTTACCTCGAGGGTACAAGAGTTTCGCAGGCGCAGATCCGAGGCCTCCAGGGCGAGGCCGTAAATCAATTTTTATGCCCCTTCGAGGTTTACATAAACAGTGAAAGCAATCGAAGTTTTTCCATTATCAAGGAATGCCGAGACCATCTGTCTATGAGATTGGTTCCCCCGGAAAAAATGTTTTAAAAAGGAGGTGAGTCTATCGTTTAGGAATGAAAATGATCATGAAATCAATTTGTTATGGGAATTTTTTTAACAGCAGCTTGAATGAATAAGGAGGAATCATGGTCCAAAAAAAAGTTTTTTTGAATGAAGATGAAATGCCCCGTCAGTGGTACAACATTTTATCCGACATGCCGACCCCTATGCAGCCTCCTCTGCACCCCGGCACCGGTCAGCCGATCGGTCCGGATGACCTGGCCCCGGTCTTTCCCATGAACCTGATCGAGCAGGACGTCAGTCCCCACCGTTTTATCGACATTCCTGAACCTGTCCTGGAAAAATATTTAATCTGGAGGCCAACGCCTTTGGGCAGGGCCTATGCCCTGGAAGAATTTCTACAGACTCCCGCCAAGATTTATTTTAAAAACGAAGGGGTCAGCCCTCCCGGCAGCCATAAACCCAACACCGCCGTACCCCAGGCCTATTATAACAAGGTGTTCGGGACCAAGCGGATAGCCACCGAGACCGGTGCCGGACAATGGGGCAGCGCCATGAGCTTTGCCTGTTCTCTCTTCGGTCTGGAACTGAAAGTCTATATGGTCCGGATCAGTTACGATCAAAAACCGTATCGGCGGTTGATGATGAATACCTGGGGCGCCACCTGTGTCCCCAGCCCCAGTCCGGATACCCAGGCAGGCCGGAAGATGCTGGAACAAGACCCCAACTCTCCGGGAAGTCTGGGCATTGCCATCAGCGAAGCCGTTGAAGATGCGGTTACCACTCCGAACAGCAAGTATTCCCTGGGCAGCGTCCTGAACCATGTCCTCCTCCATCAAACCATTATCGGGCTGGAGGCTCAAAAACAACTCCAAAAAATCGGGGCCTACCCGGACATCGTGATCGGCTGTGCCGGCGGTGGGAGCAACTTTGCCGGTTTGGCCCTGCCGTTTATCCGAGACAAGATAGCCGGAAAACAGATCGAGGTGATCGCGGTAGAGCCCACTTCCTGCCCTACCCTGACGAAAGGGCCTTTTGTGTATGACTTTGGGGATACCGTACAAATGACCCCCTTATTGCCCATGCACAGTCTGGGACATGGCTTTATCCCGGCCCCCATCCACGCCGGCGGCCTCCGCTATCACGGCATGGCGCCTATCATTTGTCAGTTAGTTTTGGACAAATTGATCGAACCCCGGGCTGTCCATCAGTTGGAGACTTTTGCTGCCGGAGTGACTTGGGCCAGAACCGAAGGGTATATCCCGGCCCCGGAAACCAACCATGCCTTGGCCGTCGTGATCTCTGAAGCCAAAAAATGCAAGGAAGAAGGCAAGGCTAAGACCATTCTGGTCAACTGGAGCGGGCATGGCCTGGTGGATCTGATGGCCTATAATGCCTATTTCGAAGGGAAACTGTTCGATTATGAACTCCCCGACGAAGAAATCCGAAAATCCTTAAAGGCCCTGGAAAACTTTCCTAAGCCTAAACTATAATACGAAAATAGGATTTAAGGGGTCAAGGGTAACTCTATCCTGGTTTATTCTTGACCCCTCGAATCCTTTATCTAATGATTAAGTCGTTTTGTTTTCCATAATTGGAGAACCTTTTACCTTTTTTTTCGGAGATAATCGATGCCTGAACCTTTCGATCAACAAGAAATTTACTGCCCGCACTTGGGGATGATGATAACCTTTAGTTACTGCCGGCAAGCTCAGTCCCCTTTGCCCTGTCGAAATATGATCGGCTGTTGGGAAAAACGACTTCCGATAGGAAACTTTTTAATTGAAAACTATTCTCGCGAGGAATTGGAGGTTATCTTTGGGGAGCTCCCCAAGACAAGGCTGGAACGGATATTTGACTGTGTCGAACGAACCAAGGAAGCCAAATAAGCTCTAAAAAAGTCCTTATTAACTTTTTCCTTGTCACCCCCACCAAATTATGTTAGGTAAAATCTCCTTAATGGGCCGTTAGCTCAACAGGTAGAGCAACTGACTCTTAATCAGTAGGTCGCAGGTTCGAGCCCTGCACGGCCCACCAACGGAATCAATAAGTTACCCATCCTTTTTCCTCTCTTACCCTGCCTCTTAAGCTAAAAATAGCCAAATTGTGAACTGGATTTCTTATATCTATCCATTCACCTGTTTTTGGTTAATGGTCTGGTCCAGTAAATCGACCGCCTTGACTTTATGACTCGGTGCTAAATGTGCATACCTCAAAGTCATGGTTAAGGTCTTGTGGCCCAGGAGTTCTTTGACCGTGGCAAGGTCCACCCCGGCCATTACCAATTGAGACGCAAAACAATGTCTAAGATCATGTGGAACAAAATCTTTAATACCAGCATTTTTACTAGCGGTATTTAATGACCGTTTGACATCGTTATAAGGTTTGCCTGTCTTGGGATCATAAAACACCCACGGAACATCCAACCGTAACAAGGAGGGTAAGCCGAAAGAAAATGTCCAAAACCTTGCTGATTTTGTCTTGAAAAACAACCCTAAATATGCTAAGGCTCAAAAATACCTATTAAAAATATTTAAATCAAATCAACCGGATGTCAAGCGGGCCATCTTCAACAACCTGGAAGTCTTCGCCGGTACCGTAACCGAAAGGTATTCCTTGAAATCGAAAACTCCGTGAAAATAATTCGGGGACCCTGGGCCTCGGCGGGGCAATCCC
>JAZDOU010000240.1:0-6392 GCA_043798385.1 Pseudomonadota bacterium
GCGGTATCCGGCACTGACAAAGGCAACTCCAAACAGGTTGTATTTAACCCGGCCGATCAGATCAATAAATTGATTGGAGCTGTAAGAGATGGCCCGGATTTCTCCCTCCAGAGTAAGGAGATCAATAGGTTTGGCCTGAATTCCCAGGTAAACCATGGGGATCGGCAGATAATACCCCTTGGATTCTAAATTGCCACCCTGGGTAACTTCTGCTTTTAGATCAAAGACCCGCAGATTCAATCCCAGATCGATATTAAATTTTCCCAAGGCCGCCTGTTTTATAAAAGGCACTCCGTAATAGAAGGCCAGATCGTAATGGTCAAGCTTAAGGGTGGAAGAGAAGGGGGTGTCGGCATTGAAGGTTTGATCGCCGAATTTAAAGGGGGTGTTTTTTGTCCCTGTTCCTTCAAAGCGCAGGGGGGTTCCCATGAGGTAAAGATTGGGGATTATAAGGGGTAATTCAATTTTGGCCCGGCCAAAAAATTGGGTGTAACTGGAATACTTCAGATCATTATTCAAATCAAGGGAATCTCCCTTATAACCTACTCCCCCCTGAGGATTCTGCAGAGAGATCCCGACGGCCGCCTCAAAGCCGATGGCCCGGCCGGATTGGGGAAACAACATCCAGGGCAGGCCAAGCACAAGTGTCCAAAACCAAATTTTTTTCGTGAACATGTTTATCGCGACCTCCTCTTGACCGTAATTTTCGACCGGGTATTTTTTACCCTTTTTGATTATTATTTTAGCGAAGATTTTATTAAATAGCAACTGCATAGTGCGCCCTTGGCCTCGATCATGCCGGGGGTGGTTTTTCTCGGCAGCCTGAGCGACCGGACAGACGAGGACATGGCACTCCAGGAAACATGAAAATGACGCCTCGAAAGGGGCGAGAAGCCTCTTTTTCAGCTTGACCGGCAGGCTGTCTCCCTATATTATTTTGTGACTTCTGGTTCGAAGTGCTGAGTTCGGCGAAAGTCATTTTCATGCTTTGTTAGCCCCCCCACCGGGGCATGTGGGCTTATTATGAAAAAAACCGGTTTTCTTTATGATGAACGCTATCTACGGCATCAGACCGGTCCCAACCATCCGGAGAGTCCGGAAAGACTCGCGGCGGCCTACCGTGGAATTCAGGAAGCCGGCTTGTTGCCCAGGTTGACCCAAATTACAGCCGGCAAGGCGGACGAGCGCTGGGTTCGATTGGTCCACAGCACTGAGTTAATCGCCCAATTTCGAGATGCCTGTTCTGGCGGGTTAACGGAATTTCAGCATCCCGATAATCAGATATCCTTTGAAAGCTTTGAAACGGCCCTGTTGGCGGTGAGTGGCATCCTGGAAGCGGTCAAGTTGGTCATGGAGCGAAAACTGGACAATGCCTTCTGTGCCGTGAGACCTCCAGGACACCATGCCGAAGTCAACCAGGCCATGGGATTCTGTTATTTCAACAATGTGGCTATCGCCGCCCAATACCTGCTATATGTCTGGGGCATCCACCGGGTCGGCATTGTGGACTTTGATGTCCATCATGGGAACGGCACCCAGCATATCTTTGAATCGGATCCAGCGGTGTTCTATTATTCCATCCATGAGCATCCCAGCTTTGCTTATCCCGGTACCGGACGGGAATTTGAGAAGGGAAAAGGAGCCGGTTTCGGTTTTACTTTGAACACACCTGTTCTGCCGGGTCAGGGTGATGAGGAATACCGGACGGTTATTGAACAGGAATTGATACCGGCTTTTGACCGATTTGAGCCCGAAGTGATCCTGGTCTCGGCAGGATTTGATGCTCACATAGATGACGATATGTCTAACATCAATCTATCCACCCAGGGTTTCTCCTGGCTTATGGAAAGGCTGGTTGAGCTGGCGGACCGTTATGCCCGGGGAAGAATCATCTCCATCCTGGAAGGGGGCTATTGCCTGGATCGGCTCCCGGAACTCATTAAGAATCATGTTGGAATTCTGCTGGGCGATCAGCACCTGAAAAACGGAGAATAACCCTCTTTACCCCAACGGAGGCTATCATGTTCATCGTTAATTCTATGACCAAAGATGTTATTGTTGTCGAACCGGAGTCTGATATTCTGGAAGCCAAGGAGAAGATGGTCAGGCACCGCATCCATTCCCTCCCGGTAGTCGAAGCGGACAATACCCTGGTGGGAATCGTTACGGATCGTGATATCCGCAGTGCCTTGCCCTCCGGTCTCCTGAGCGACCAGGATAGCCGGAGAGAAATTGAAGGGCTGGCCCGGATCAGGATCAAAAATATCATGACTAAAAATCCGGTCACCATATCCCCGACCCAGACCCTGGAAGATGCCTTGTTAATGATGCAGAAAATACGGGTCGGGGCTTTCCCGGTGGTGGATAAAGAGGGTAAATTGAAGGGGATCATTACCAAACAGGACTTGATGCGGGCCTTCATCAATGTCCTGGGCATCGAAGAACCGGGAACCCTTTTGTGTATTCTGGCGGAAGACAAGCTCGGAACGATGAAAAAAATTGTCGATGCCATCAGCGAGGAAAGGATACCCTTCGGCAGCATCCTGGTTGCCCGATACTGGGAAGAGGGGAAACGGGCCGTCTTCCCTTATCTTCTGACACACAATGTGGCCAATGTAAAAAGAAAATTGCAAAAATTAGGATTTACCCTGCTCAACCCCATGGAGTGGTATCTGGATCAGATACCCACTCGGAGAGAAGAGACGACCGGTTCCTAAGCACCAAGCACATTTTTTTAATTCAAGCCGTCTTCTCTCTTTTCTTGAGGATAATCCTGATCGGGCAGTTTTCAAATTTAAAATATTCCCGAAGCTTATTGGTCATATAGCGCTGGTAGGAGAAATGGATGTTCTCCGGATAATTGGCAAAAAACACAAAGGTGGGTGGTTTGGTCTCTACCTGAGTGGCAAAGTAAATCTTGACTTGTTGGCCTCCCCGTAAAGGCAGGGAATGTTCTGCCAGGATTTTTTTTAAGGCCTGGTTCAGAGGACCGGTGTCCACCCTTCTGGTATATTGCCGGTAAACCCGATGGATGGTATTGAGGAGTTTTTCCCTCCCCAATCCGGTCAGGGCCGAGAGGGGCAGGATGGGGGCAAAGGAGAGATATTTGAGATGGTAACGAATATCCTCCAGAAATTGCTTTTTGTTTTTGAGGTCTTTCTCAATCAGATCCCATTTATTGACCCCGATAATACAGCCTTTGCCCTTTTCAAAGGCCAATCCGGCTACCCGGGCATCCTGATCGGTGACCCCCTGGGTGGCATCCAGTAGGATGACGGCCAGGTCGCATTGATCGATCCCTTTGATGGCTTCCAAAACGGCGAATTTCTCCAGCCGCTGGGCAATTCGGGCCTTGCGACGGATCCCGGCTGTATCAATCAATACATAACCCAGGCCTTTATAGTCAAAGGGGGTATCAATGACATCCCGGGTGGTCCCTGGTTCAGAACTTACCAAGACCCGCTCAAAACCCAAAATAGAATTGACCAGGGAAGACTTTCCGACATTGGGACGGCCGATAATGGCCAACCGGATCCGTTTGTCTTCCCCGGCTTCTTCCTCCATCAAAGGCAGTTGGGCGATGATGGCATCCTTCAAGTCCTGTATCCCACGGCCATGAAGGGCTGAAAGGGGCAGGATGGCATCCATCCCCAGACGATAATAGTCTACCAGACCTTCTTCCAACCGGGAATTGTCTATTTTGTTAGCCGTATAGATAACCGGCTTGGAGGTCTTTCGTAAACGCTGGATGACCTGCTCATCGGCCGGGGTTAATGGTCTTTGCCCGTCTCCGACAAAGACAATCAGGGCCGCCTCCTCGATAGCCATTTCAATCTGCTCTCTTAAGCCGGTATCCATCAGGCTTTTTTTGTCCCACTCAAAACCGCCGGTATCAACCAGAGTGATTCTTCTTCCTTCCCAGGTCACTTCCTGATAATTGCGGTCTCTGGTGACCCCGGGCTGGTCGTCCACAATGGCCTTTTTTCTGCGAATCAAACGATTAAAGAGGGTGGACTTCCCTACATTCGGGGCACCGACGATGGCTACCAGGTATCGCATGGGTGAATCCTTTCTTTTATGATGAAAAACGAACAATGAATTTCGAATGATGAAGGTATTTTTACCTTGTGCCTTGAACCCTGATCCCTGAACCTTTTTAACACAGTTTTAAGCCTATGGCAAACAACTCCAGAGGTAGATTTTTTTTATTGACATCCTAAAAGAAAGGCTTACATTACTCCCGATATTAATATCAGACACCTCTAAAGGGGAGTAGTTAACCAGACAAGGTCAACATACCGGGGTTAACCCTGGCCTTGTCGTTGGCCGGTGCCAATTAGCGAGACCTTTAGTGTGACAACGTCGCACTAAGGTCTTTTTTTTTGCCCAAAAGGAACTGACATGACAGCCTTCTTATTCTCTTTTGGATTTGTTGTCCTGGCTGAAATGGGGGACAAGACCCAGTTACTGGCCATGGCCCTGGCAACCAGGTACAAACCCTCTGTGGTCATGTGGGGGATTTTCGCTGCCACGGTCTGCAATCACCTCCTGGCCGTGCTGGCGGGTAATTACCTGACCCATATTATTCCCCTCCAGACCGTTCAGATTGCCGCCGCGGTTTCTTTTATTTTGTTTGGACTTTGGACCATTCGAGGCGATGAATTAAAAGGGGAAGACCAACGGTTCAATTTCAGCCCATTCTGGACCGTAGCCATAGCCTTTTTTATCGCGGAAATGGGGGACAAGACTCAACTGGCGACAGTCTCTCTGGCCGCTAAGTATCAGTCCGTCCTACCTGTTCTCGCAGGGACAACGGCCGGTATGCTTGTTGCCGATGCCATCGGGATCGTTATAGGGATCATTTTAGGGAAAAAGATCCCGGAGAGGGCCGTCAAGTGGCTGGCGGCCCTGATCTTCATCTTCTTTGGACTTTACAGTCTGGTTGAAAACCTGCCGAGAATTATTATTGATAAATATCTCATAATGAGATAGACTTCTTTTACTCATATTATCACCCGAAAGCGTTTAATCGAGTTTATAAAACGCACCTGAATGTTCTTCCACGATTGAATCTTGAGTTCGGATTGTAAAACGGTCTATTTTAAATTCATTTGCCGATAAGGAGTGGCTTGGTCAATCCTGAAATCTGACATACAGCTAAATCTTAAAGAAGGAGGTCGTTCATGTCTATCATAACCATTTCAAGAGGCTCATACAGCCGAGGGAAAGAGGTGGCGGAAAGAGTAGCTCAACGATTGGGTTATGAATGTATTGCCCGGGAGGTCCTGTTGGAGGCCTCGGAACAGTTCAATATTCCCGAGGCCAATCTCCTGATGACCATTAAAGATGCGCCTTCAATCCTGGATCGCTTCACCTATGGTCGGGAAAAATACATTGCCTACATCCAGGCGGCTATCTTAAAGCATTTTCAGAAAGATAATGTGGTCTATCATGGAATGGCCGGTCATTTTTTCGTTAAAGGCGTTCCTCATGTCCTGAAGGTCAGGATAATTGCCGATATGGAAAACCGTCTCAAGATCGTCATGGAACGCGATGGGGTCTCTGCCAAGAAGGCCTTACGGACGATTAAGAGGCTCGATGAGGAACGGTTGAAGTGGAGCCGACAGCTTTATGGCATCGATACCGGAGACGCTAATCTTTATGATCTGGTGCTCCATATCCAGAAACTAACGGTGGATGATGCAGCCGATCTTATCTGTCACACTGTCAACTTGAAACATTTTCGTACCACACCCGAGTCCCAGGTGATCATGGACGACCTGGTTCTTGCCGCTCAGGTCAAGGCGGCCTTTGTTGAGTTGAAACCGAACATTCAGGTGGTTGCCAAAGACGGGGTGGTCAATCTTTGGATTGAGGCCTACACAGCCAATGATGTAGAATTGGTCCAGGAGTTCAGGCAAGCTGTCGGAAACATCCCGGGCCTCAAGGAATTAATAATTGATGGTGCCCCGAGCATCAGCTTCAGTAACTGAAACAAGGCCAACGATCTGCTGCCCTGGAACATGGTTTTGACTTTGAAGATCCCTGAAGTCACACCGGGGAGGGAGGGGGATTTCCACCTGCCTGAACCCCGGATTGGCCTGAAAAGTAGGGTTGGATTTCTTAGAGGTCTCCGATTAATTGTCTAACTTTCTCAAAGGGCCGGAAACCCTTTCCGGAGACCCTTTTTTTAAGGCTTAATACGGCGGCCGGAATATAGGCTTCAAAGGTGGTTTTACCCTTGACCCGGGAGAGGAAACTAAAGGCCCCCAGGATCTGGAGGTTTCGTTGAAAGGCAATGAATTCGTAATGCGCTTGAAAGGTTTTTGGATTTAGAGGGACCAAGGCAGACAATTCTTTCAGGTAAAAGGCCAGCAGATCCTGTTGGATTT
>JAZDOU010000242.1:0-3192 GCA_043798385.1 Pseudomonadota bacterium
ACCGGTCCTGCGGCAGGAACCGGTGTCCAGTGTTTTCATAACTATCTGAGATTACTGGATTCCGGCTGGAGTTTACCCCGTACTTGATACGGGGCCGGAATGACGATCATTAGGCTTTTTCGACTTTTTACGAGTTCATCAATTATAATTTTGATATATTAAACCGATTGCGCAAAAAAGCCAACCTCTGGACGAGAGATAAAAAAGTAAACAATCATCAAAGAATTTACTAAAATGATTGAATGTCCGTGGGGCCTTACGGGCAGAGCCCGTGGTCTTGTGCGTAGGCGGATAAAGATTAACGGTAGACAATCCACAAATAATTTTATATAATTTCTGAAGAGAAACAGGATTAAGGATCGGCACTCTAATTTTTTATATGCCCGTGTCACCATGATTCAAAATCGAGAAAAACAAGGAAAAGATCCTCAAGAACTGGAAAAAGATTCTGAGAGAATCGCAAGCTGCGAGTTAAATATCTTTTTATTACGGTTCGTCAAAATTGTTATTCTCATCATCATTTTTGATTCCTTATTGGCCTTCCTCGCCCCTTATGTAGAAATCATACCTTCCTTCGGCTCTGCACATATTTTTGAGAGATATATTTCACCCTTTATCAAGAGTCTCCTTCCCATGGAGGTCGCTGGAGTAGACCTGACCCGGTGGATCATCATCCTCCCGGCGTCTATTTTATACCTTGCGTTAGGGAGCATCGTGCAAAATTACAAGCAAGAGATCGCCAATCTGAAATATAAAAAAGAGCCTAAAACACGGAGGATTGAAAGAGACCTGCCTAAAAATCTGAAAACCCTGACCGCCATGGATGAAAAATTGAAGAGGATTTCCTCCTCAAAGAAAGAGGAACGGGAAGAGTTGATCAAGATGTACACGGAAATGAAAAAAAAAACTCGAGTCGATGAGAAACTATCTTGCCTTTCTCTCGATCGATGTGGTAGACTCAACCGGGTTAAAAGAAGGGGAAGAGAAAGAGATCATCGAACTCGACTTTAAAAAATACAAACAATTCGTAGACAATATACTTTCAGCAAACGACTCTCTAAAATCGACATGGACGCCGGATGGGGTGATGTGTTGCTTCGCAACCGTTGACGCTGCCATTAAAACGGCCAAGGAAGTGATCACCTCACTGGAGTTTTTTAACCAACGGGCCAAAACCATAAAAAAAGATTTTAAAGTCAGGTGTGGCATTAACGCCGGATCTGTCTATTTCACTGAGTCGCAACCCATGGAAGAAATGAGCGATCATGTGATTGATATCGCCGGGCACATGCAAAAACATGCATTGCACAGCTCCATTTTCATCGCCAAACCTCTTGTCGAAACGGCCGAGGAGAAGGCTAATTTCAACCCCATCGATAAATCGGTGGATGGCTACGAGGTGTGTGTATGGAAAAAGGGATAAGGCTCCAACTCGGTCAGAAGAAGGAAGCCATCGGGTCTTCTATGTATAACAACCCCCGACCCAGCCCGATGCCTTCCAATTTTGTCGTGGCTCGATATAAGAATGGAAAAATAGTCAAAGGATCCACTTATAATTTTAATCCTCACAGGCGGTTCTTCCACATCGTCCCCAGAGAAAAAGAAGACGAAAAGATCTTTGAAATCTCCTTTTCTGAATTGAAAGCGGTCTTTTTCGTAAAATCTTTGGAAGGAAAAAGAGACCATCCTCCCGCCAAGGCCGATTTCGAGGAAGATTTCAAGACACGGGGGACGACAACAACCATGAAAATCACCTTTTTAGATGGAGAGACGGTGATGGGGACGACACATGCCTATGATCCAGAGCGTGAAGGTTTTTTTGTCCACCCATTGGATGAGGAGAACAACAACATGAGGATATATATCCTGGTAAACGCAGTAAAATATTTAGAGATCAAGAAGGGAGTCGAAGAAGCTTAGACCTCCAGAGTCTGGTTTGGCCGTTTATTGCACCGTTTAGGTTTACCCCGTTGTTACTCACAATAGAAAATCAACCGGAGAAGAAGAAAGGCAAATCCTATCCATTAAATTAAATCATTTTTAAGGTGTCCGCATGAAGATCGAAATCGAGAGAGAAGAGGATGGCCGCTGGATTGCTGAAATTCCAGAACTTCCTGGAGTCATGATGTACGGGGATAGTCGGAATGAAGCTATTTCAAAGGCGGAAGCATTAGCCTTGCGAGTCCTGGCTGACCGGCTTGAACATGGGGAAGAAATTCCAGAGCTTAAGGAAGTGTTCGCGGTCTCAGCATGAGCCGATGGCCGTCAACCAGACCCCATCAAGCCCTCGCTGTCTTGCTTCGCATCGGTTGGATAATCAAACGGCAGCCTGGCACTTCCCACCGCGTCCTTACTCGTCCCGGTTGGCCTGATTACGTTTTCGCATTTCATGATCGTGAAGAGATCGGACCGAAAATGTTGGCGCGGATTGCTAAGCCTACCGGCCTTGCCCCTGAAGATTTGTAAGAATCACCGAACAAATACCTTGAATACTCTCAGGCAAGATTCGTTCAAAAGACCTTCGATGAGAAAAAGTCGGTGTTTGAACGATTCTAAAAAAATGGTGACCCAACCCTGCCCTACTAATTAATTGGTGGTCCCAACGGGACTCGAACCCGTGTTACCGACGTGAGAGGCCGGTGTCCTAGGCCACTAGACGATGGGACCCCTTGCAGATTCACGATAACTCTTCTTGAAAACTCCCCTTCTTACAAGCTCCGGGTAAACCTTGCTATCGAATGTAGGGATAGTCGGTTTCGCATCCACCCTTAATTTAATAAAAAACTCCGGATAAATCAAGGCTCAAATTCGGATTTGTGAAACTCGCCTTGCCTACCTGCCTACCGGCAGGCAGGCAAGGCGGGACTTTTGGAGCACTTGCCGGTCAATGAACCCGCCTACTGAAACGCAAACAAAAAGCAGTTAAGCCCCAGGAGCCTGCAAATTTAACCTGTTCATCAGGGGTTACTCTAACCTGTAACCCCTCAGAAGGCGTGAAAAAATTGGATTTTATAACCGTAACATCTCAGACAAAACTCAAAATGCTCAGGTAAGGGTTCTCCGATCATGAAGACGGCATATTGGTCTCCCAAATACGTAGAAGAAATGACCTTTCTTGACCGAATTCTTTGACGTGCTCCATCCTTTCAATACATTTTTCTTGCTCACCATCAAAACTAAGCCCATTGGGGC
>JAZDOU010000249.1:0-5215 GCA_043798385.1 Pseudomonadota bacterium
CTGTTGGATCCCGAATTCAAATTCCTTCTGAGGGGAATCCTCCCGCGGATCAAATAGAATATTTCCTTAAGAGTATAGCAGAAGAATTAATAAAAAAAGAGCGCTATAAACCTGTTGTCGATAAGGTCTCTGAACAAAAGAAAGATTCCGAACTAAAGAAAATTACCTTCCAAGACTCTATGTCCCGTGGCCTGGCTGCAGCCAGCCAAAAGGACTTCGTGTTGGCTGTCAAATATTTCAACCAGGCGAGAGAAACCGACTCCACCTCACCCCAGGCCCTGTTTAATCTGGCCTTGGCTTATGATAAGGCCGGTGGGCGGGAAGCGTCGGCTATCCCCTGGTACTTGGCCTATACGGCCTCTTATCCCAAGGCCCCTAATATTGATCCGGTGCGGAAAAGAATTGCTGAACTGGAAATCGTTGTGGAAACGAATGCCAGGAAATTGCTCAACGTCGCGGAAAAGGCCAGAGAGACGGTTTATGGAAACCCCAAAGGATTAAACCGGTCCGTTGATCTATGTCTGGCCTTTGCCCAGATCCGGTTAGGAGAGAAAACCAAAGCGCAGCTAACCCTTGAAAAAATTGCGGCCTCGCAACAGAGACCCGTTCTGGAAGAGATGGTCGCCTTCGAAATCAAGAAGGGTGATATCTTCTCTGCAAAACAGATCGCTATGGGGATCAAATCAGAGAGGCTGTTAATAGAACTCTTAAAACAACAGTTGAATAATGGAAAAATCGTTGAGGCTATGGAAACAGCCTCTCTGATCGGGCCGGAAGGATATTATGAAACGGCTCAATATCTGGCTTTAACCGGAAATATAAAATTAGCCACCGAAACCGCCGGGGTTATTACTAAGGCCTTGGCGGCTCATTATGGAAAGCCATTTGAATGGAAGCTGAGAAGTCAGGCTTTTTATGAGATAGCCAAAATACAGGCAGTGAACAGGAATTTGTCAGGCGCCAGAGAATCGGTTTCAAAGATCGAATCGGCTGAGTTGAAATCAAAAGCCGATCAATATATTAATAATGTTCAGATCCAAGGCGGAGCGAGGGTATTAGCCGAAGAGGAAATCGGGTTTTGGGCTACTATCGAAAAGCAGGTTGATTCTCTTTCAGGATGTGGGGGTGCCGGGAGTGCGACCAGCGACTTAATCGGTAAAATAGTCATTCAGGATTTGGTTAAATACTTAAAACCCTCAAAAGAAGAGAAGGATCCCTGGAACTATATTCATTGCCTGGCTGCCGGGGCTTCTTCACTGATGAAAGTCTTAGATATCATCCGGGAGAACAAGATTTACTGGGAGAGGCGAAAGGGCGGGAAAAGATGAAAACGATCAGGAACTTTTTAGTTATTTCTTTTCTTTTTGTTTTATTACAGCCAACCGATGTTTTTTCTACCGCCCAGATCCCGGATTATTTGATTTATAACGGAGAAACCTATCCTATCTTCAGCAACCCGCTGGAGTCCTTCTTCAATGAAAAAAACCCACGGCCTTATCATTTGTTCGTGCGCACTTGCACGGCTTGTTGGCGGGGCTATGTGGCCACCTGGAAGATTGAAGACGGATTCTTATATCTCCATAAAATAGAGGAAGGAACCTGCGCCTCAAAGCCGGCCGAAATCAACCTCTCGATCCTTTTTCCAGGCCGGAAGGAACCCGTTAAGGCAGATTGGTTTACCGGAACGTTAAGAATTCCCCAGGGGAAACAGTTAATGTACATCCACATGGGCTATGGATCCGTTTATGAAAAGGAAGTGCTTTTATTCATACAGGCAGGCCAACTCATTAAAGAAGAGCTGCTTGACAATACAAAAAAGAAGCTGCCCTCTTGGGAAGAAAAATCATTAGATGAACTCAACAAACTGAGAGAATGGGAGGAAAGGAACAAGAAAAAAAGTAACTGACAGGGAAATTTCAGACGAATGCCCCGAAAAGAAAGACTTTATTCCAAAGGAGACCCATGTGCCGATTTAATAATAAATCTATTCCTCTTTCAGTAATAGCCCTGCTGTTCCTCTCAGGGATCATCTCTGGGGCAATACAGGTTTCAGAGGCTCAAAACCAGGAAGGAAAAAGACTGGGAGAATTTTCCCCTCAAGGACCGACCAGTGATTGTTCCCCCTATTGCCATAAAGAGGCCGAGCGCCTGGCCACCATATGCCGGACAGAATTTGAAAATTGCCTTCACCGAAACCAGGGAAATACTATATCGTGTGAGCAAAGTAATAAAAAATGTACCGAACAAGTATCCGAGTGGTATTACAAGTGTCTGGACCTTTGTGGTAAGAATGTCATCAGACCATTAAAATGAACGGGGGTGTCCTGAAGGAGACTTGATTTGACAGTGGCCGGAGCCTTCGGATTGTCGGCGAATTATCAGTCTGCCGCTATTTCTTTGAAACGGTAACCAAGACGATACCGGCGGCGATCAAGATAACACCGGCGCCATGAAACCATCGCAGAGATTCGCCCAGGAAGGCTATGGCCAACAGACTGCCGAATACGGGCATGAGATACATGAACAATCCGGCTCGATTGGCGCCGACCAATTCTACCCCACGGTTAAAACAGAAATAGGAGACAATGGAGGGGAAAATGGCCACATAACCGACGGCCAGAAAGGTGGAACGGTTGAACGGGACGGGCCTGACGGTAAGGGTCTCCCATAGATAGCCCGGCAATAGGATCAATGAGCCGATGATAAAGGTAACCACCAAGAAACTGAGTGGATGGATTGAGGGTCGCTTGCGCAACATCACCGAATATCCGGCATAGCACATTACGGCCACGAAAATAAGGAGGTCCCCCTGATTTAATGACAAAGAAAGCAGTATTTCCGGATTACCTTGTATAATGATGATCAAGGCACCAACTAAAGAAAGCGCTACTCCGATTGTCTGCCTACCGGTGAGTTTTTCCCCAAATAAAAGATAGGACATGAACACGATCAAAACCGGCATCATTGCCTGCATCAGAAAGGCATTCAGGGCGATGGTGAAGTGAAGGCCGGTGTAGACCAGGGTATTGAAAGAAGCGACTCCTGTGATGGAGAACAGAATTAGTATCGGCCCGTTTTGTCGGACGATCTTCCAGTCGCGCTTCAAATGAGGCCAGGCCCAAAAAAATAGGATTAGGGAGGCCCACGTCCAACGCCAAAAGGCCAGGGCGATGGGAGGGATATCCGCCCTCACGGCTCGGCCCACAATAAAATTGCCCGACCAGAAAAGCACCGCTAAGGTGAGAAGCAGATAGGGAAAATGGTAAAGATTGAGGCCCCTATTCTTTTTCATAGCGGTATTGAGGTTGTCCTTAGAAACTTCTTTTCAATTCCTTGTCCTGGTCGGACCCAATGCCGAGTATTATCGCCCAGAACGACCTTACTTCTTCAGATCCCATTTTGCCAAGTATTGGGTTTTCGCCAGGGTCGAACCACGCTGGATTTCTTCACGGATGCGGTTTTCTCTCTCGTTGACGTCGATGGCGCGATTGGCCATTTCCATGGCCAGGTTGCCCGGCACCACTACCACCCCGCTCTCGTCCCCGATAATCCAGTCCCCCGGCTCTACGTGCCTGTTGCAGACCTCGATGGGAGCGTTGATTTCGCCGAAACCCTTGGGTTCCCCGGCGGTCGGCGTGAAATGGCGGGCAAAGAGAGGGAACTGCAGCTTGCGGATATCATCGATGTCACGCACGGCCCCGTCTATAACCACACCGACGATTCCCATAGTGATGCAGCTATTGGTTGCCAGTTCGCCCCAGATTGCCGTCTGGCCCGCGCAGGCGTCGATTACCAGCACATCACCCTTCTTGCAGCGGTCGATGGCCTGGACCGGGGCGCTCCAGTCGCCGTCATACGTCCTGACAGTCACGGCCGGCCCGGCGAATTTCATTTTGCCGGGTTCACCCACCCAGACCGGTGTCAAGCCTCTAAGTTCGCCCGTTCTGTGCATGGCGTCACTGATATTGGCCGTGCTCACCTTCATAAACGCTTCCGCAATGTGTTCTTTATCGTATTTGATAAATTCCTTGCTGGCGATGGGCTTGCCGGTCTTCAGTGACTTCACGATTGCCCTGGCGTATTCTTCCGGCCTTTTTGCCTTGTAGAGTGAGCCGCCGACAATAATGATATCCGCTCCGGCGCCCCAGGCCTGCACCGCCGTTTCGCTATTCAAGCCGCCGGCGGCTGAAATCATCACCTTGCCGAAAACGGCCTTGGATATTCTTTTGACTAAGTCGATTGGTTTGATGCCCAGCACCTGTTGGTCGAGCCCGACGTGGATATTGACGATGTCAATGCCCATTTTTTCCAATTCTACGGCACGGGCCTCAGGGTCTTTGACGGAAATCATATCGGCGGCAACCTTGACGCCGTATTTCTTACCGGCGAGAATCGCCTCCGAGATGCAGGAGTCCGGGGAGACCCCGAGGATAAATACAACGTTGGCGCCTGCTTTGGCAGCCATCTCAACCTCAGTCCCTCCTGCGTCCATCACTTTCATGTCAGCGCAAATAGTGTGGCCGGGGAACTCCTTACGCAGCTCGCGCACCGCATTCATGCCCTCGGATTTTATCAAAGGGGTTCCGGCTTCTATCCAGACCCTGGAGATATCTCCATCGGTTTCGGCCAGGATTCCGTTGACGGCTTCCCTGGCTATCTGGATAGCCCGGGGCAGGTCGAGCAGGTCCAGGGCTATCTGTATCGGCGGCAGACCGGCTATTTTGTCCTTTTCAGCGGTTGCCTTTTTGTTTTTCACCTGTCTCATTTTGGTTCTCCTTTTCCTTTGTTTCGATGACTTTTATGTTTTCTTGGCCTGTTCTTTAATAATCTATTTTGGAACTAATTCATCGGAAATTTGTTAACCACTTCCTCCTTGTCTCCCTTTATATTATCGGACGGACGGCAAATCCTCAAGACTGAGGAGTTTATCCCACTCCAGGGTTGGAAAGGTATCATGCAGAAAATGATCGTCTTCTACCGCGTTGAAGTTGAGATTCATGAAAAGCTGCTCGGCGATAGCCCGTACCTTCTCCAGGGGCACCACATCGTCCTGCCGGCCGTGAAATATGGTGATGGGCATAGACAACTTCTTTTTCAGACAGGGTTGATATAGCTCTGAGTGCAGGGCCGGCGCGAGAAGGATGAGTTTTTTTACCCGTTCTTCATGCAGACAGGCATACACGGCGGCCATCAGCCCTCCGTAGCTGGATCCGAC
>JAZDOU010000254.1:0-19499 GCA_043798385.1 Pseudomonadota bacterium
CCGCCGTAGGCCGGGAGAGGGGCATATCCCCTGGCTTCGAGCATCATACTGACGGTTTCAACCAAATCCGGGTCATCATCTACGATGAGAATTCTCTTTTTCTCCATGGTACCTCCTTGTCAGATCTCAGATTAAACCAAACGTCTTCAGTCTATTTATCAGATGATGGAGATTTGTTCAAATTTTTTTTTAAGGCCCCATCCAGTCGGTTTCTGTTCCTCTCGGAATTCCGAACTACTCTTCCCCACCCGGAATCTCAAAGGCCTCTCCGATGGCCTCAACAGCCCTTGACAGTTCGGAAGAAGGAATAACGCACGAACAGGTTGAGATGGAGGTGCTGATACCCATGATATTAATCCCTTTGGAATACAGGGCGGAGAATAACATCCCGGCGATACCGGGGCGTTCCCTGAAATGGGGTCCAAAAATGGAAACCACGGCAATATTGGAATTTAGAAAAAGTTCCGGATCACCGATCCGGGGTTTCAGATCATCTAAAACCGCCAAGGCCTCATCACTTTTCGAATGGGAGATGCATAGGATGACCTGGCTCTTCCCCTTCTGGTTGAGACAATGCATAATAAACTCGACATTGATTCCCCGATAGCTCAAGGCCTGGAAGGTCAAAGCGGCGATGCCGGGTCGGTCGGGAATGTTTTCAATGCTGATCAGGCTCAGTTCGGTATGTTCAATGATCCCGCCAATTTTTATTTTTTTCATTGTCAGATCCTTACACCTTGTTAAGCCCCGATGCCCAAAAAATCCCTCTGTTTTACATCTGACCGACCAGGAGCCGGCGGGTCCGTTCCAGCCGTCTGGCGAGCAGAATACATAAGTTTTGCATAACTCTAAATCCCAGAAGGGGATGCTGCGGGAAGAGCCGGTAGACCTGCTTTCGCTCGAAAACGATACCTTGCGATTTTTCCAGGCAGATAGCCGTGGTGGTATGCTGAAAGGGTTCGAACAAGGACGCCCAACCGAAGGAATCCCCCCTTTTTTTTATTATTTCGTAGGTAATTTCCAGGCCACCGGAGAAGGAGGTTTTTAAGGCCACCAACCCCTGATCCAGGACATAGATCTTTTCGGCCAGGGTGTTTTGAGAAAAGATGATCGTTCCCGGATCGAAAGCCTTTGGTTTGGCCAGGAGAGCCAGCACTTTCAGCTCTTCGGGAGGCACTTTTTTAAATAACTCACTTTGTTTCAGAAGACCTAGGGTCATGGACAATCCTTTCTTTTGGGATTGATGGGATCAGGACCTTGAAGGTTGTTCCCTGATCCGGTTGACTCTCTACCTCAATATAGCCCAGGTGAGCCTCTACCAGTTGTTTGAGAATGGGCAAGCCTAAACCGGTTCCGACGATCTGCCTGGTTTTTTCACTTTTTACCCGATAAAATTTATCGAAGATCCGGGATAAATCCTTCGGAGAGATGCCAATCCCGTTATCTGAAACCTGGATCAGGAGATAGCCCTCTTTCGGTTTTAATCCCATTTGAATGGTTCCTTTTTCCGGCGTGTACTTGATGGCATTGGAGAGCAGATTGGTCAGGATCTCCTCCATGGCTTGAGGGTCGGCATTAATGAAAGGGAGGTCCGGCTGGGCCTGAAGTTCTAAGGTTTGCTTTTTGGCCTCGGCCTGGGGGAGCATCAAACCGATGGTCTTTTCCGCTAACGGCAAGAGATTCAAGGGTTCTTTTTGCTGAAAGGAACGGCCGGTTTCCATTTTGGAGATATCCAGTAGATCTCGAATCAAATCCAACAACCCCTTGGTCCGTTCCTGGGAGCGGCCCAGGAGTTCCCGTTGTTTATCCGTTACATCACCTGCCAGACCTTCCAGGATGACCGAGGTGAGTTGTTGGATGGCGGAAAGAGGGGCCCTGAGTTCATGGGCGACCATGGCCACAAACTCATTTTTCATTTGATCCAGGGCCTTCAAATAGCTGATGTCCTCTATTACCGATACCGACCCCAGAACTTCTCCGCCATCGCCGGTGACGGCTGCCGTGTGGGCCCTTAGATAAACCTGATCATGATCATCTAAAGAAGACTCCCGGGAAATGGTCTGTGGCCCATCACCTGCCACTACCTGAGCAATAGCCTCCGACAGGGCTTTTAAAGAAAAGGTCTCCGGCAGGGGGCGGCCTACCAGGGGGTCGCCCGGTATTTTAAATAAGTGGGTCAAGGCCGGATTATGGAGGACCACCATCTGATCTCGATCGGTGACCAGGACTCCACTGGCCATACAATGAATGATGGTTTGGATGCGGCTCTTTTCCATGGCAATGTCTTTAAGGCCTTTTTCCCGTTCTTCCCGGAGGTATTTGGCCTCGATCTCGAGGGCCCGTTTTTCCAGGGCCCTTCTAACCACCAGACGTAATTGATCCGGCATAAAGGGCTTGGTAATAAAATCATAGGCCCCAAATTTCATGGCCTCAACCGCCGCTTCAATGGTGGCGTGCCCGGTAATAATGACGGCAATCTGATCGGGACGGTGCTCTTTTACCCGTTTCAAGAGCTCCATCCCATCCATCTCGGGCATCATTAAATCTACCAGGAGGAGATCAAAGGTTTCTTGTTGGAGGGCTTCCCAGGCCTTAAGCCCGTTTTCGGTCGTAGTAATGCGGACCGGTTCTTTAGCCAGGATACGCAGGATTCCTTCGCGGATGATTTTTTCGTCATCGGCGACTAACAGAGAATAGGTTTGGCTCATGGTCGAAAGTCCCAATCCGGTTCCCTTCCCGGGATAAACCGGATACCGGGGAGAGGTTTGCTCGGTTTTAGAAGATGAGTTTATTTTACTAGGAATTCCAGGTCTGTCAATGATTTGTTGGGTATTCGCAGGGCAAGGTTGGAGACAATATGATGCAGGGGCCGATTTTTTTCCGGCCCCTGCCGAGACAATTTAGCGGATAGACTAAAGCGATTAGTGACTTAAGAATAAAATTCTACGCAAAATGGAAAGAATTTATTGAAGAACGAGCCGTTGACCCGGACCAACCAAGGTATGTAAAACGTTTCGAATATATAATTTTGGTTCCGGCTGGTCCGGGTTGGGGTTATTTCTCAAGTTTTTTAACGATGCTTTCAACCTCTTTAACCAGGCTATCGGAGGGCGTTACAATGATCTTTTTTCCCCCAAGTTTGGCCGAATAGCGCTCCGCGTCTTGACTGCGGGTATAGGCATCCCGTAATTCATCGGAGAGGAGTTGATAGTCGGTTATGGGAATGCCCTTTTCTGCGACTACCTTTTTCATATTGAACACACCGTCCTTCTGGATCCAGACAAATCCAAACACTTTAGGCGGTTTGCCCACAAAAATATAGGCCGCCTCCTGGGAAGGAATAATCTCCAGGGGATCCGAAACCGACTTGACGAAGGGTTCAAGATTCTGCTGGAGGTTGCTCAGAAAAGCGGCACTCGGACTGTTGCTGTCCAGTTCGGCATACTCTTTTTCTTTACTGCCCCATTTACTAAAAAGTCCCATATCCTCCTCCTTTCCGGTCAGGCCTGACAGTTTATTCATCTGCAATGGCTCCTCGTTGGTGTAAAGCCAAGGATGTCAGGGTTTAAAGATGGCTCTCTTTTTCTTTGGAAAACCAATAAAAAGGTCCCAGCATTTCTTCTTGAGCCAGGATCTTGACCAATAGGATTATCAGTACAGGAGTTAGGCCGGGGGATGATCGATTTCGATGGAAAGGATTTCTTTCCTTTGTGACTGATTGAAAAAAGGAAGATAAAACTCCGGAAATGTATGCTCAAACCTAAACGTAATGAACCTGATCATGGCATGAGGAGTGGACAGGTTAGAACCGGGAGAACTGGATTGTTTAGTGCTGGTTGAGGCAGAGTTAGTTGAATCAGGGGAAACATTGGCCCGTATACCGATAGCCGAGGGCTCAAAATATTCAACCAGGAAAAATGACATTACCAAAAAACAAAGTGCCCTGGAAATGCAGCTTTTTTTATTCATGTCTTTTTATTCATTATTTTTCCAGTTTTGACAAGATTTTTTTAATGAAACCTCTTTTGGTTGTTACGAGGCGGGCAAGCCTATCTGGCGACAATGACCGAAACCCCGGTTTGGTTGGTTAATTCCCCGATATGGTCTTCAACCTCTCCTTTAAAAAGGACCTTTTCAAAAAAGGATCGTTCTTCGTGGCCCAAGACTAAAAGATCGGCTTTCTCTTCCTGGATGACCTGTTTCAAGACCTCGAGGACGGCTCCGATTCGAATGATTTTTTTGGGGGTCACTCCCTGGGCCAGGGCAATCTCCTCGGCGTTATCCAGGATATGGCCTCCCAGATGTTCCAAGGTCTTGTCTGCGAATTCAGGGGTCAATTGGATGGTAATGCCCCTGAGAAAGGTGGTGTCGACAGCATAAACAAAGATCAATCCTGCCTGGTTTTCCTTGGCCAGCCGAGCGGCCTCCTGGGCTGCCTTTTGCCCATGGGCCGACCCGGTCACTCCGCAGACGATCATTTTATAGGACATATTTACTCCTTTTTGGGTTACGGGTTGCGAGTATGTTCTCATCCGGAAACGACCTTTCCGGATGAGAACGAGTTAAGACAATTAGCAATCCGCAACTCGGATTGTTTTTTACATCTCCACCAACAACAGCCAGAAGGAACACAACACGATGGTGATCAACATGGGAATGGCCGCCACCTTCATATAATACATAAAAGAAATCGGATAGCCGGCCCGTTCGGCCATGCCGACCGTAACGACATTGGCGCTGGCCCCGATCATGGTCCCGTTACCGCCCAGACAGGCCCCCAGGGCCAAGGCCCACCAGAGCACCCCGCTCTGAGCCCCGGGGATGACTGTGGTCAGGTAGGCCACAATGGGCAGCATGGTGGCCGTAAAGGGGATATTATCAATAATCGCCGAGGCAATAGCCGAGACCCAAAGGATCATCAATATGGCCACCACCAGGGACCCTCCGGAGACGTCCTTCACCCAGTCGGCAATCATCTGAATCAAACCTGTTTCCTCGGCCCCGGCTACGACGATAAAAAGCATCATAAAGAAGATCAGGGTAGGCCACTCGATCTCGTGCTCCAGCATCTCCACAATATCCACCCGGCTGATCACCAGCAGGATGGAGGCCCCGACCAGGGCGGCAATGCTGGGCTCCATGTGCAGGGCCCCGTGGATGATAAAGAGAAAAATGGTGATTCCCAACACGATCCCGGAATACAGCAGCAGTTTCAGGTCGGTAATCTGGTATTCCTCCCGGAGCCGTTCGATCATCTTGGGCACATCCTTGACCTCGGCCTTCAAATAGCCCTTTTTATACCAATACAGAAAATAGACGATGGATACCGCTAGGCAGATCAGGCAGATTATGGTCAGATTGTCGACGAAATCGATGAAACTCAGCTTGGCGTAGGAGCCGATCATGATGTTGGGCGGGTCCCCGATCAGGGTGGCCGTGCCCCCTACATTGGAGGCAAAGACCTCCGGGAGCAGCAGGTGCACCGGGTTGAGTTTGAGGGTCACGGCAATCTCAATCGTTACCGGGATGATCAGCAGCATGGTGGTAACATTGTCCAGAAAGGCCGAGGTGACGGCGGTGACAAACATCAGTATGGCCGAGAGGGCAAAAATGTTGCCCCGGGCGACTTGAAAGGATTTATAGGCCAGCCACTGAAAGACCCCGGTCTTCTTCATCACCCCGACAATGATCATCATGGCCATGAGGAGAAAAATGACGTTCATATCCATGGCCTTCATGGCATCTTCGAAGGTCAGGATGATATAGTTGGTGTTGAAGGTGCCGGCCGTGTAAGTGATAAACAGCAGGAGGGCGGCGCCCAGGAGGGCGGCCAGGGTGCGGTGCATGATCTCTAAGGCGATCAGGACATAGACCAGAAACAGCACCAGGGTGGCGATCCAGAAGGCCGGAGAGAGGGCCCTTTTGATCGTCAGATTTTGATGACCCAGATACGTGCTGCCGCCCTTGGAGTCCGTCCGGCTTTTCACTATGGGCTCCAAGAGCTGCCGTTGGGACTCTTGATAAGAGGGTTTGCCGACCTGCATTTCCACCCGGGCAGCCGGCAGGCTGCCGGCCGGTAAGGAAATTTCAGCCTTGTAATGCCCTTCCTTGGAGGTGGAAATTTCCTCCTTTAATTCAAGTTTTTTGCCATTCAGGAAGAAGTGGACCTGGGCCTCCCTGATTCCTTTGCCCTGGACAGTGGTAATGGTCCCGGAAACAATCAGGATATCGAGCGGACCCTGGGCCGGCGGCGGTTCGGCTGCCAGGCAGAGAAGGTTTGAGGAAAACAGTATAAGGAGGAGAAATAGGCTAAGCCGGGTGAACCTGTTTTTCATTTTTAGTTCCTTCCCTTTGATCTACTTTCCGTAGCCGATGGTTTTCAAGGCCTGGCCGATTTCATCCAGGGTAGCGGGATCATCGATGGTCGAAGGGACGGAATACGGTTCCCCGTCGGCAATCTTGCGCATGGTGCCGCGAAGGATTTTGCCCGATCTGGTTTTGGGGAGGCGGGCCACTACGACGGCTTTTTTAAAAGAGGCCACGGCACCTATATCCCCTCGAACCATCTGAACGATCTCTGAGATGATTTCGTTATGGGACTTGGTAACCCCGCTTTTGAGGACCACGAAACCGACCGGGACCTGACCTTTCAGGTTGTCACCGGCGCCCACGACAGCACACTCGGCCACGTCGGGATGCCTGGAGAGGACCTCTTCCATCCCACCGGTGGAGAGACGGTGGCCGGCCACATTGATCACGTCATCGACCCGGCCCATGACAAAAACATACCCTTCCTCATCCATGTGACCGCCGTCTCCGGTCAGGTAATAGCCGGGAAAAGGGTTCATGTAGGATTCCAGGAATCGCTGGTCGTCCTGCCAGAGGGTCGGTAAATTAGAAGGCGGCAAAGGCAGTTTGACGACAATCATCCCGTTTTGATTGGGCCCTAATTCCTGGCCGGTATTGGGATCCAGGATTTTGATATTATATCCGGGCATGGGCTTGGTCGCTGAACCGGGTTTTATGGGGAAGAATTCCAGGCCCAGGAAATTTCCGACAATGGCCCAGCCGGTCTCGGTTTGCCACCAATGGTCGATGACCGGTCTTTTTAAGAGTTCGGAGGCCCAATAATAGGTATCGGGATCCAGGCGTTCCCCGGCCAGAAACAAGGCATCGAACCTGGAGATGTCATAGGGTTTGAAGAAGTTCCCCTGGGGATCTTCCCGTTTGATGGCCCGGAAGGCCGTCGGGGCGGTAAAGAGGGCCTTGACCCGGTGTTCGGAGATGACCCGCCAAAAGGCCCCGGGATCAGGGGTGCCGATCGGTTTGCCTTCATAAATGATGGTGGTGGCCCCGATAAATAACGGAGCGTAGACAATATAGGAATGCCCCACTACCCAGCCCACATCCGAAGCGGCCCAATAGACCTCGCCGGGATAGATATTATAGATGTGTTTCATGGACCACTTCAAGGCCACGGCATGACCTCCGTTGTCCCGGACAATCCCTTTGGGCTTGCCGGTAGTTCCCGAGGTATAGAGGATATACAGGGGATCAGTGGCCTCTACGGTAACACAATCGGCCGGTTGGGCCGAGGCTTCCAGGTCCACCCAATCCAGGTCTCGTCCGGCCTTCAACTCGGCCTTGGCCTGAGGTCTTTGCACCAGGACGCATCTGTCAGGTTTGTGGGCGGCGATCTCGATGGCCTCATCCAAAAATGGTTTGTAGGGGATGATTCGTTGGACCTCGATCCCGCAGGAGGCCGACAGGATGACCTTTGGTTTGGCGTCGTCTATGCGGACGGCCAGCTCTTTGGGGGCAAATCCGCCAAAAACCACTGAATGAATCGCCCCTAAGCGGGCGCAGGCCAGCATGGACATGAGGGACTCGGGGATCATCGGCATGTAGATCAGGACCGTATCTCCTTTTTCAACGCCCAGACCTTTCAGGAATCCGGCTATCCGGCCGACCCGGTCTTTAAGCTCGGAAAAGGTAAATTTTTGAATGGTCTTGGTCACCGGGCTGTCGTAAATGACGGCCACCTGATCTCCCCGGCCCTGATTGACGTGGTGATCAACGGCATTAAAACAGGTATTCAACCGGCCGCCGGGGAACCATTTCGTGAAAGGGGAATTGGAGTTATCCAAGACCTTATCCCATTTTTTTTCCCAAACGATTTCTTCGGCCGCTTTTCCCCAAAAAGATTCCGGATTTTCGATGGATTCCTGAAAGGCTTCCTGATAGATCATAATTGCCTCCTGATGAATGATCAGGTTGCTGAAAAAGGCCCATCTACTGCGTTGCCTTCATCCCTCCCCGCTTTTCAGCGGGGCAGGCTTATTGCGACGTACTTCACTGTACGACTCATTCCTCGGGATTTCAGGACGCCTTGTAGCCGGTCGGCTTAGCCGACCTTAAAGAAGGCTTCCTTGAGAAGCCCAGGACCTTTTTGAGCAACCTGTCATAAAAAGCATTTTCCCGCATTCTGTTATTTCAAAAATAGGGATTCCAGGATTCGAGGGGTATACGTTCCGTGCCGTTCACTAGAATCCTAAAAATAGTATTTATTTTATCCGTTTCGAGATGGCCTTAAAGGCCTCGGTCCCGGCCTTTTGGAGCAGTTGAAATAAGACCGTTTCAGTCCCGGTGATCACCGCTCCGGCCCGGTCCAGGATTGAAATCCCGGTGGCGAAATTATTTTTTGTCCGGGAACAAACCGCATCCTGGATCACCTGGACTACATAGCCGGCCTTCATCAGCCCGAGACCGGTCTGTAAGACGCAGATGTGCGTTTCCATGCCGGTCAGGAGCAGCTTTTTTCTGCCCAGAGCGGCGACCTTATCCAGAAATCCCGCTTCCTGACAGCAATCGAAAGACCCTTTTTCAAAAGGGGCATAAACCGGCAAGGCTTCTCTAATTTCCGCCAGGGTCGGTCCAAGTCCCTTAGGGTACTGCTCGGTCGCCAGGATGGGGATCTGTAGAAGCTTGGCCAATTCGATCAGATGGAGAGTGTTGTTGACCACCTGTCCCTTGTGTCTCATGGCCGCCGCCAGTTTATCCTGGATATCTATAATAAACAGTGCTGTATCCTGCTCGTTAATAAAGAATTTGTCCATTAATTTTTCCCTGTGGTCGAGGATTCAAGGATTCCAGGATTCGAGTCCCGCCTTTGGCGGGATTGAATCCTGGAACCCTCTTTTTGTGCTACAGTCTTTCCTTAATTAAACAGTTTAATGTTGAAACCATAAAACTTTTTTGATCAAAAACCAAATTATATTTTCACTCTTAATGTCCTGTGGAGAAATAGTTACCCTTCGAACTGCTTCTTACAGGCCTGATTCCTTATTCATCTTGAGAATGGCCTCGACAATTTCAGGATTGGCCAGCGTCATAACATCGCCGACATCAGCGTGGTTTGAAATAGCGCCAAGTACACGACGCATGATCTTTCCTGACCTGGTCTTCGGCATGTCAGGGACGATCCAGACCTTTCTCGGCCTGGCGATTGCGCCGATTTCCTTGACGACACACTGTGATATGGCTTTGGCAACTGCTTCAGAGGCTTCTTTGCCGGGTTTCAGGGCAATATACAGATCCGGTTCTAAGCCTTTGATCTCATGCTTAACAGGAACAACCGCCGCCTCGGCCACATCAGGGTGGGTCATCGCAGCGGATTCAATCTCTTTGGTCCCCAGTCGGTGACCGGAAACATTGATGACATCGTCAATCCTGCCGAGGATACGGACATAACCGTCAGCAGCCACAACAGCGGCATCACCGGTAAGATACGGCCAATCCTGCCATCTCTTGCTCTTCGGGTCTTTGCAGTATCGTTCAAAATAGGTCTTGACAAAACGGTCGCGGTCTCCCCAGATGGTCTGGAACATGCCGGGCCAGGGGTTTTGGATGCAGATGTTGCCGGCCTTGCCTGACCCTGCCGGAACGACGTTTCCGTCATTGTCATAGACGATCGGATGGATACCGGGTACACCCGGGCCGGCACTGCCTGGCTTCATGGGTTTAAGGGCCGGGAGTGTGCTGCACAGGAAACCGCCGTTTTCAGTCTGCCACCAGGTATCCACAATGATCGCCTCGCCTTTGCCGACCTCCTTGTGATACCATCTCCAGACTTCAGGCTCAATCGGCTCACCAACCGTGGTCATATGCTTGAAGTGATAATTGTATTTCTTCGGCTCATCAGGACCAAGCTTTCTCAGCGCCCTGATGGCCGTCGGTGCGGTGTGGAAAATATTCACATCGAGGTCCTGGGCAATCCTCCAGGATCGGCCGGCATCCGGATAGGTAGGAACCCCTTCATAAATAACAGAAGAGGCCGCTAAGGCCAGCGGACCATAAACAATATAGGAATGGCCCGTAATCCAGCCGATGTCGGCCATACACCAGTAAACATCTTCAGGATGAATATCCTGAACGTATTTCGATGTCCCGGTTACATAAGCCAGATAACCGCCGGTGCTGTGCTGGGCGCCTTTGGGCTTTCCGGTTGTGCCGCTGGTATACATAAGGAACAGCGGGGCTTCAGCCGGCATCTTTACCGGCTCAACCCTGGCGCCGTAATATTTCGGCAGCAGGTCATTGATAAAGAAATCGCGACCTTCAACCATCGGGGTCTTGGCGGAATATTTCCCGGGATAACGCTGCCATACCAGGACTTTTTTGACCTTCTGCCCGTCTTTGGCCGCCTCGGCCAGGGCAATATCGGCCTTTTCCTTATGGTCTTGAATCTGGCCGGCCCTGAAATAAGCGTCCATCGTTATCAGGTATTCACTCCTTGAGTCAACGATCCGGTCAGCACAGGCCCGGCCGCTGAACCCGCCGAAGACCTGAGAATGAATAACGCCGAGCCGTGCGCAGGCCAGCATCGTGATGGGTAGTTCGGCAACCATCGGCAAATGAAGGGTTACCCGGTCCCCGGCCTTCAGGCCGCATTCATTTTGAAGGATGGCGGCAAACTCATTCACCCTGACATACAACTCCTGGTAGGTGACATGCTCGGTCTTATCCGTCTCAAGCTCCGGTACGAAGTGGATGGCGGTTTTGTTCTTGTACTTGGCCAGATGTCTGTCAACACAGTTGTAGCTGGCATTGATCAAACCGCCCTTAAACCACTTGTAACAGGGGGCATCACTGGTATCGAGGATTTCGTCCCAGTACTTGTACCAGGTCAACATATCGGCATACTCTTTGAAACAGTTTGGAAAATTCTCCAATGAAAAACGATCATAGACCGTTTCATCGGTCATGTTGGCCTGGGCAATGAACTTTACAGAAGGATAAACTAATCCCTCTTCCTGCCAGTGCACCGCAATTTCAGCTTCTGAAGTTTCAACGCCTTTTTCTTCTTTTTCAGCCATAGTTTTTTTCACTCCTTTTTATTTTTTTCAGGCTATACCTCGAGTGTGCAGATCCGACTTGGTTATTATGAGAGTTTTCACTGACCAATTTACCCTTTTCCATTGCTGCTGCCAAAGAAAAAAGGCTGGCAACAAAAAAATAACGGAAAGATCGGCAAAACTTTGTCGATGTTGATTAGTTTCCATCCGGAAAGGTCATTTCCGGATGAGAACTAATTACTAAGCGCCTAATCCCCTCTAATCTTTTTCAGGAAAGGCCGGTCCTCTCCCCCCGGAGGTGGAGGAGATTGAACCGGCCTTCCCTTGCTTAAACTGATCTCTTAAAAAAGGTTGCTCCGCAAGGCCCCAAAGGGCCGGGCAGGCTTTAGAATTTAAGTGTCATGGCCTGCTCAAAAACCAAGGTTTTAAAAGCAAGATTTTTTAGGGTTAAGAGGCCGCGTTTAGGCCATATCCCGGGGATACCGCAGGCTGGCCACCATGTCCTGAACGGCCTGGGGCGGTTCCTTGGTCAACTTGGAAACGACATAGATGACGATAAAATTGATCAGCATACCTATGGTGCCGATCCCTTCCGGCGAGATCCCCCACAGCCAGTGAGCGGCATTGTCTATACCCGGGTTAATGAACCGGAAATAGATGATGTAGGCGGCCGTAAAGCCCATACCGAGCAACATGCCGGCGATGCAGCTCTCCTTGGTGGCCTTCTTCCAGAAGATACCCATGACGATGATGGGGAAGAAGGAGGAGGCCGCCAAACCGAAGGCAAAGGCCACCACCTGGGCCACGAATCCTGGGGGGTTAATCCCGAAGTACCCGGCGATGATGACGGCCACACCGGCGGCAGACCGGGCCATGATCAGCTCCGTCTTTTCGTCCATGTCTTTTTTGATGATGTTTTTCATCAGGTCATGGGAGAAGGAGGCGGCGATGACCAGCAGCAGACCGGCGGCCGTGGACAAAGCTGCAGCCAGACCACCGGCGGCCACCAGGGCGATGATAAACGGATGGAGCTTGGCGATCTCCGGGCTGGCTAGGACGATGATGTCATTGTCGATACGAAGTTCATTTTTGCTTTTTTCAAGGGGGACTGATTTATTTGTCAGTACGCGTTCTCCTAATTTGCCTAAGACCGGTTTGCCGTCCGCGTCCTTGGCGAACTTCGGGGCCCCTTCAAAGGCCAGGCCCTTGCCGTACTGCATCTTCCCGTCCCCGTTTTTATCCACCCAGGACACCAGGCCGGTCTTTTCCCAGTTTTTGAACCAGGACGGGGCCGAGGCATAGTCTTTGTTATGCAGGGTATGGATCATATTAAAACGGGCAAAGGCGGCCACAGCCGGGGCGGTGGTGTAGAGCAACGCGATGAAGAACAAGGCCCAACCGGCCGAGGCCCGGGCACCTTTGATGGTCGGGGTGGTGAAGAAGCGGATGATGATGTGGGGCAGCCCGGCGGTGCCGACCATCAGGGCGAAGGTGATCATAAAGACGTCCAGCATGCTCTTGGTCCCCTGGGCGGTATAGGCTGCAAAGCCCAGGTCTTTCTGGAGCAAGTCGAGTTTATCCAGCAGGTAGCCGGGGCCGGTCGAAAGTAGTTTCTGACCTCCTTCGCTCAGAGTGGCACCGAAGCCGATCTGGGGGATGGGCCAGCCGGTCAGCATGATGGAGATGGTGATGGCCGGGATCAGGTAGGCAAAGATCAAGACCCAGTACTGGGCCACCTGGGTGTAGGTGATGCCCTTCATGCCGCCGGTGACGGCATAGAAGAAGACGATGGCCATACCGACCAGCACGCCGGTGTTGATGCTTACTTCCAGAAAGCGTGAGAAGACGATGCCCACGCCGCGCATCTGACCTGCCACATAAGTAAAAGAAACGAAGATGGCGCAGATGACGGCCACTACCCGGGCACTGTTGGAGTAGTAGCGCTCGCCCACGAACATGGGCACGGTATATTTGCCGTATTTGCGCAAGTAAGGGGCCAGCAGCATGGCCAGCAAGACATAGCCGCCGGTCCAGCCCATCAGGTACATGGCCCCGTCCCGTCCGAGGAAGGAGATTAGACCGGCCATGGAGATGAAGGAGGCAGCCGACATCCAGTCGGCCCCGGTGGCCATGCCGTTCATGATGGGCGGGATCTGCCGTTCGGCCACATAGAAGTCGCCGGTGGTTTTGGCCTTGGCCCACCAGGCAATGCCGATATAGAGGGCAAAGGATGCCCCGACTACTATCCAGGTCCAAGCTAAAATGCTCATAATAGTTTCCTTTCGTTCAAGAATTTAAAAATTGTCGGGCGATAAACAGCCAATTTAATGGGGACGTTATTTCTCATGGAGGTCGTATTTATGGTCTATGCGGTTCATGATCTTCACATAGGCCAAGATGAGCAGCACGAAGATGACCATCGACCCCTGATTGGCAAACCAGAATCCCAGGGGAAAACCACCGAGATAATAGCTTTCCAGCGCATTAGCCAGCATGATCCCGAAGACGTAGGAGACCAGGAACCAGATGATTAACAGGATCACCACCCAGGTAATGTTCTCCTTCCAATAGGCTTGTAAATCTTGTTTTGTTGCCATGAGTTCCTCCTATGGTTTAACGTATTGATTTTAAAAACACCTTTTTAACGAACAGAAAACCCTGAAACAAAATAGTGACCTCTGCGGGGATCGATTCATCACCTCCTCGGTCAGATTTTTTCTGACCTTGAAATCAGTTGAAAAATTTGGAAAGGTTATGGTCATCCTTTTCCTTGATCCTCTCTTCAAATCGAATGGCCATTTAAAAGCGATTTCTTATAAGGATTTCCTATTTTCAAGGCCTCCCCCAGGGTTTTAATCCCGGCCTTGAATAGTTGGGGGATCAATCTTTGAAAGACCTGGGCGGTCATAAAGGCATCCATCAGGGCATTATGGGCCCCCTGGACCGGGATGCCCTGGGCGCGAGCGATTTCATAGAGCTCAAAGTCTTTGGCCAACAAAGGATCGGATGAGGAAGACTGAGAATTCCAGCGCAGCCATTCTACTATTTTCCGGGTGTCCAGGACCGGATTGTTCAAAGAGGCCTTCAGGATTCGTTTCATCTCCCGGTTGATGAAATGTAAATCAATAGAGAGAAAATGGCCCACCAGGATATCTGTCCCGCAGTAAGAAATGAATTCTGGAAGCACAGTCTTAATCGACGGTTTTTGATCGACCTCCGAAGGGGTGATTTCATGGACCACCACGCTCTGGTGGTTCATTTTCGATCCCGGTTTGACCAATCGGTAATAGGATTCGCCCAGTTTAATGCTGCCTCCAACCATTTTGACGGCCCCGAAAGAGATGATAGTATCTTTCTTTTTATCCAGTCCGGTAAGTTCAGTATCCAGAACCGCATAATGTGCCTGGTCAAGGGACAGGTCTTCCCCCTCCGGAAGTCTGCCCTCTCTCAGGGCTTCGGGACTGGATTTTATCTTCTTGAGTTTAAAAAAATCCAACATAAGGACTTTCAGGTTCGACCCTTTGCTCAGACCTGTATGGGCTGATATTTTTCCAGTGGCTGGTAATGACCCCTTTAAGAGAACCATTATTCAAAACCAAGAGGTGATGGATATTGTAAAGGACCATTTTATAGAGCGCTTCTATGCAAGTCTCGTTGGCTTCGGCCTTTACCAGGGAAATACTCTGAATCGAGGAGGCCGGCTGCTTTACGTCCCGGTCTTTGGTAACCACCCGGTCTCTCAAATCCTTGTCGGTAATGATCCCGGTCGGCAGGCCCACGGCATTGATGAGGATCAGGGAATCACTTCCGTTTTTAGTCATTAGGGCGCTGGCTTCCCGGATGGAAATATCCTCAGAGGCAGTGATCAGTTCCCGGGTGACTAATTGTCCGATGGGAGTAGAGAAGAGCAGACGATCCCCACCGCCATACATTAATTTGCTTTTCTTCAACTCCCGATAGGGCCGGTCAATCGTTTTTTTCTGGCAGGAAAGAAAAAAATGTTCCGCAAACCGGGGATGGGACTTAAAGAGATTCAGGATCGTGTCCCGGCCTATTAGATAACAGGTGGTATCCTCCATAGCGACCACTTGAATACGGGAAACATCCCCACCAAACTGAGAAGGGTAACCAAAGGAATCTCCCTCACCCAGATATTCGACTAAGGCCTCTTCATTTTTGTCCCTCCGGATAAAGACTTTAACGGACCCTTTATGAATAACCCGGTAGGCCTGTTGAGCCAAGCCGTCACTGGAGATAATGGTAGTCCCCCGGGGATAGGTTTCTATGGAGAGAGAACCCGAAATATCCCGGAGAATGGGTTCCTCCAAGTCTTGGAAGGGCGGGGTCACCTGGAGGTATTCGATGGCCTCTTGGATGATCATTCCTATGCTTTTTGTGTGGGTGATTTTTTATGGAGGACTATTTCGTATTTCCTGTGGAGCAAGTTCTATGCCTATAATCAGAAAAGGCTTTTATTGATATAACCTGCCGATATTTTAATATAAAAAATACAGGAGCGGAATCAGGTCCAATAAAGAAGGCGAACTGCCGGGTAGGGAAATATTACAAAAAGTAACATTGGAAGGATTTTAAAAAAATTATTAACGAATTTAAATAGATAAGCACGTTACTTTTTGTAGCAAACAGAGGGATAATTATGGGAAATTAAGTAACGTAGATACTTTTAATTATAATTTCAGTCTGTTATTAAACTGTCTGGCTCAAGCGGAAGGCGTGAGGCGTGAGGCGGAAGGCGTGAGGCGGAAGACCCTAAACCCTATACCGCACACCTTGGACCGTTATTTTCCTATTAACCCGGCTGAACATGGGAACTTTTTAGAAGACCCCATCTTTTTCTTTTTTCCCACAGGGATTTTCTGGTTATCCCCAATTTATCGGCCAGTTCCTGTTCTCCGAGAGCAGTTTGATGGCGAAGGATAAATTCCTTGGTATAATTCTCAATAGAAAAGGACTTGTCCTGGACTTCGGCCATAAAAGAGCTGTTGCCCCGTAATCCTTCCGGGAGGTGTTCGGGAAGGATCGTATCCCTGTCGGCCAGGAGGACCGCCCGTTCGATGATATTTCGGAGTTCCCGAACATTCCCCGGCCAGGGATAATCCAGGAGTATTTTTTGACAGGAGTCCAGGATCTTTTTAACCGGTTTTCCGATCTCCTGGGCATATTTTTTTAAAAAATGGTTGGCCAGGAGAAGGATGTCTTCCTTACGGTCCCTTAAGGGAGGCACGGTCAGAGTAACAACGTTCAGACGGTAGTAGAGATCCTCCCGGCATAAGCCTTCCTTAACGGCCGCGACAATATCTTTATTCGTCGCCGCCACGATTCGGATATCTACTTTTCGGCTTTGGGTCGATCCCAGAGGCCTTATTTCATGGTCATCAATGACCCGCAGCAACTTGGCCTGCAAGGTCGGGTTTAACTCGGCGATTTCATCTAAAAAAACAGTCCCTCCATCGGCTTCTTCCAATAGCCCCCTTTTGGAATTTATGGCACCAGTGAAGGCCCCTTTGACATAACCAAAAAATTCCGATTCCAGGAGATTGTCCGGAATGGCACTACAGTTAATGGGGATAAAGGGCTTGTTGCGCCTGGAGCTGTTAAAATGGATAGCCCGGGTTACCAATTCCTTCCCCGTCCCTGTTTCTCCCAGGATTAAGATGTTACTTCTGGAATCGGCGATCTTTTTTACCTCGTTCATGACCGCTCGTAGTTCCAGACTGTCGCCGATAAGGTTTTCGAAATCATAGTTTTCATCAAGTTGGCGTTTTAACCTCAGATTTTCTTTTCGTAACACTCCGAGATTCAAGGCATTCCTGACGATTCGTTTAATCTCTTCATGGATAATCGGTTTTAAAATGTAATCGTAGGCCCCGGCCCTGAGGGCCCCTACGGCCGTTTCAATGGAGGCATAGGCGGTCATGACAATCACGATTTCTTCAGGGGACCTTTTTTTGACCTCTTGCAGGAATTCAATGCCATTGATTCCCGGCAGTAAGATATCCGACAGAATGATATCCCACGGTCCCTGTTCCAACTGACTTAAGGCTTCCTCGGCGCTGACGGCCGTTTCGACCTCATAGCCATCCCGCACAAAGACTCTTTTTAGAGATTCCCGGAGGGTCGCTTCGTCCTCCAGGATAAGTAAACGATCGGCCATCTAAGAGATCTCCTGCATAGGTTCATACCATTCGATAATCAAATCCTGTATTCGAGTGATTAGATGAAACGCTTCCCGTAAGGTCTTTCGTTCCATATTGCTTAACTGGTCCGGAGAAATGAAATGATCGGCTTCTTCTCCGGCCTGGATCTTTTCCAGTTGATGATGGATATCCAGGATCATGATAAATTCAAAGGCATGTTCCAGTTCCCGGCCGAATTGTTTGATCAGGGAATGTTTGGTTTTCAGGGCGTTGATCCTGGCCAGGGTCGAGGTCTCCTTAATCCCGAAATCCAGGGCAAAAAGGCGGACCAGATCGACCAGCGGGATTATGGCCTGGTTTCGTAAATCCAATCGATCTTTATGGGTCCCGTCCTTTTCGACGATAAAATGCTGGTGAAAGCCCACTGGGGCAGGGTTTCTAAGGCATAAGGCGGCCTGGTATTTCAGGTATTTCCGGTCTCCCTTCAAGAGGTATGACGGGAGGGCGTCCCGGACTTCCTGGAAAAGGCTGACCTTGCCGGTTACGGGCCGGGAGTCAAAAAAGGCCGAAGATCCCTCAGAATGCTCCGGAGAAGGATGGAGGATCCATTCCTCAAAAACCGTTTTCCATTGGGAAAGGGATCGGCAGCCCTCAAGTGGACCGGCGGAAAACCGGTCGGGCAAAAAGGGGAAGCCGATTTTTTGTAAGTTTTTCCTGAAGAGAGGCCAGAAAATGGAAAAGTAGTGATCGGCTTTGCCCTGTTCAGCACTGGAAGGCGGGTCGGCATACACCAGGGCATATTCCTGATCGGTTTGAAAGAACTGTTCCCGGCGTCCTTCCACGCCATAGACGAGAACACAATACGGAAGGGGAGGGACCCCTGATTCCCGTTCGGTCAGGTCAATGACCTTGCGGATGAGACGATCAAAGAGTTCCGAGATGATCCGGGACAATTGATCCAGTTTGACATTTTCTTTAAGCAGTAATCCGATGACCTGCTTGATTTTTTTAAATAACGGCTGGAGGCCAGCCGGGTTTTGTTGATTTTGGATATCCTTGATCAGGGAAACCGGCGAGGTCCCTTGAAGCAGCATCAGGTCATGATTGGTTATGATCCCTTTCACCTTGCCTTCTTCGATGACCAGCAGATGATGGATATTATACTGGATCATTTTCATCAGGGCTTCGAAACAGGACTCCTGGGCATCGGCCCGGATCAGGAAAAGGGTGACAATGTTTTTAACCGGTTCTTGAACCTTTCGTCCTTTGGCCACCACTTTCTCCCGGAGGTCTCGATCGGTAATGATCCCTCCGGGCAGGCCGTTTTTATTGGTCACGATCAAAGAGCTGATTTTTTGCCGGACCATAACCTGGGCGGCCTCCTGAATGGTGGTCTCTTCCCCGACAGCGATTGGAGTGACTGCGATTTTACCCACCTTGGTGGTAAACAATAAACGGTCGGCAGGGCCATAATAGAGGCTTTTGGTATGCATTCCCTGATAGGTGCGGTCCACATAGCGGGAGAGATAAGACATGAAATACTCGGTAAAGGCCCGACTGGACTCCAATAGTTTTAAGACCCGTTCTTTCAGGATGATGTAACAGAGGGTGTCTTCCACGGCCTTTACCGTGGTTCTCTGACGGTCCTGACCGATCAGGGAGAGGAAACCGAAGTTGTCCCCTTCCCCTTTATATTCCAGAACGATTTCCTCACCCTCTTCGGACCCCATAAGGACCTTGACCGTACCTTTTTTGATAACCCTTAAGGAGTTGCTGGGCGGTCCGTTTTGCGTCAAGATCACCGTGTCTCGAGGGTAAAATTCCAAGGAGATATCCCGGGCGACTTTTTCCAGGGTCAAAGGATCAAGCAATTGAAAGGGAGAACAATTCTGCAGAAACTCAATAACGTCTTCAAGAAGCATTCCAGTATTTCCTTAATAAGTCAGGGATCAGGGCGCAAGGTACAAGGTTCGAGGTAGAAGGTTTG
>JAZDOU010000298.1:0-2671 GCA_043798385.1 Pseudomonadota bacterium
AGGCCCTTGAAAGCGGGGAAAAGAAAGAAAAGGAATGGGGGAATTTATTGGCTTCCTATCAAGAGGCCTTTCCGGGGCCGGCCGGAGAATGGAAACAGATCATGACCGGAAAGCTGCCGGAAGGCTGGGATCAAGAGATCCCGATCTTCCCGGCCGACCCCAAAGGGACGGCCACCCGGGTGGCCTCCGGGACGGTTCTTAATGCCCTGGCCTCCAGGCTGCCCAACCTGATTGGCGGTTCGGCCGACCTGGCCCCTTCCAATAAAACCATGTTAAAAGGCAGCACTAATTTTGCAGCCGACCATTACGATCAACGAAATTTCCATTTCGGGGTTCGGGAACATGGCATGGGGTCCATTCTAAATGGAATGGCCCTGCACGGGGGGGTGATCCCCTATGGCGGCACCTTTCTGATCTTCTCTGATTACATGCGGCCCCCGATTCGACTGGCCGCCATGATGGGCCTGAAGGTGATCTATGTCTTTACGCATGACAGCATCGGCCTGGGAGAAGATGGTCCGACTCATCAGCCCGTTGAGCAACTGGCCGGCCTCCGGCTTATCCCCAACCTGACGGTCATCCGGCCGGCCGATGCCAACGAAACGGCCGAGGCCTGGCGAATGGCCTTGAAAATAGAAGGCGGTCCGGTCGCCTTGATCCTGACCAGGCAGAACCTGCCTACCCTGGATCGGGACCTGATGGCCCCGGCCGATAACCTGGCCTATGGGGCGTATGTGCTCAATCGTCTGGAAGGCTCAACTCCAGAGGTTATTTTGATGGCCAGCGGGTCTGAAGTCTCTATTGCCTTGGAGGCCATGGAAAAATTGAAAGAAAAAGGCCTCTCTACTCGGGTGGTCAGTATGCCTTGCTGGGAATTGTTTGAGCAACAACCCCGGGAGTACCGCGACCGGATATTGCCTCCGGCGATCAAGACCCGGGTGGCTATCGAGGCCGGCAGGACTCCAGGGTGGCATCGTTATGTGGGAGATCAAGGGGCCGTTATCGGCCTGGATCATTTTGGGGCCTCAGCTCCCTATCAGATCCTTTATGAAAAATTCGGTTTGACCGCAGACCAGGTGGTGGAGAAGGTCTTGGGGCTTTTAAAGGCCGGCCAATAAGAAGGGAAGTGTTTGGGGCTCGGTATCACAGGCAAGAAAATTTTAGAAGGGATTCTTATGAGGGGTTCAGGTCAGCGGGGTCTAACTGTCCAACTTTCTGTATAGGTTGATAAAGCTACTGCGATCAAAACCGATGGATTTAAAGAAGGAAAGCAGGTCGCCCCAATCCCAGCGGGAGGCTGTAAAGATTTCGGTGATCCCTTTCTTTCGGTAAGCCTCAAAAAGATGGTTGGCCAAAGCCTGACCAACCCCTTTTCCCATGTATTTGGGGAGTACACCTAAATTTTTTATCCAGCCGCCCTGATCCAGCCCAAAACTATTGGTCATCACCTCGCTGATGACATAACCGACTACCCGGTTTTCCGCTATTGCCACCAGGCTGATATTGCCTTCTTTAGTAATCTGTTCTTTCAGGACGGCCCTTTTTTCAGGGGAGACTTTTTTCTTGGTAATCGTTTCCTGAATGGCGGCTACCTGGGACAGGTCTCTGACCGCCAGTGTACGTATAGTAAATGATTTTTTTTTGTGACCTTCCATGATTAATCTATCCGGATAATTTTAACCTGTTTGCCCACCCAATCAGGGGGCAGGTAGACCCGACCGCTGTTCCCGCTTTGTTTTACTTTTTTTTCAATCATCTCTTCACCGAAGACCTCGAATTTGGCCTGGAAGGGTTTAAATTTCTTTTCCCCTTTGGGACTCTGCTCCGGAGAGATGGTTTCTTTTTTATTCAACATCATTGGGTATCCGGTTCCGAGTTGGCAACACTGGTTATTAAACGAACACCATAACTCTAATTTTTGGCTCAAAATTTGTCAATACAATATTTCGGTAACGTTCAAAAGTTTCCTGATAAGCGGGTTCTGGCGGTTTTTGTTTTGAGTGACTTAAGAATAAAATTCTACGCAAAATGGAAAGAATTTATTGAAGAACGAGCCGTTGACCCGGACCAACCAAGGTATGTAAAACGTTTCGAATATCCAATTTTGGTTCCGGCTGGTCCGGGTTGGGTTATCCGGCGGTCTTTATCGGACAAACAAACCAGCAGACCTTTCCTTGGGGAATGACCAGGGCCGCCGGGTAGCGGTCTCGGCAAGACGCCGGGTTAGTGAGGATGGCCTTAACCACCTCGGTTTTTTCTGATCCGGAGACCAGGAATAGAACGCAGCCGGACTGGTTGATTAAGGGTAAGGTCAGGGTAATTCTGGGGAGAAAGGGGGCCAAAGGCGATCGGGGCACAAAGGCGGTCAGGTGTTCATTCTCTTTTAAGGCCGGATCGCCGGGAAACAAAGAAGCCGTGTGACCATCGCTTCCCAGGCCAAGCAGGATCAGATCAAAAGAAGGGATGGGCCTGAGACCTTCCTTGGATTCCAGGGGAGGGTCGGCCGGCAGGACTTGATAAAGCTCATTCTCATACGTCAAGGCCACCAAGGGGCCGGGCCCTTTTTCCACTGGAATCCGATGAACATTTTTTTCCGGCAAAGGGGTTTGGGAAAGCAAGGTCCGAAAGACCAGGCGATAATTGCTCTCCGGGTGATCGGGCGGGATACAGC
>JAZDOU010000305.1:0-15350 GCA_043798385.1 Pseudomonadota bacterium
AGATACTTTGCTCGGTAACATTCCTAGAGCTTTCGAAATCTCAGCGATACTTCTTTCATCAACCTGAAAAGTGTTAAAAAGGGAGATGATCTTGCTTAAGTCTTTAAGTGTTTTATAATTTTGAGTAGCCATATTCTAAAACTATTCCTTGTGCTTCAATCGTTATTTATGTTGCAAATAGTGCAATTATGTTGAATTTAATGCATTTACGTTGCATATAATATAAAAATAAATGCTTGTCAATAAAAAAATGCGAATGAGACAAAAAATTAAAGCAGGAATTCAAAGTAATAATATCCTCCGTAGAGGGGGACGCTGGTGCTAAAACAACTTGTCATTTACTCCTTACCCTCGCCTTGGCCGGCCAAGCGGCCTTACTGGTAACGAAAAACAAAAAACATTTTCCCAAAAACCTCTCTTCGATAAAGATCGTGACTGTGCGGGAGTTCCTGCGGGAGATAGAGCGACTGCGGAGTATAGACACCTAAAATCGTAGACGGATCATAAAAACTTAGGTCCTCGAATGGGGACCTTAGCATAGGTCGATAAAATCGACCGGCCGAAATCCAGGTGTTTCCATCCGGAAATTCAAATTTCCGGATGGAAACTAGGTAAGAAACGCGGCCGGCTCCTTACTGAAAAACTCCTCCAGCGGGATCCCCGGTCCGCCTACCATCAGGGCTCGCGCCTTGGGATAGCGGTCGCGAAATCGGGATAAGCCTGACCCCTTGCCGCTTCTTCCGCTCTTCACCTCAATGGCCCAGACATCCCTTCCTCGGGAGATCACAAAATCCACCTCCTGATCCCGTTGTCTCCAATAGGTCAAGGTGTATTCCACCGAGTTTAGACGATTGCATAAATACCCGCCCACGGCATTCTCCACCAACCGCCCCCACCAGAACGGATCGGCCAGTGACTCCTCAAGCGTTCTGGTGGACAGGGCATTTACGAGGGCATTATTCCAAAGGATCAGTTTGGGGCTGCTTCCACGTCTGCGCTGGAATCCCTGGGAAAATAACTCCAGCCCGCTGGCCAGAAAGGCCGCCTCAAGCAACCTCAGATAATGTGCCAGGGTGGTGGTGTTTCCAGCATCCTGCAATTGGCCTAACATCTTGGTATAAGAAACCGTTTGCGCCGGCAGCGTGGCAGCCAGCGAAAAAAGATGGCGGAGCAATGTCGGCTTGACGATCTTCGTCATCTGGAGAACATCCTTTGCGAGAACCGTCTCAATGAGGGAATCCGTGATATAGCCTTTCCAGGTAATCTCATCTGTTGCGAATGGAGCGCCTCCCGGATAGCCACCAAAAAACAGCCATTGGTTGAGATTCCATCCAAAGGCATCACGGCACTCAGGAAAAGCCCAATGGGGGCAGCGATGAAGGAAGAACCTTCCTGCCAGGCTTTCGGTCAGTCCTTCTTGCATTAACAGGGCCGAAGAGCCGAGAATCAGAAGCCTGATTTCCAATCCCGAGCTACGGGCGTCCCAAAGCAGCTTCACGGTCTCACTCCAGCCCCGCACCTTCTGCACTTCATCCAATACCAGGAGTACCGGCCCACCGGCCGGCGAGGCTGCGGCAACGGCCCGACGCCACTGGGTCTCGATCCAGGCAGCATCCGGGGGGAGCGGACTATCGGCAGTGGCATAGATGAAGGGGATAGCGATGGAACCTTCAATCTGTCGGGCGATGGTGGTCTTTCCTACCTGACGAGGCCCGATCAGCGCATGGATCACAGATGTGGGACGTGATAACACGGCCCGAAGGGAATTAACAATTGGATGTTCGAAATTCATAACAACGTTATATCACAGGGAGTTATACCAAGGCAAGCAATATTACTCAATGAATGAGTAATATTGCTCAGCCGATCAGCATGATATTTTTCTATTGTCTTTTCCTATACTTTCGGACAAAAGTTTTTTGTTCCGCTTGCCGTAAACTATAGTATGGGTCACTGGATTTCCAAATCTCGGCCATAAAAATGCTTCGATCCGGTCTAGTTGCTAGTCATCCACAACCATTGCAACATCGAGGTTGACACTAAAAAAAATGGCCTACAAAAACCTCTGTAGGCCATTAAACGTTTTGGTAGCGGGGACAGGATTTGAACCTGTGACCTTCGGGTTATGAGCCCGACGAGCTACCGGACTGCTCCACCCAGCGATGATTTAATAGAATGATTTATAGCATTATAGTATAAAATTTGTCAATCCTTTTCTGAAACAAACCCTGGCATCAAAAAGATTTGGACCGACGGCATCATTATCATTATTCGTTGCCGGCTTTTTTATCGGACTCCTCTTCCTTTTTGCCTTGTCCGGGCATCATCCCCTTAACTTTATCCATAGCTTGTTGGGTCTTACTCTTTTTCTTTTTGGCCTTTTTATCCTCTGAGCGTCCAACGAGCTCTATGACTGAAACCGGCGCTCCATCCCCTACACGAAAACGCAATTTGGTAATTTTGGTATAGCCGCCGTTTCGTTCCAAATAGCGATCTTTGATTTCGCCGAACAATTTATAGACGACCTTTTTGTCCTGAATAACGGCCAGGGCCTGGCGCCTGGCATGAAGATCCCCTTGCTTGCCCAAAGTAATCATTCGATCGGCTTCGATCCGAAGTTCTTTGGCCTTGGCCGAGGTGGTTTCGATTCGTTCATGTTCCAGGAGGGAAGTGACCATGTTACGCATCAGGGCTTTCCGATGACTGCTGTCACGACTAAGTTTTCTTCCAGCACAATTATGCCTCATAATTGTTTTCCTTCTTTTCTTCGATCTGGGGAGGGACAAACCCCTCCATTTTTAACCCCAGATGTAAACCCATTTCATCTAAAATGGCTTTGATTTCATTTAACGATTTCCGACCAAAGTTTTTAGTTTTCAACATCTCCGGCTCTGTTTTTTGAACCAGTTCCCAAATATGATGGATATTGGCATTTTTCAAACAATTGGCTGATCGAACCGAGAGTTCCAGTTCTTCAACACTTTTATATAAATTCGGATTAATCTGTTCTTCAGGATGGATGACCTCAATCCGTTCGGGTTCTTCTACCTGTTCTTCAAAATTAATAAACGGGCCTAACTGCTCCTTCAATATTTTAGCGGCCACAGCCACGGCATCTTCGGGGCTGATACTCCCGTCGGTCCAGACTTCCAGGGTCAGTTTGTCATAATCAGTGATTTGACCGACCCGAGCGTTTCCCACCACATAGGTAACCTTTTTAACCGGCGAATAGGCCGTATCCAAAAAAATCGTCCCAACAGGCGTGTTTTCCTCTTTATTTCTCTCTGAGGGGATATAGCCCTTCCCCAGCTTAACCGTCATTTCGGCTTTCAATTGCCCGTCCCCGGATAGCGTGGCAATTGGAAGGTCGGGATTTAATATCTCCACATGGGGATCACAAATGAGATCCCTGGCCCGGACCACCCCCTCCCGGTTGGCGTTTAGTTTGATAGTCCGCGTCTCATCTCCGTGGAGTTTCAAACGGACCTCCTTAAGATTTAAAATGATATCGGTAATATCCTCCACAACCCCTGGGAGAGTGGAAAATTCATGGAGTACCCCGTCAAATTTTACAGAAACAATGGCGGCTCCCTGAAGTGAAGAAATAAGAACCCGTCGCAGGGCATTACCTAAGGTAATCCCAAAACCTCTCTCCAAAGGTTCACAAACAAATTTTCCGTAGAATCGACTGTGCCCCTCCGGATCTACTTCCAGTCGTTTTGGCTTTATCAACTCACGCCAGTTCCGATACATAATCTCTCCTTAACTTCTTCCCGGTAATGGTTAGGATTACTTGGAATACAATTCGACAATAAGCTGTTCCTGAATGGGCATGGTCAAATCTTCTCGAACCGGCAAAGATTTAACAACTCCGGAATAGTGCGTTTTATCGAGTTCTAACCATTGGGGAACTCCCCTTCGAGCCACCGCTTCCATCGATTCGATAACAGAAGCTATTTTCTGACTCTTCTCCCTTATGGATATCGTATCCCCCTTCTTTATTAAAAAAGAGGGGATATTGACTTTCCGGCCATTCACTAAAAAATGATTATGCCGAACCAACTGCCGGGCCTGGCTTCTGGAATTTCCAAACCCGAAGCGATAGACCACATTATCCAACCTTCTCTCCAGCAGGACCAAAAGATTGGTCCCGGTAATCCCTTTCAAACGATCGGCTTTGGCAAAGGTTCCTCGAAATTGAGATTCCAGTAACCCGTACATCCATTTAACCTTTTGTTTTTCTCTAAGCTGAAGACCGTATTCAGAACGCTTACCACGACCTTGACCATGCTGCCCGGGGGGATAACTCCGTCGCTCGAAAGCACATTTGTCCGAATAACACCGATCCCCTTTAAGAAACATTTTTAAATTCTCTCGCCGGCACAATCGGCAGACCGAATCTCTATATCTAGCCAACCTTTTCCTCCTCTGGATTGATGATTAAGGAATTATACCCTACGCTTCTTGGGGGCGCGACACCCATTATGGGGGATGGGGGTGACGTCCCGGATCATTTTAACCTGAAAACCGGTTGCTTGTAAGGCCCTCAAAGCCGCCTCCCGACCCGCTCCCGGGCCTTTAACGAAAACGTCCACGGAACGCATCCCGTTTTCCATGGCCTTTTTAGCAGCCTCCTCGGCCGCTATCTGAGCGGCAAAAGGGGTGCTTTTTCGGGAACCCTTAAACCCTTGCGTACCCGCACTCGCCCAGGAGATCACATTCCCGACAGGGTCCGTAATCGTTATGATGGTATTATTAAACGTGGACTGGATATGCGCAATCCCGATGGGGATATTTTTTCTTTCTTTTTTCTTCTTAGTCGTCTTTTTTACTTCTTTGGCCATGATTCACCCCGAAAGTTATTTTTTCTTTTTGCCGGCCAGCGTTCGACGCGGGCCTTTGCGGGTTCGAGCATTGGTATGGGTCCGCTGTCCCCGCACCGGCAGGGATTTTCGATGTCTCAGCCCTCGGTACGCCCCCACATCCATCAACCGTTTAATACTGGTGGAAATTTCTCGTCTTAGGTCCCCTTCGACCCGGCAGGTGCTGTCGACAACCTTTCGAATTTGGGCGACCTGAGATTCTGTCAGAGTATCGGTCTTAAGGTCCAAAGGAATTTGGGCTTCCTCTAAGATCTTTTTTGAAGTGACCCGTCCAATTCCATAAATATAGGTCAAGGCCACTTCTATCCGTTTATTTTTCGGCAAATCAATTCCCGCTATTCTGGCCAAACCGGTCCTCCCCTTCTTATCCTTGGCGCTGTTTATGTTTGGGATTTTCGCAGAGCACTCGCACAACCCCTTTGCGCCGAATAATTTTGCATTTACTACATATTTTCTTTACTGACGCCTTTACTTTCATATTACCCCACAAGGTCTAAGGTTCAAGGTTTAAGGTCCAAGGTAGAAAGAAGAACCTTAAACCCTAAACCTAACACCGTATACCCTCTTTATTTATTTTGATCTATAGGTAATCCGTCCCCGATTAAAATCATAGGGGGATAACTCAACTTTAACACGGTCCCCCGGTAATATCTTAATAAAATGCAACCGCATCTTTCCGGAAATATGGGCCAGTACGCGATGCCCGTTATCCAGTGTGACCCCGAACATGGCATTCGGCAGGGTTTCAACTACCGTGCCTTCAACTTCAATGGCATCTTCTTTGGGCATAATTTTTTAAAAAAGGGTCGTCCATTGATCAGCCTGAGTCAAAATCCGACAACCATTTTCTGTGATGGCTACAGTGTGTTCAAAGTGTGCCGACAGGCTCCGATCTTTGGTGACCGCCGTCCAGCCATCAGCTTGTATCTCAACCTCACTGCCCCCGACATTCACCATGGGTTCTATAGCTAACACCATGCCCGGTTTTAAAAGAATGCCCCGTCCCGCTTCCCCATAGTTGGGCACTTGGGGATCTTCGTGCAAACCCTTGCCGATCCCATGTCCGACAAACTGGCGGACCACCGAATACCCGTGGGCCTCAACATGCTGTTGAACAGCAGCGGATATATCTCCCAGTCTTCTTCCGGCTCTCACCTCCTGCAATCCCTTAAAGAGGGATTCCCGGGTGACCTTCATCAACCGTTCAGCCAGGGGAGAAACCTTTCCAACGGCCTGTGTCAGGGCCGCGTCTCCAAAATAGCCGTCAAACCAAACCCCAAAATCCAGACTGACGATATCCCCGTCCACCAATTTCCGCTTAGACGGAAACCCATGGACCACTTCTTCATTAACGGAAACACACAAACTAAAAGGATAACCGTTATATCCTTTGAAGGCCGGCCGAGCCTTTTTTTTTTGAGTCAAGCGATCGGCCAACTGATCCAATTCCTGGGTCGTTATCCCTGGTTTAATCCGGTTTCTAATCTCCAGGAGAATTTCCGCCACCAACTTCCCGGAGACACTCATTTTTTCGATTTCCTCCGGGGATTTTAAAAATATCATTGTCCGCCTTAGGAGAGAACCGCTTTAATCCTGTCGAATATTTGTTGAATTCCCCCTTGCCCATTAATCGATCGAACCAAATCCTTTTCTTTATAATATTGAATCAGAGGGAAAGTCTGAGAATCATAAACATCCAGGCGGTTCCGAACCGTATCTTCGTTATCGTCATCGCGCTGGTAAAGCTCCCCTTGGCATTTGTCGCAAAGATTTTTGTTCACCGGGGGATCAAAAATAGCATGATAGCCCCGGCCGCATTGACGACAGATCCTTCGCCCGGTCAGCCGTTTAATCAATTCTCCGTTATCGACTTCGATGAAAATAACATGATCAATGGCTGAATCCATGTCAGCCAGAACTCTGTCCAAGGCCTGGGCCTGGGCTACGGTCCTGGGAAAGCCGTCCAAAACATAACCGTTTTGGCAATCGGTCCCTTTGAGCCGTTCCTGAATAATATCGACCACGACTTCATCTGGAACCAGAAATCCCTTATCCATATACTCCTTGGCCTTAACGCCTAAAGGGGTTCGCTCTCTTAAGGCCGCTCTCAAGATATCACCGGTTGAAATTTGCGGGACCTTGAAGGTGTCTATCATCATCTTGGCCTGAGTTCCCTTTCCGGCCCCTGGTGGTCCCAACAAAATCAGATTCATCACCTATTCCTTGTTCTTAAAAACTATCTCTTAGTTCGCCCCATCCCTTTTTTCATAAACCCTTCGTAATGACGGCTTAACATATGCGATTCAATTTGAGCCATGGTATCAATGGCCACCCCGACAACAATCAATAAGGCCGTTCCACCGAAATAAAAAGGCACTTTGAAACGATGTATCAGGATGGTAGGCAAGACACAAACCGCGGAGATATACAGTGCCCCGCCGAAGGTGATGCGAGTCAATATCCTGTCAATGTAGTCGGCGGTTCGTTTTCCCGGCCGGATTCCTGGGATATACCCGCCGTATTTTTTCATATTTTCTGCCACATCAACCGGGTTAAAGGTCACCGCGGTGTAAAAATAGCAGAAGAAAAAAATGAATCCCACATAGACCAAAGAATAAAGAAGGCCGCCCACGTCCATATAGTTCTTTACAAAACTGCTCAGCCACTGGACCTGAATAAACTGGGTAATCGTAGCTGGAAACATGAGAATGGAAGAGGCGAAAATCGGCGGTATGACCCCTGAGGTATTGATCTTCAAGGGCAGATGAGTGCTTTGTCCCCCAAAAATCTTTCGACCGACTACCCGTTTGGCATATTGGACCGGGATCCGCCTCTGGGCCCGCTCCACATAAACAATAAAACCGACCACCCCGATCATTAAGACCAGCAGCAAAAGCAACAAAACGAAATTCATTTCGCCGGTTCGCACCAATTGCCAGGTATTGGTCAGGGCGGTTGGCATGCGGGCTACAATACCGGCAAAGATGATCAGGGAGATACCGTTTCCAATACCCCGCTCGGTAATCTGTTCTCCCAGCCACATGATAAAAGCCGTCCCCGAAGTCAAGGTGATCATGGTCATTAAACGGAAGGCCCAGCCTGCTTGAATGACCACCGAGGCCCCACCGGGACCCGACATATTCTCCATGCCGACGGCAATCCCAAAACCCTGGAAAAGAGACAGGACCACCGTCCCATAACGGGCATATTGGGTAATCTTTTTCCGGCCGGCCTCCCCCTCCTTTTTAAGTTTATCCAGGTAGGGAATGACCACCGTCAGGAGGTCCAGAATAATGGAAGCACTGATATAAGGCATGATCCCCAGAGCAAAGACGGACATATGCTCCAAAGCCCCGCCGGAGAACATATCAAAAAGGCCGAACAAAGTCCCCTGGGCCCTCTTGAAAAAGGCCGCCAAGGCCACCGCATCAATCCCCGGGGAGGGGATATGCACCCCGACTCGATAGACGGCCAGCAAGGCCAGAGAAAACCAAATCTTCTTCTTGAGTTCAGGGATCTTGGTTATATTTTGAATGCCGCCAATCATTTTTTATCTTCTCTTTGGTCCCTTTTGCCTGGGTCTTTAAATTCCGCCATCCGCAATTTATATGACTTCAACCGTTCCTCCGGCCGTCTCTATCTTTTGCCGGGCCCCTTGGCTGCATCGGTTTACCTTAACAAAAAGAGGGGCTCCGATCTCTCCGTGTCCTAAAAGCTTGACCCCATCCTTTAGATGACGAATGATCCCCTTCTGGATCAGAACAGGCACATCCACGGTGGACCCGCTTTCGAATGATTTGAGATCCCTGATATTAATCAGCGTATAGACTTCCTTTCGGATGGGGGTAAACCCCCGCTTGGGCAGCCGCCGTTGGATGGGCATCTGGCCCCCTTCAAACCCGGCTCGAACCCCGCCTCCGGATCTGGCATTCTGGCCTTTACTCCCCCTGGTGGCGGTCTTCCCATGTCCTGACCCCGGCCCTCGTCCAATCCGTTTGGGCTTTTTTCTGGAACCAGGGGCTGGTGATAAATTTCCTAAATTATATCTAATGGCTTTTGGTTCTGAATCCATTGGAACAACTCCATTCTCATTCTTTAACTTCCACCAAATGGGATATTTGCCTAATCATCCCTCGCAATTCAGGCGTATCTTTGCGGCTTATGGTTCTGTTCATTTTGGTCAACCCCAAACTCGAGAGGGTACGTCTATGTTTAGGCGGTCGGCCGATTCCACTTCTGCATAAGGTAATTTGAATCATCTTCTCTGTCATAGGAGTTACCTGATTTCTACTACGGTTTTGCCTCTTTTTTGGGCGATCATTTCAGGGCTGTGAAGATTCCCCAACCCTTCTATGGTAGCCCGGATCACATTATGGGGATTGTGAGAACCTAAACATTTAGTCAAAATGTTCTGCACCCCAACGGCCTCCATAACCGCCCGAACGACGCCTCCGGCGATAATGCCCGTCCCTTTCGAGGCCGGTTTGAGTAAAACCCGTCCTGCCCCGAAGGATCCGATTACTTCGTGAGGAATGGTTTGATCCATCAAGGGAAATTCTTTCATCTCTCTTTTGGCCTTTTCCATAGCCTTCCGGATGGCCTCCGGGACTTCATTGGCCTTGCCTAGTCCGGCCCCAACTTTGCCGTTTCCATCACCGACTACCGCCAAAGCGCTAAAACTGAAGCGACGCCCGCCCTTAACAACCTTTGCCACTCGGCTGATATGGACCACCTTATTGACTAATTGCTTGTCCGTTAAATTAAAGTCTACCAATATCGCCCCCCTTAAAATTCCAACCCGGCTTCCCGGGCGCCTTCAGACACGGCCTTTATCCGACCGTGATACAGAAAACCGTTGCGATCAAAAACCACTTTTTTGATCCCTTTTTCCATGGCTTTTTGGGCCAAAAGGACTCCCACTTTTTGGGCCAGCGCCACCTTCCCGGGGACCCTGGTCTCGCGAATTTCAGGACTCAAACTGGATACTTGAACCAGAGTTCGGCCGGTGGTATCCATAATAATCTGGGCATATATGTTTCGGGCACTGCGAAAAACAGAAAGCCGGGGACGGTTTTCATCGCCCCAGATTTTTTTTCTAACCCGTTTTTTTCTCTTCAGATGAGTCAACTTTTTTTTCTTTAAGGATTCCATAACGGCCTCTTTAATGATTCAGTTTTCATCCGGAAACACCGGATGGAAACTATTGGTTTCCAATTTGGAAACGAGGATTTTTTGTCCTGGCAAGAAAATCAAGGGGTGGCGAGGAGGCGTACTTGAGTACGCCGCACAAACCAGCCAGCAGATTGACACCGCCAGGGCGAAAAAAGACCGTTTCCGGATGGAAAACTATTTTGAACCGGTTTTACCGACCTTCCGGCGTATCTTTTCTTCCTGATACTTAATGCCCTTGCCTTTATACGGTTCCGGGGGCCGGAACCTTCTGATCCGGGCCGCCGTCAAACCTAACAGGTCCCGGTCAATACCCTTAAGAATCAATTTGGTCAATTTTTCCACCTGAGCAGAAATCCCTTCAGGAAGCTGAAAGAGAACGGGATGGGAATAACCGAGATTCAAGACCAATTGACTCCCCTGGACTTCGGCCTTATAGCCAACCCCCTGGATCTCTAACACCCTTTCAAATCCATCGGATACTCCGCTTACCATATTGGCCAAAAGGGTTCGGAATAATCCGAACAAGGCTTTGACCTTTTGGCTGTCTTCCAGAGGTTGAATCGTGAGTTGATCGCCTTCCAAGTTTACCGACAATTGAGGAGGAATAACTCGGCTCAACTCCCCTTTAGGGCCTTGAACCAAGACCCCCTCATTGGTTAAAACAACCCTGACTTCCTTGGGTATCGGAATGGGTTTTTTTCCAACCCGTGACATAGGTACTCTCCTTTGCTGCCTTTTAACACGCTACCAGACTGTACAAATAATCTCGCCGCCCACCCCATGCTTACGGGCTTCCCGCTCGGTCATGATCCCTTTGGAAGTGGTCAAGATGGAGACGCCCATCCCGTTCAACACCTTGGGGATATTATCCTTCTTGGCATAAAACCGCCTGCTGGGGCGACTTACCCGGCAGATACTGGAAAGCACTTGCTGGTTCTTTTCGTCAAACTTAAGATAAAGGCGCAAGAGACCCTGGCGATTATCTTTAATGACCTTGAAATTCTTTATATATCCCTCATCTTTTAATATCCGGGCGATCTGAATCTTGATCTTGGATGAAGGAATATCCACCTTGCTGAATTTCGCAGAATTACCATTTCGAATCCGGGTCAGCATATCGGCAATGGGATCAGTCATACCCATAAATTTTAACTCCTTTTTCGGTTCCTTTAAATGAGTGTCTCGGCTACCAACTGGATTTTACTACACCGGGGATATCCCCCTTAAGGGCCATCAGCCGAAAGCAGATACGGCAGATCCCAAATTTTCTGATATAGCCCCGTGGTCGGCCACATAAGGGACAGCGATTATAGCCCCGGACTTTAAACTTAGGGGTCCGGCCGGCCTTAATCCTTAAAGAGGTCTTTGCCAAATTGTCTTCCTCCTTTTTCCGGGCTTAAACGTTAAACCATCCATCTTGTCGCTCCTCATCCCAAACCGCTTTTTTGCGTTTTATACGAAAATAGAGTTCGAAGCTAAATGTTCGATCAGCCCTATTTTCATGTCCCGGCTTCCGGCCGATCGGCTATGCCGATCTTTTGGGGAGACTCCCGAAGGGAGTCGGACAGGAAGCCTCCTTCAAGGTCGGCCTGGGCTTCCACGGGAAGCCTGTTCGAAAGCTCGACAAAGTCGAGCGGCCCGACCGTATCGTGGTGCCACGCCCCCAAAGGCGGGGCATGCCGGCTTAATTACGAAAAGGCATCCCCAATAATTTAAGCAGGAGCCGGCCTTCTTCATCGGTCTTGGCGCTGGTACCGATGGTAATATTCAGACCTTTGATCTTGTCTATCTTATCATAATTGATCTCCGGAAAGATGATGTGTTCCCGGATCCCCAGGGTATAATTTCCACGGCCGTCAAACGATTTTGCTGAAACCCCTCGAAAATCCCGGACCCGCGGCAAGGCAATGTGGATCAATTTATCCAGGAACTCATACAGCCGATCTCTTCGCAGGGTGACCATGCAACCGATGGGCATGTTCTCACGCAACTTAAACGAGGCAATGGACTTTTTGGCCCGGGTAATCACCGGTCTTTGTCCGGCAATAAGGGCCAGTTCCTCGACCGCATTATCCAAGATCTTGATATTTTGAATGGCCTCCCCAAGCCCCATATTAAGCACAACCTGGTTCAGTTTGGGAACCTCCATGATATTTCGATAATTAAACTCCTTGATCAACTGGGGTCTAACTTCGGTTTCATAAAGGGTTTTTAATCTGGACATACCTGACTTCATCCTTTCCCGGCTATTTACTCTCCAAAATCTCCCCGCATTTTTTACACAATCGGGCCGTTTTCCCATCCGGCTGCTTCTGATAGCTGACCCGAACCGGGTCGGTGCATTTTCCACAGATGAGCATCACATTGGAAACATGGAGAGGGGCTTCTCTTTCAATGATACCCCCTTTACTGACCTTTCCTCCGGGACGTGTATGCCGCTTGACGTAGTTTACTTTTTCTACGATGACCCGGTTTTTTTCCGGAAAGACTTTAAGGATTTTACCCACCTTACCCTTTTCTTTTCCGGAAATAACCATAACCTTGTCGTTCTTTTTTATCCGCATCTTGTACCTGACCATGATGGTTAATTTTTACTCGCTGTTCCTAAACCAAACCCCCTATAAGACTTCAGGGGCCAGGGAGATAATCTTCATGAAATTCTTGGCCCGCAATTCCCGGGCCACCGGGCCGAAAATTCGGGTTCCTACCGGTTCCCGCTGCTGATTGATCAAAACCGCCGAATTGTCATCAAACTTAATATACGTGCCGTCAGGGCGGGAGATTTCCTTTTTGGTCCGAACCACCACGGCCTTCATGACATCCCCTTTTTTTACCTTGGCATTCGGAATGGCCTCTTTTACGGAAACCACGATAATATCGCCGATCCGGGCATAGCGGCGACGCGTTCCCCCCAAAACCCGGATACAAAAAACTTTTTTGGCGCCGGAATTATCGGCTACGTTGAGCTGTGTTTGGTTCTGTATCATAAGGGATCACCCACCTTCTATTCCATTTTTGCTATGATCTGGCTGACCTTAAATCGCTTCTGCTTGCTCAGAGGACGCGTTTCCGTCAACAAGACCCGATCCCCAATCTGGCACTCATTTCTTTCATCGTGGGCCATGAATTTGGCCTTCATTCTGGTAAATTTTTGATAAGCCTGATGCTTCACCAAACGTTCAACCGAAACCACGACCGTTTTTTCCATCTTATTACTCACCACGGTCCCGGTCTTAGTCTTCTGATTGCCCCTCTTTTTCATAGCCTAAACCCCTTTGGTCTTTTACTCAGGTTAACTCTTGGACCGAAGAACGGTCTTAATGCGGGCCAGATCCTTTTTGGTCGCCGGGATGCGCATGGTATTCTCAAGCAACCCGGTGGCATGTTGAAAACGTAAATTAAACAGGGTCTCCTGAACCTCTTTTTCCTTGGACCGCAACTCCTCGATGGTCAATTCTTGTAACTCCTTGGCTTTCACTGCAGACTCCTAACCACAAGTTTGGTCTTAATGGGAAGTTTATGGGCTGCCAAACGTAAGGCCTCACCGGCCACCTCTTTAGAAACCCCTTCCATTTCATAAATAATTCGTCCCGGTCGAATGACCGCCACCCAGGCCTCGGGGGCCCCTTTCCCTTTTCCCATCCGGGTTTCAGCCGGTTTCTTGGTAATCGGCTTATCGGGAAATATGCGTATCCAGATCTTGCCGCCCCGCTTGATGGACCGGGTCATGGCGATACGGGCCGCCTCGATCTGTTGGGCCGTCAATCGCCCGCATTCCAAGGCCTGAAGGCCAAAGTCGCCAAATTCCAGATCTGAACCCCTGAAAGATGCACCCCGCATACGACCTTTTTGCTGTTTACGATATTTAACTTTTTTTGGACTGAGCATGGCCAATATTCCTTATAGCGTTTGGCTGTAGGCCAGGGGCCAAGGGCGATAGGTTGACTTTTACCTATCTTTTAACGCCTATCGCCTCGTGCCTATCGCCTGTTTTTTCTCTAAACCGGCATTTCCTTTTCTGCTAATTTTTCCCCTTTAAAGATAATCACTTTTATTCCGATCAGGCCGTAGGTCGTGGAGGCCTCGGTAAACCCATAATCGATATCGGCCCGCAGGGTGTGAAGGGGAACCCGACCCTCCCGGTACCATTCGGTGCGGGCCATTTCCGCCCCGCCCAGTCGTCCGGCACAGGCGATCTTGATCCCTTTGGCCCCAAATTTCCGCGCCGTACTGACCGCTTTTTTCATAGCCCTTCGAAAGGCTACCCGGCGCTCCAATTGTGAAGCCACATTTTCTGCCACTAACTGGGCCTCAACCTCCGGTTTTCGAACCTCCTGTATATCCAAAATGACTTCCCTGGTTATCTTTTTTTCCAGATCCTTTTTCAGAATTTCAATCTGGGCGCCTTTTTTACCGATAACGATTCCTGGACGGGCCGTGTAAATAATAATCTTGGCCTTATTGGCGGCCCTTTCTATTTCAATCCGGGCAATGCCCGCCTCAAACAATCTTTTTTTCAAAAAATCGCGGATCTTTTTGTCTTCTTGGATGAATTGTGCGAATTCTTTATCGGCAAACCACCTCGAATTCCAGTCCTTGTTCAGCACCAACCGGAATCCCTTTGGATGTGTCTTCTGTCCCAAACCGACCTCCTTCTCCCTAAGCTTCTTCTAAAAAAACGGTGATGTGACTGCTTCTTTTTAATATCGGAGTCGCCCGTCCCATAGCCCGGGGCATAATACGCTTTAAAGTCGGACCGGAATCAACCATAACCTTCTTGACCACCAGGGTATCGATATCGACTTTATTCTGTTCGGCATTGGCTACTGCCGAGTGCAACACTTTTTTAAGGATACGGGCCCCTTTTTTGGGCATAAATTGCAAAATGGAAATGGCCTCTTCCACTTTTCTCCCCTTTATGGTCGGTATAATGATCTGGACCTTTCGGGGTGCTATCCGGATATATTTGGCCTGGGCTTTTGTCTCCATGGGTTTACCCTTTCCTACTTGGTCTTTCCTTTAACCGCACTCTTTCTGTCTCCGGAGTGGGAATAAAACGTCCTGGTGGGAGAAAACTCCCCCAATTTGTGTCCGACCATATTTTCAGTCACATAGACCGGGATAAATTTTTTACCATTATGGACCGCAAAGGTTATCCCCACAAACTCAGGCAGGATGGTTGACCGTCTGGACCAGGTTTTAATGACCTTTCGGCTCTTGCTCTCCTGGGATTCCTGTACTTTTTTCAACAAAGGCTCATCGACAAAAGGGCCTTTTTTTAGTGAACGTGCCACG
>JAZDOU010000360.1:0-19290 GCA_043798385.1 Pseudomonadota bacterium
GGGGCGGCGAAAAAGCCGGGGGTTTCCGGGAGCGGTTGTCGGCCGGTGGCGATACAGAAGATGGTATCGCCGTCAAACATGGTGTGGGCCGGGCGGATGGCCCGGGCGAGGCCGTCCTGGGCCATCTGGGCGATTTTTTGGGCCTGGGTTTTGGTCAGGAAGGCATCCGTGGCCACCAGGCCGATAGTGGTGTTGCTGTCGGCCGCATCCTCCATAGGCAGAGGCGATTTTACTGACCTTTGGCCCAACTCTCCAAATTCCTGGTCCAATTCTAACCTGATTTCCCAGGGACGACCAACCCTTGGGTCTATGATCGACCCGAGGGAGTTAACCGCCACCAGGGCCGCTACCGTCAAGCCTGAATCCAGGGATTCACTGGCGCTCCCCAAACCCCCTTTGATCCCTCCTGACAGGGCACCAGTTCCGGCACCCACCGACCCCAGGGGAACGACTTGGTCTCCGGCAGACTCACAGGCCCAGGCACCCCACTCGGGGCTGATTGGCGGGACAAACTCTTCCCCCCGGCCCAGGTCGAATAGGGCGGCGGCCGGCACAATGGGGGCCACCTGGCCCTCGGTCAAGGGGAATCCCCGCCCCTGTTTGGCCAGCCATCGGACCACCCCGGCGGCCGTAGCCAGGCCGTAGACCGAGCCGCCGGTCAGCACTATGGCCTGAACCTTCTCCACCAGGTTGATCGGCTGGAGCAGATCGGTTTCACAGGTTCCCGGGGCAGAGCCCCTGACATCGACGCTGGCCACGGCTCCCTCCGGGAAAAGGGCCACGGTGACCCCGCAGGCAGCCCGGGGCCGGGTGTAAAGGCCTACCAGAACACCCTCAATATCGGTAATCGAATTTTTAGGACCGGTTTTTCTCACCAGGACCTCCTGTAAGTGTTATCCCTGATGGATTTAAATAATTTCGGGGCGTTTTGCTTACCTGTTGCAGGCCCTTCAAAATTTGGGAACACCTGCTTACGGCAGACCTTTGGCAGGTCAATGGGATGGACGAGGAGGCTGATTTTAGTTGCAGGCCTCAGCCCCGGCATTACTATATTAAGCCCTCATGCCCTTGTGGGACGCCACGAGGGAAGAAAATAGAACAGGCAAAGACTTATTTAGGCACGGGTCAGGCAAAGCTTGACACACGGATCAGGCAAAGCCTGATTCACGGGTTTACACAGATAAACCTTTTTATTTCTCAAGAAAAGGGGTTCCCCTTTTCTTGAGATCAGCTTCCGCTGGAGGCGGATTCTGGTTATCCCTCAATCCGGCCTTAACAGGATTGAGGGATGATCCTTGCTTGAACCGTGAAATCCGCGCCAAAAAATGTTATTTTCGTACTAATGGGACCAGCCGTTATTGCAGATTTTCAAATATCCCGGCTGCCCCCATGCCGCCCCCGATGCACATGGAAACCAGCCCGTATTTCGAGCCTCGTTTCTTCATCTCATAGACCAGTTGCACGGTCAGTTTGCCACCGGTGCAACCCAGGGGATGGCCCAGGGCAATGGCCCCGCCGCTGACATTGACCTTCTCCGGGTCAATACCCAACTCCCGGACACTGGCCAGGGCCTGAGAGGCAAAGGCCTCGTTGATTTCAAACAGGTCGATCTCGTTAAGCTTCCTTCCCGTCACTTTCAAGACCCGGGGGATGGCATAGATGGGACCGACCCCCATTAATTCAGGTGGTACCCCGGCGACGGCAAAGCCGATATAACGGGCCAGGGGTTTTATCCCTTGGGCCTTGGCCCTTTCGGCATCCATCAACAGGACGCCGCCGGCCCCGTCACTCATCTGGGAAGAATTGCCGGCCGTCACGGTCCCATTCTTCTTAAAGGCCGGTTTAAGCGCTGCCAATTGTTCCAACGAAGTGTCCCGCGGCCCTTCGTCCACTTTAAAGATTTTGACTTTCTCTTCTATTTTGCCGGCCTCATTGACCCTGACGGTCTTGACTTCCAGGGGAACGATCTCTTCCTGGAAACGACCGGAGGCATTGGCTGCCAGGGCCTTCTGGTTACTCTTCAGTCCAAAGGCATCCTGATCCTCCCGGCTGACCTTATATTTCTCGGCCACGTTTTCGGCGGTTAATCCCATGCCCATGTAAACCTGGGGTATCTCCTGGGCGGCGAAAGGATTGGGGGCAAAATAGAAACCGGTCATGGGCACCTGACTCATGGATTCGGCCCCACCGGCGATGACCACCTCGCACATCCCACTCAGGATCTGCTGAGCCCCAATGGCAATGGCCTGGAGCCCGGATGAACAAAACCGGTTAATGGTCTGACCGGGAACCGTATAGGGGAATCCGGCCCGCATCAAGGCCACCCGGGCAAAATTCAACCCCTGAGTATGTTCCGGAAAGGAACAGCCCAGGACCACGTCCTCCACATCGCCCTTTTCCACTCCAGGGGCACGGGCAATCACTTCATTTAATACGGTGGCCGCCATGTCATCGGGACGGACGTTAACCAGGGTCCCTCGTTTGGCCCGGCCTATAGCCGTCCGGGCAGCGGCAACGATCCAGACTTCTTTTATCATAGCTCCTCCTTAATTTCGTAACGGCTTGCCGGTCATGAGCAAGTGTTTAATGCGTGCAATCGTCTTTTCCTGGCCTAAAAGGGAAAGAAAGGCCTCCCGCTCCAGATCCAGGATAACCTGCTCATCCACCCATTGAGGTGAAGTGAGCGGACCCCCGGAGAGGATATGGGCTATCTTTTTGGCAATAAAGAGATCGTATTCCGAAACATAGTCTCCCCAATACATGGACTGGGCCGCTATGGACAGGGCGGCGATGCCGCGCTGTCCCAGGGCATAGATGGATTTGGTCCTGGGGGCCGGGGCGTAGCCGGCGGCCACCATTTCCAGGACCATCCGTTTGGCCTCGGCCAGCCGGTGTTCCCCTTTCATGATAAGGCGGTCGCTCTCGGTCAGGAAACCCATTTCCCTGGCCTGCAGGGCACTGGCACTGACCTTGGCCGTGGCGATGTTTTCAAAGGCCTTGGCCAGGAAGGGCAGGGGATCGGAATCGGCCGTTTTCATGGCCGGACTGACCAGACGTTTAATCATTTCCCGACAGCCTCCTCCGCCTGGAATCAATCCGACGCCGACTTCAACCAGTCCCATATAGGTTTCACCGGCGGCACAGACCCGGTCGGCGGCCATACAGACTTCAGCCCCTCCGCCCAGGGCCATGCCGATCGGTGCGGCTACAACCGGTTTGGAACAGTACCGGAACCCCAGCATCTGGTCCTGCATACCCTTGATGCTTTGCTCGATCTGATCCCATTGATTGGCTTCGGCGGCCATGACCACACTGAAGACATTGGCCCCGACACAGAAATTCGGGGCTTCATTGCCGATCACCAAACCGACGTAATCCTTTTCCAATTCCTCCAGGGCCTTTGAACCCATGGCAAAGATATCCGGGTCCAGGGCATTCATCTTGGAATGGAATTCCAGGCACAGGACACCATCCCCAATATCAATCAGGGAGGCGCTGAAGTTTTTGGCCAAGACCCCGACCTCTTCCTTACGATCAGCCAGGATGAGGATATTGGGATCGACCGGCATGGGTTGATAAGCTTTGCTTTTCACATCCCAATAAAATTTCCGAATACCTTCTTTTTTATAAAAGGTTTCCCCTCCGGCCTGAAGCATGTCTTTTACCCAGGAGGCCACCAGATACCCGTCGGCCTCCATGCGGGAAGCGGTTTCCTTCACACCCAGGGTATCCCAGATTTCAAAGGGACCCATCTCGTGAAAAAATCCGGACTTGACGGCATCATCAATACTGTAGAAGGCGTCGCTGATTTCCGGGATGAGATAGGCACAATATGAGAGGGCCAGGGCGGTATTGTCCCAGACCAGTCGGCCCATCTTGTCGGTTTGCTGGACAATGAAGCGCAGGCGCTCGGGTAGGGATTCGATCCCTTTGGCCTGTTTAATCAAAGGCAGAGAGGGCTTTTGCTGGGGCCGGTATTCCAGGGTCTTGAGATCCAGGATGAGATAATCTTTTTTCCCTTCCGGGGTCTTGATTTTTTTGTAAAAACCCTGTTTGGCCTTGTTTCCCAGCCAGCCCTTCTCGATCATTTTTGAAGTCAACTCCTTGACCGGACCCATAATGGATTCCCGGAAGGGATCATCGGGAATGGCCGGATAGAGGTTCCCGGACACATGGCTGCCGATATCCAGACCGACCAGGTCCTGGAGCCGAAAAGAGGCGGTTTTGGGGTGCCCGATCAGAGGACCGGTGATGGCATCCACCTCTTCCACGGAATAGTCGTTTTTAAGGACATAGTTCAGGGCCGAGGTGCCGGTGATGGAGGCAATACGGTTGGCAATGAAATTGGGGGTGTCCTTACAAAGGACCATGGTCTTGCCCAGACGGCGTTCTCCGAACTTCATCATAAATTTTACCAGCTCGGGATCGGTCTGGGGTGTGGGGATGATTTCCAGCAGCTTCAGATAGCGGGCCGGGTTGAAGAAGTGCGTTCCCAGAAAGTGGGCCTTGAACTCCTCCGAGCGGCCTTCGGCGATCTGCCCGATAGGCAGACCGGAGGTATTGCTGGAGACGATGCTGCCCGGCCTCCGGGCGGCTTCGATTTTGGCCATGACCTGGTGCTTGATGGCCAGGTTTTCTACCACCACCTCGATAATCCAGTCGACCTCCTTGATCCAGTCCCAGTTATCCTCCATATTTCCGGCTGTGATCAGGTCCAGACGGGTTGGGCTGAATAAGCCCGGAGGTTTTGATTTTTTGAGAAAATCCATTCCTTGATTGACGATCCGGTTTCGTACCACCGGGCTTTTTAAGGTCAGTCCTTTGGCCTCTTCCTGCGGGGTCAGTTGACGGGGCACAATGTCAACTAAATAGACCGGGATCCCGACGTTGGCTAAATGGCCGGCAATCCCTCCGCCCATGACCCCGGAACCGACGACCATGGCGCGCTTGATTTGATAACTCATGAATAACCTCCTTACTGTTTCATTGTTTCGTTGGGTTTGTTTTGCAATACCGTTGTTTTCTGAGCCTCGTAACAATGGTTGGAGACCCAAGGCTCAGGGCTCAAGGTGTAAGGCAAGGGCTTGTGAATTCTGATTGCCATAACCCTTAAGCCTTGGGCCTTAGGCCTTCTATAAAATCATCTTGCTGATAATCTCCTTCATGATCTCCTGGGTGCCGCCTCCGATAGACAGGATACGGTTGTCCCTATAGAGTCTTTCCACCAGGTATTCCCGCATAACCCCATAGCCCCCATGTATCTGGACCGCTTCATGGGTCACCTGGTCGCTGACCTGGCAGGAAAAGTTTTTGGCCATGGAGATCTCTTTTATTGGGTTCAGTCCGGCCTCAATCTTGGCCGCTGTCCGATAAGTAAACTCTCGGCTGGCTTCGATCAGGGTGGCCATATCGGCCAGCTTGTGTCGAATGACCTGAAACCCTTCCAGACGTCGGCCGAAGGCCTCGCGCTGTTTGATGTATTTTAAGGATTCTTCGTAAGCCAACTGGGCGGTGGTGTTGGCCATCAAGGCCAACTGTAGACGCTCGTGTTGAAAATTGGCCATGATGCCATAAAACCCCTGGTTTTCCTCTCCCAGGAGATTTTCCGCCGGGACCAGACAATCCTCGAAAAGAAGTTCGGCCGTATCGGAGGCCCACCAGCCCATCTTTTTCAGGACATGCGAGACCGAAAACCCGGGCGTCCTGGATTCGATGACCAGCAGGCTGAGGCCATGAGGTCCCGGACCGCCGGTCCGGACGGCACAGGTCAGGACATCGGCCCGGGCCCCACTGGTGATGAAGGTCTTCCGTCCATTGACCCGGTAATGGGTTCCTTCCCGGACCGCCTTGGTTTTGATTCCTCCTACGTCGGAACCGGCATCCGGTTCGGTGATGGCCAGGGCACAGATTTTTTCTCCCTTCAAGATGGGAGGGATCAAACGTTCTTTGAGGGCCTCCTCTCCTGAGCGCAGGATGGGCGGCAGTCCGATATCCAGGGACCCCAGACCGGCCGCAACCCCGCCTGATCCGCAGCGAACGATTTCTTCGGCGGCGGCCACCTTGAGGAAGATATCTCCCTCGGTCCCGCCATAGGTTTCAGGATAGCCGATCCCTAAGATACCGGCCTCTCCGGCCTTTTGATAGAGCTCTCGGGGAAAGGCCCCTTGCTCCTCCCAGTCTTTGACAAAGGGTTTGATCTCCCGGTCGACAAATTTTCGAACCGTCTGTCGTACCAGGTGGTGGGTTTCTCCAAAATATTCCTGAAGAGGCATGGCTGTTTTTTTACCGCGAAAGTTTTGGTTCAGGGCGCAAGGCACAAGGCGCAAGGTGAAAAAAATTATTGTCCTCTGCCCTGAGCCTTGCGCCTTGTGCCCATTTTCATCGGGCCTGAAGACTCATAACAAAGGCCAAACCTCTTCCCACTTATAAGGGAAGAGGTTTGGAAGAAGCGGTTAAATTATAATGGAAAAAGCTGGGTAATCCGCTGGGCCAGCATGATGTCCCCGGCTGCCTTCAGCTTGCCGCTCATAAAGGCCTGCATGCCATTAAGTTCTTTATTAACCATGGCTAACCAGGTCTCTCCGGTCATGGTCAAGGTGACATTGGGGGAGGCATGGGTTCCCTGGGCTACGTTGCAGGTGCCTTCTTTTACTTCCACATACCACTGGCCCCCGCCATCGCCGGTAATATCATACTGAAACACCACATTCAAACCGGCAGCGGCACTGGCGTTAAAAACACCAGGCATGCCATCAAATACTTCCTTCACACTCGTAAAAGCCATCTTTTTTTCCTCCTTTGGTTTTTGGGGAGCGTTCCCCTTGGTTAATAGATCTTCCATCTTCGGCGGGGGGATCACCAGGGCCTCTCCCTCGCCTATCACTTCTTGTCGCTGGTTGGTCCAGGTCAATTTCATCCGGACCCATTTTTTGGGTTCAATCTTTTCTATCAATTCGGCCGAAGCCGTTACCGTATCTCCAAAATAGGTCGGCCCTTTAAAGCGGGTGGTGATCTCAACGGCTATGGTTCCCAAACCCGGGAGTCTGGTGCCCAGGACAGGGGCGATCAGACTCTGAGGCAAGGCCCCATGGGCAATCCGGGTCTTGAAAGGAGTCAGTTTGGCAAACTCCTCATTGACATGCATCGGGTTAAAGTCTCCGCTGATACCGGCAAAAAGATAGACATCGGTTTCAGTTATGGTCTTGGAGAAGGAAGCCTTGTCCCCAATTTGTAACCTATCATAACTTTTGCCAAGTTGAAAGTCCATGATTTCTCCGCCAGGCTAAAAATTTCGTATCAGTTTAGCTTTTCGAAAAACTGTTTTCACCGCGGCGCAGAGGCCGCAGAGATGAAAATTTATCGAATGCCGTTGAGGGGCCGGCAATCGATAAGCTTCGCTACCCTTCGGGAAAGTATTGGCCATAGGCCAGAGCTAATATTGTTCAATCCCACCTCTCATGGGATTGAACAATACTGATTTTCTCTGCGTTCTTCGTGTCTTTGCGGTGAATAAAAACTCTTTTTCAACCCCCAAAAGTGTTACAAAATTTCAACTAATTTTTGTTAGCCGGTTATCTCCCTTTAAAAACGGGCTCTCTCTTTTCGATAAAGGCCATCATCCCTTCCATGGCATCTTCGGTCGAGATGGCCCGGCCCAGGGCCTGACAGAGATAATCCAGGGCCTCTTCAAAGGCCATCTGGCCCATGGTGTAAAAGGCCTCTTTGCCGATCTTAAGACCAATGGGGCTCTTGGAAACCAGGGACTTCAAGACCGCCTCGACTTCTTCCGACAGTTTTTCGGGGTCAACCGCCCGGCTGATCAAACCGATCCGCTCGGCCTCCGCAGCCTCCACTTTGCGGCCGGTCAGGACCATCTCCATGGCCTTTTTGGTCCCTACCTGACGCATCAGCAGGGCACCCACCATCATGGGGAAGATGCCCACATTGACCTCGGGGGTCCAGAAGGAGACATCCTTCCGGGCAATAACGATATCACAGGCCAGCATCAGCCCCAGCCCCCCGGCCAGACAGACCCCGTTGACTTTGGCCACCGAGGGTTTGCCGAAGCGGACCATTTTTTTAAGCAGGGCGGCATAATTTTTGGCCCCGCCGAGACGGTCCTCTCCTTCCCGGGTCAGGGTTATAGCCAGATCGGCCCCGGAGCAGAAGGCCTTGTTTCCGGCAGCGCCGATACACAGGGCTCGAACCCCCTGATCTTGATCGGCCTGGTGGAGGAATTGATGAAAGGCGCTGATCATCTCCTGGCTGATGGCATTTCGCCGGGCCTCACGATTGATGGTCAGATAGGCAACCTGATCCTTTACCTCGTAGAGTAGATCTTCATTCATCCCTAACCCCTTTTTTGATTTCAACTAACCGGTCTCCGGGCATGACTTTGGCTTGAAGGGTGGTATTCATTTTTGCTACCTGCCCCTCAAAGGGGGCCTTCAAGGTGGTTTCCATTTTCATGGCCGAAACTACTATCAAACCCTGGCCCTGACTCACCCAGTCGCCTTCCCCAACCAGGATCCGAACAACCACCGAAGGCATGGGAGGGGTCACCTCCCCCGGGGTGTCTTCCGATTTCTTCCTGTGAACAGACCGGCCGGCCTGAGGATCGATCTCCGAAATTTTATAGACCCGGCCGTTTACGAAGATGTGTTTTCCATCTTTTCCCCGGGCCAGATAGGCCTTGACAACTACTCCGTCGACTTCCAGTTGCAGATGGTTGGCTGAAATGGCCTGAAAAGAGACCGGCCATTTTTTATCATCCAGGCTGACCTGGGCCGTTGAAGAGTTTCCCGAGGGGACGATCTCAATCCCGGCGGTCCGGTCTCCGATCTTTAATACGAAAATAGAGTTTGAGGTCCCTCGTTCGACCAGATCTATTTTCATGTCTGGTGGTGCCACGCCCCTGGGCGGGGCATGGCGGTTTAGTTGATAGTTCATGGCTCCACCATCCTCCACCGGCCCAGGGTTTCCCAGGGAGACGGCCAGCCTTCGGGAACCATCCTGTCCGGCTGTCTGCCGGCCCCGGTCAATTCATCGATCCCATAGGCAATGGCCGCCAGATGGGAAGACTCCTGGGACTGTCTCCATCCGGAAAAATGGCGATCAATAAAATCCGTGGTTGTTTCCCCCCGGGCAAAGGCCGGAGATTCGAGCACATCCAATAAAAAGGGGATGGTAGTGTCAATCCCCAGGATAACGTACTGTTGCAGGGCCCTGATCAGGCGCTGCCGGGCAGCCTCCCGGCTGGGACCATGGACAATCAGTTTACTTAATATGGGGTCATACTCCATTGGGACCTCAAATCCGGAATAAATGCCGCAGTCGTTTCGAACCCCGGGACCGGAAGGTTCCTGAAAAAAGAGGATCCGACCGGGAGAGGGGAGAAAGTCGGCTTCGGGATTTTCAGCATAAATGCGGCATTCCATGGCATGTCCCTGCTGAAGAAGTCCTTCCTGTTTAAAGGATAAGGGTTGGCCGCAGGCCACCTGGAGCTGTTCCCGCACCAGGTCCGTTCCGGTGGTTAGTTCGGTGACCGGGTGTTCCACCTGGAGGCGGGTATTGACTTCCAGGAAATAGAACCGGCCCTCCTGATCCACTAAAAATTCCACGGTGCCGGCATTACGATAACCCGAGGCTCTGGCGGCGGCTACGGCCGCCCGGCCCATCCGGTGACGAAGCTCCGGGGTCATCATCGGGGAGGGGGTCTCTTCGATAATCTTTTGATGCCGGCGCTGGATGGAGCATTCCCGTTCAAAAAGATGGACCACGTTCCCCTGGTTGTCGGCCAGGATCTGAAACTCGATATGGCGGGGGCTTTGGAGGTGCTTTTCCAGATAAAGGGCCCCATTGCCAAAGGCCTTTTCGGCCTCGCTCTGGCAGGAGAAAAAGGTCTCTTCCAGGGCGGCTTGATCAGAGACAATGCGCATGCCTTTCCCGCCGCCTCCGGCCTCGGCCTTGATGATTACCGGATAACCGATTTTTTCGGCTTCCCCGGCTAACACCTGAGGGTCCGCTGAGGTGGCCAACATGCCGGGAATGACCGGCACCCCGGCCTCGATCATGATCCTGCGGGCGACGGTCTTATTTCCCAGGTTCCGGATGACCGGACCCGGAGGGCCCACAAAGACCAGGCCGGCCTGTTGACAGGCCTCGGCAAAATCGGCATTCTCGGCCAGGAATCCGTATCCCGGGTGGATGGCCTCGGCCCCGGTGTCTTGGGCGGCTTTGAGGAGGTGATCACTATTTAAGTAACTTTGGGCCGGCTCCGACGGACCCAAGTAGACGGCCTGATCGGCTTCCAAGACATGGAGGGCGGCGGAATCGGCCCGGGAATAAACGGCCACGGTCTTAACCCCCATCTCTTGACAGGTTCGCATAATGCGAACAGCGATCTCACCCCGGTTGGCAATCAAAATTTTTTTAAACATGGTTCCTTGCTCGGCTCTCAGACCCGTCTGGAGCGGACACCGACGAAGAATGAAAATTAACTGAAGGATTCAAGGGGTCAAGGATTCAGGGGGATGAGTCAATGAGGTGATGGGGTGATGTGAGGAGGAGATCTCATCGTCACATCCACTCATTTTCTCATTCCCTCATTTGAACCCTTGAACCTTTGAACCCTCGAATCCTGGAATCCTCGAATCCTTCTTTTTCTTTCACATCCTAAAGGTCCCATACCCATAGACATCATCCCGCAGCGGGGCGTTCAGGGCCGCCGAAATGGCCAATCCCAGGACATCCCGGGTCTTGGCCGGATCCAGGATGCCGTCATCCCAAAGGTTGGCCGTGGAATAATAGGCGTTTCCCTCCCGCAGGGCCGAGACGATAATCGGTTCACGGATCATCTTGACCATCTCTTCCGGCAGGGGAGGTTGTCCTTCCCGGGCTAATTGATCGTTCTTGACGGTGATCAGGACATCGGCGGCCTGTTCCCCGCCCATGACCCCGATCTGGGCATTAGGCCACATCCAGAGAAACCGCGGGGAATAACCCCGGCCGCACATGCCGTAATTCCCGGCCCCGAAAGAGGCCCCGATGATGACGGTAAACTTGGGGACCGTGGCCGTGGAGACGGCATTGACCATTTTATGGCCGTCTTTGGTGATGCCCCCCCGTTCGTATTCCTTGCCGATGATAAACCCGTTTATGTTTTGGAGGAAGATCAGGGGAAGGCCGCGCTTGTCGCAGAGTTGAATAAACTGGGTCCCCTTCAGAGAGCTGTCTGAAAACAGGACCCCGTTATTACCCAGGATACCCACCGGATAGCCGTGGATGAAGGCCCAGCCGCAGACCAGGGTAGGGCCGTATTGGGCCTTGAATTCCAGAAATTCACTGCCGTCAACCATCCGGGCAATGACTTCCCGGACATCATAAGGGGTGCTCAGCTTGACGGGCACAATCCCGTAGATCTCTTTGGGATCATAGATAGGCGCTTTGGGCTGCCGATGCTCTAACGTTGTTTTTTGGGTCGGTGGGAGGTTCCTGACGATCTGACGGATAATTTCGATACAATGGGCATCATCTTCCGCCAGGTAATCGGAAACCCCTGAATGTCGACAGTGAACCAGGGCCCCGCCTAACTCATCGGCCGTGACCTCTTCTCCGGTGGCGGCCAGGACCAGAGGGGGACCGCCCAAAAAGATGGCTCCCGTGCCTTTGACATGGACGACTTCATCGCTCATGGCCGGGATATAGGCCGCCCCGGCCGTGCAGAGTCCCATAACCCCGCAGATCTGGGGGATGCCCATTTTGGAGATCAGGGCCTGGTTATAAAAGATACGGCCCCCATCGTCGGAATCAGGAAAGATCTCCGATTGTAAGGGCAGATAGGCCCCGCCGGAATCCACCAGGTTGATGATCGGCAGGCGGTTCTCCATGACGATGGTCTGAATGCGCAGCCCTTTTTTGACTCCCATGGGGTAGATGGTCCCCCCCTTGATCAGGGAATCGTTGGCATGGACGAGGACCTCCCTGCCGGCCACGATCCCGATCCCGGCCACGATTCCGGCGCTATGGACCTTCTTGTCGTAAAGATCATAGGCCGCCAGAGGGGCAATCTCCAGAAAGGGGGTGTTTCGATCCAGGAGAAGGTCCAGCCGCTCCGTGACGGATAACTTGCCCTGCTCCTTAAGTCTGGCCAGGGCCTTTTCCGATCGATCTTCCCGGGCCTTTTTGAGTTCTTCCTGCAGCCGGGCGACCAATCCCTCCAGGTGGCGAAAATTTTCCTGGTACTCCGGAGAGCGGGTATCGATTCGAGTCTCTATGATCTCCATGCCTTGATTCCTTTTGGGGTTCCTGGCTCAAGGCACAGGGCACAAGGCGCACGGTAAAAACCCTTACACCTTGCGCCTTGTGCCTTGAGCCTCTTTTTATCTATACTTAGCCAAACAATCATCAGCGATCCGCAGGCGCAGCACCTCCGAGGTGTCGCCGCTTATCGGGCCGAAGCGGGCATCCCGATAGCATTCTTCGACTACATTTCCGGCCAGGAATCCTTCTCCGGCCATTATCTGCATGGCCTCTCTGGCTACGGACTCGGCGGCCTCGGTAACAAATACCTTGGTGGCTGCCGCCATGGTTTCAGCCCCCGCCACCTGGGCCTCGAGCATCCAGGCCGTCCGGTATAGCATCCATTGGGAGGTTTGAAAAAGGGTGAACATCTCGGCCAGTTTAAAAGAGATGGTCTGATAGGCCCTAAGCGGCTTAGGGCCTTCCTGACTTTCAGCGGCATATTTTTTGGCAGCCGAGAGGGCCCGATCCATGACGCCCAGGGAAGCGATCGTTACGATAAGATTTGACCGGGTTTGAAGTTCCGCCAGAAAGTCGGGAGTGGAAAAGGGGCCGATGACCTGGTCTTCAGGAACCAGACAGTGATTCAGGGTGATATCGGCTCTGGCCAAGTCGTTAAGGCCAAGGGTCTTTTGGGGTTCACCTACAGACAAACCTTCTTGATCGGACTTGATCAAAAAAACGGCCCAGTGCCCATTTATTTTTCCGGTTACTGCCAGGCAATCGGCCATCGGGGCGTTGATGACCTGTTTTTTCCGGCCGCTGACCCTAAAGGAATCCCCCTCTTTTTGGCCGAGGGTTTTGATCTCCTTTTCAGGGAAGTTCCGGGATGATTCGGCCATCGCCAGGGCCCCGAGTAGGGTCCCCTTTTGAAGGGGGATTAGAAACTCCTGAAGGTGTCGGGCTTTCCCGTATCGGGAGATGATCCAGCCGAATAAACGGGTGCTGGTTTCAATACTTACCAATAAAGAGGGAGAGACCCGAGCCAGTTCCTCGGCCAGAAAGACCCAGGTGAGGGCCTCTGAAAAAGGGCCATTTTGGGTTTGTCCCGGATCGAGGCCGGTTTGCAGGTAATAATCCGTTCGACCTAATCCCTGGAGAAACCTTCGGGTCACCTCCTGTTGGGCCTTCAGGTCCCCTGGGGTGGCCGTGATCAGGCCCGGGGACTCCTGTTTCAACCAATGGATCAGATTCTTTTTCAGCTCTTTCTGCGTGTCGGTTAGATCAAAGTCCATTTTATTCCTTTTACATCAGGCGGGAGATGATCATTTTCTGGACCTCGGACGTCCCCCCACCGATGGGTGCCAGGCGACTGTCCCGAAAAATCCTCTCCACATCGTATTCATGACAATAGCCATACCCTCCATGGATTATGACCGCATGATTGGTAGGCACCAGGCTCCAATCTCCCAGAAATAATTTGGTCACCGCGGCCTCGAGGTGATTCAAAGGACGTCCCTGGTCCTTGCACCAAGCCGTGCGGTAGACCAGGGATCGGGCGGCCTCTAAAAATATCTTGATGTCGGCGATCTTGTGCTTAATGGCCTGAAAATCGGCAATCGGGCGGCCGAATTGTCGGCGTTCCAGGCTGTACCGGCAGGATTTTTCTATCAGGTAGGTCATTCCGCCCAGAAAGGGGGCCATCAAGGTGCTCCGATCCCATTCTACGGTCTGCATGGCCATCAGGAAGCCTGCTCCCTCGAATCCGAGGAGATTTTCAGCCGGAATCCGGCAGTCTTCAAAATAGAGGGCCGAGGTATAAGAGGTCCGGACGCCCATTTTATTTAATTTGTTTCCGGCCGTAAATCCTTTGGTCCCCTTCTCGACAATAAAGGCCGAGATCCCTTCGTGTCGTTCTCCGGCCTGGGAGGTGCGGGCATAGATCACCGCCAGATCGGCTATCGGGCCGTTGGTGATAAACATCTTGGAGCCGTTCAGGACATAACCATCCCCATCTTTAGCGGCCTTGGTCGATAAAGCGGTTACATCCGAACCGGCCCCGGGTTCGGTCAGTCCCATACAGCCGATCCATTCCCCGCTGATCAGTTTGGGGAGGTATTTTTCCCGCTGCCCGGCGGTTCCATGGGTATAAATGGTGTCGGCACAGAGATAGGTGTGGGCCCCATAGGACAGGGTCAAGCCGCCATCCACTCCCGCTTCGCCCAGGGCTTCAGCGGCCAGGACCGAGGTCATCACATCGGCCCCGCTTCCGCCCAGTTCCTCCGGGAAGTGGAGCCCTAAGATGCCAAACTCCCCCAATTTCCTGAAGGACTGAAAATCAAATTCTCCCTTAAGGTCATGGTCCTGACAGCGGGGAACGATCTCTTTGCGGGCAAATTTAATGACCTGGTCTTTAAAGAGTAGTTGTTCTTCGGTAAAAGAAAAATCCATCATGCCTCTCTCTTCCCGGCCCTGGCCCCGTTTAAAAAGACTTCCAGGATGGTATCGGCGATCCTTTCCTTGTGGGAATTATTTTTTATCTTCTGGTCACCCAAGACCATGACGGAGAGAAAGGTGTCCAGGGCACCCAGAAAGATGTAGGTCAGATAATGGGTCTCAAAATCGGATCGCAGGACCCCTTTTTTCTGACCTTGACTCACAATAGCCTCGGTGAGAGCGATGAACTTTTTAAAAAAATCCAACCGGGTTTTAGTCAGGTTATTGGTGGACCGGGAAATCTGGGTGATGAAGATATTCATTAGATCCGGTTTTCGTTGGTAGGTGTTCAGGAAATAAAGGATCAGCCCTCTTAATTTCAGATGAAAGTCATCGGCGCTGTTTCTTATTTTGTCGAGTAACTGGTAAAGTTTGGCCCACCATTGATTGAGGATATCGTTGCAGAGGTCATCCTTGCTCTTATAGTAATGGTAGACCAGCCCATAGGAAATCCCGGCCTCTTCGGCGATGTCAGCCATTCGAGCCCGGTGGAATCCTTTTTCTTTAATCACTTTCAGGGCGGCCTCAAAAATAACCGCCTGTTTTTCTTTTTTAAGATCGTAGCCAGCCTTTTTCATAAGAAGGCTTATATCATTTATTGATTGACTTGTCAATCAATAAATGAATTGATCTTTTTCTGAGCCTTTTTACCGGAAGGGATCGGAGTTGTTTTCCGTCTTATAACAATTTGTATTATTTTAGATTGTAAGACTCTAAGCCGGGGGATAATTTTTTATCTTTTGTGGTCAGATCAGGTCATTCGGTGCTTGTATTTAATTCCTGCGTAATGAGATAGGAAATTTTTCTTTGCTTGCCGCTGATCGTCTTCATGTTAGACGGCAAACTCCATGACCGTATCGTTCTGTTTAAGAGGGATCGTGTCCATGTCGATGCTCAGACAGCCTTCAACGGCATCGTAAAGGTTTTCGATCAGATTTTTAATCGTCTCCCCTTGAGTCATACATCCTGGGATGGCCGGCACTTCAGCCCAAAAACCACCTTCTTCCGCTTCATGGATGATTATCTTCAACTTCATCAATTTCTCCTCTATTTTGTATTGGTGTATAAAAAGTGCCACGCTGTAATACGATATCATGCTCGATAAGGCTTTGTCCACAAGGTTAAAGGCTGAGGCCATAAGCTGAGGGATACGGCCTTATGGGCCGCATCCCTCTCCAACGACTTCAGCGGCTGAGCTCGATGGAGACAACCCCTAAAATAATCAAGCCGACCCCTATGATTCGGTAAGCAGAGAGCGGTTCGTTAAATAGGGTGTAGGATCCAAACAGGACAATGACGTAGCCTAAGCTGGAAAAGCAATAGGCATACCCAACCTCTTCTTTGGCCAGAACGGCCAACCATAACAGGGCCCCGGTTCCAAAAAATAAAAACCCCAACAGAACATACCCGTTGAGCAGGCCATAGCCCACCAATTTCCAAAGGGAGGCTTGTTGGTACTGATGGTCCAAGACCATCATGCCTTGTTTAAAGAATAACTGTCCGGCGGCGGTGAGCAGTACCGAGACCAGAATTAAAATCAAATGGCCCATGGATTAATCCTTTCTTCCTAAAATCAACAGGGAAGATCCAAAAGGAAAATTCCAAACTCTGAGCCGTTTTCCTTCCCAGGTATGAATTTTAACCAATAGTCGGTTAAGAGCAGGAGGGGTCAATTTTAGATCGGAATGGATCTTGGGCGTGGAAAAGGCCAAAAGGATCTTGCCGAGCCATCGGGCTATCACCACCGCCGGGAAAATGGAACAAAATAGATAGGTCCTTTTCAGAACGGTAAAATGACAACGGGTTAGTTTGTCCCTCAGTTCTCCGAGGGTATAGCGGTGTCTGGCCATAACCGCCAGATCATGCCGGCTCTTCAAGAACTCAAAGGCCGAATCGGTAATCATTAACAATCCTCCGGGGACCAGCAAGTCATGAAGCTGCCGGATAATGGTTTCATCATCTAAAACATGTTGATGATATAAAACGTCAAACAAGGTAATCAGGTCAAAGGACTCCTTTTTAAAAGGAAGCTGATGGGCGTTGCCTTGAATGATGAAAGGGTTGTCTCTCCGGCGGGACAATTCACAGGCCTGGCGGTGAAGCTCGATCCCAAAAACCCTTCCATAGGAACTTAACAGCTTCAACATCCCACCGGTTCCAGACCCGACATCCAGAACGTTGGATCCTTGGCCCTTAAGGAATTGATCCAAAACAGTTTTAACAAAGTTCCGTTTGGAGACAAACCACCAGTGTCGGTCTTCCAGTTGGTACATGGTTTCATACTCAGAGTCTAACACAAGAGACACCCTCTGGTCGGGAAAAAGGGGTTAAAAATGAGGATCGATGGGTCTTGGGGTCAATTCTTTCAATTTGACAATTTCAATTTATTCCGCTCAACTATTGCCGATCTTTTTCTGATTTACCTTTTCATATTATAATCCAATTTGAATATTTTGCCAATCTCAATTCCTCTCAATCCTTCGTTCCGGCATAAAGGATAATTTGTCAATTTTAAAGAATTGACCCCATGACTTCTTTACCAAATTTAACTCTTTCGCCCGAAAAGGGGAAGTAGGGCATTTTCCCCTTTTAACGAGGGTACCGGTGGACGTTACTATAGAACCCATAATATTGGACTATCTGTTGCTGGATGCAGAATATGATTCCGCCATCTTTTTCACTGCAGAGAAACTGGCGAGGTACGAAGTGCGTGTTTTGACGACCGGTCTTAGGATTCTCCAGCGCCCGGTATTGAACGGTTAGCTCTGGTAGTCTGGAGAGCGTCGCAAGAAACTGTCTGCCCTGCTAGGGAATTATCTTTATTATTCTCCTTGACCCTCCTCTAAGCTTCTTTTATACTCCTTCCATTCAAAACCAAGTTCTGTCAAGTCTTTTTGATGGGGTATTGGGGCGTTCCCTTTTCAATTGTGACAGCATGGAATCCCGCCATGGCGGGAGTGTACCTTAGTGTATGGAGTTTCAATTTTTTCAACAAGATTGGAGCCTGCCATCTTGGCAAACAATTGGGCTTGTCTTTTTTCACATACATCGCCATTGACCTAGGATCATCATCAACCAAGGTCTATCTCCCGTCCAAAGACCTCTTCATAGAAGAACCTTCTCTTATAGCCCTTGAGCAGAAAAGTGAACAAGTTATTGCCATTGGACTTGAAGCCCAAAAGCTATTTGGTATGGCTCCTCATCGGATAACAGTAGTCGAGCTGCAAAAACCATGGGATTTATCCAATGTTAATTTCACTATCCAATTTCTTCAGGCCTTATTGGAAAAAATTTTCGGGAAGCGCAATAAAAGAATACATGAGGCTCTTTTTTCAATCCCGGGATCGTTTTCAGAGTTCGAACAGGATATCTTCCTCAAACATTTAAAGGTTCTGCCTATCAGGAATAGTTTTTTTGTCAGAGCCCCTATCGCCGGGGCTATAGGAGCTGGATTCCAATTGAGTCATCCTGAAGCAAACATGTTTATTGATCTTGGTGGTGGAAAAACAGAAATTTCTATTATCTGTTTAAATAATATTATTTCATCCCATTATCAGGACCTTGGTGGAAAGGACTTATCTCGGGGATTGCAAGAATACTGTGAATCTAAATTTGAGTTTTTGATCGGATTCATGGAGGCTGAATTCATTAAAACCATCCATGGAAGTGTAGCTCCCTCCAATGAAGTGTCTTCTATTGAAGTCAAAGGAACCCAAAAAAGCAATCGTCTGCCAGGTAAATTAAAATTAACAACAGCGGAGATTCAGGAGGCTCTACTGCCCATTATCATGCGCATTCTTAAGGGAATTAGCACCGTTTCCAAGAAGGTTCACCCAGAGATAGCCGCTGACATCGTTACTAATGGATTAACCTTTTGGGGAGGTGGGGCAAAATTGAAGGGCCTTGGGGACCTCATGAGACAAGAATTCAATCTAAAGGTTTTCCAGCCCTCTGAACCCCATTTGTGTGTTATCCAAGGAATGAAAAAAATATTAACTCGATGAAAGGAGTATAAACCTTTGCTTAATTTAGGCCCCGATAAAAATGAAAAGACATTGCTTTTGAATATTAGGAATATAAAATAAGCAGAAAGGGCGGTCAAGGAGAAAAAAGGAAGAAAAACGGGTATCTCTTGTTGCTTACCTATGGTTTAAATTTTTATCGTCATGATAACAATTACCGTTTGATATCTTCTGTTTTACTCAGAATAGAATTTTGAGGACTACAGGAAGCTATATGTATTATAAGAGAAATTAATTTACACCCAAATTTCCTCAATTAAATGATCCGGCCGCCTTGAAAAAGCTGCCCGTTAAATTACCAATGTCAATAAATGGGACGCTCTTTTAAAATTAAATAACCTGATCTGCGAGGGAAAGCTTTTCTTTTTGAGCGATGAATTCTCCACGCTCTACTGAAAACCCGACACCAGCTATACTCATCTCTAATTTTTTAGCCAGTTCGGTATGGGACAAACCTAATTCCCTGGCCGCCCAATAGCAAAGCAGACTTCTGGCCTTTACCTTTCTCTCCTGCCTTCCCTTTGAATAAACT
>JAZDOU010000453.1:0-7229 GCA_043798385.1 Pseudomonadota bacterium
TCCTTCGGTCAATTAACGTCCCAGGACCTATTTGCCCTTCTTTTTTTCCTGCTTAGCCTTCTTTTTTTCCTTGAGAGTTTTGGCGGGTTTCTTTTTAGCATCCTTCTTTGAATCCATTGATTTGGCCATCGGGTTCCTCCTCCTTGAATTTAGATGATAAATTTTTAAATAACATAGTGTTTACGCGAGGTCAACCAAAGATAAACCAAAAAATCACTTTTATTAACCGTCTCATAATAGTAATTACTCTACCCAGGTAGGTGGGGCTGTTTTTTCTGGAGTCATTGGCGAAAGGGCGCCGTCTTTTCCGGATTTATGAACGGGGGAAACCGCAGCTCGTCCGCTGATTTTTAGCGGGCGAGAATGCGGAGGGGGCAAAGCATCCCCCGTTCATAAGTCCGATGAAAAGACCAGCCCGAAAGCCACAGACGGAAGAAAATACAGCCCCACCGGGTCCATATTACAATGAGATGGTTATTATCTTGGGATGGGATTGAGATCAGATTTCTAAAAAATCAGGCATGGCAAAAAAGCTATATTTCAAAAAATGAAGGAGAAGCAGGATACCCAAAGCCCCAATAGCCAGCAAAATTAAGATGAACAGGATCCCTAAAAACCAGACCCAGCGATTGACCCCACCTAATTCGGCCAGGGAAAGGGCATTGGGCGACAGGACTGGGTTGGATCTATATCCCAAAATTTTTTTCCTGGCATGCAAATAATAGAGGTAATTGCCGGTAATTCCCCAGCCGATCATGGTCAGGGGGAACCCGACCGGGGTAAGGGCGATAAAAAAGGCCAGCAATGCCCAGAGATACATTTTTCGATAGAGCAACCAGGGAAATCCCAGCCAGAAAGCGGGCCAGTTCCAGGTAACGGCAAAGCTATCCGTTCCCGTGGCTTGAAAATTTCGGAACTGGCGTAGATAACGATCGGCATTCTTCCGGATAAACGTCCGATAATCTTCTTCAGTAATCTGATTATTGGAAGGATCGAAAGAAGAAGGAGAAATCCTCTCCCCACAGTAAGGGCAATAGCCGCCTCTCATCTCTAATTCTTTACCACAGCGCAGACACAAGGGCATTTTTTCACCTTAAGAAAGCTTCGACAAAATATCTTTATTTTTAATTTCCAGTACTACGTATCGCAAATACCTGACGCTCGAGAGAATTAAGGCCGTTCCTATGCCGAGATAGACAATGGCCAAGTAATATTTCGGAAGGGCTGAATGTCGAAGGATATAACCGATAAGAATCATTGTCAAGATGAGGGCATAGCTCTTCCAGGGCATAAAGGAAAAGACACACTGTTTGCCTTCCATAGGCATAATTCGTCCCAAGTTTTTATCAACGATGCGGAGAAATCCAAAATGGTGAATAATGAGCCCCAAAAGAAAACCAATCATCGACATCAGGAGGAGGGAAGATGGATTTTCGTTCTTTAACCATGAATAAGACCAACCATCCAGCATAATCCCAACCCCTATCCAAGTTAACCCGGCGATCAGCAAAAGAGCACTTTTATGGACACCAGGCTTCCATTTTTTCGTTTCAGAACTATTATCATTCCTGTCTTCCATCGCAGGGCCTTGCCAGGATTTTCAGACCGCCGAGGTCCGTTCTTCCATTTTTATTTCTAAGACGATATGTCCCCAACCCCCGCAGCGAACACCGACATCAAAACACCCCACTCGCTTAAAGCGCATTTCATTTGGATCTACTCCGGCATAAAATAATTCGGTGGCCACATAAATAGGTCCCGCCAGGGCGCTCAAGGCATGGATACAAATGCGTTTGGGGTTCAGTTTAGTCAATAAATTTCCGGAACCATCGAAAACCAACTTATCGCCTACCAGATGCCGACTGTTGCATCCCTGAGAATCAACCACTTCGGCAATGATCGTTTTATTCATCAAAGCCGGCGCCAGGGAAATAATCTCTAAATTTTTAGGGTCATTGCGGAATTGTTCCAGTTCTTCATCGCTGTATCCGAGGTGTTGCTGATAGAATTTCAAAACTTTTTCATCACCTTTCATCGGCTGCCTCCTGATCTTAACTATGAGTCCAAAAATTTATTATAAATGATAACCAATCTCTTGACAATTTTTTACAACTTAGCTCATCCCAAAAAAATCTTCAAATGAAAGCGATCAGCGATCGGCGATCGGCCGTCGGCTAACCAAAATCCAATCCGCCCTCCTTCAGAAGGGCTAAGGTCGCGGAGACCATTCCCTGTTTGAGAGAGGCGTAGGTCTGACGATCTTTCTTGGCCAGAAATGCCGCCCGGGAGATGGCCTGGGATAAAACGTGATCGGCCGAAACGGCTTGGTCGACGACTCCCCTTTCCTGGGCCTCAATTCCTCCGATCCGAACACCCGTAAGGTTCAAATCCCGGAATACTGCCGGGGAAAGCCGGCTTTGAATTAAAGACAACATCCCCGGAGCCAGCGAAATCTTGAGGTCCACACCGGGGAGGCAAAAAAACCCCCTGTCGGCACGCATAACCCGAAAATCATGGGCTAAGGCCAACATAGCCCCGGCGGCAAAGGCATGTCCATTGATCGCCGCTATGGTCGGCATCGGGAACCCCATGATCCTTCCCAGGAATCTTAGAATTTCCAGGGTGAATTCCTTTTGTTCCCTCTCTCCAGCGCCCCTGAACCAGGCCAAATCCAATCCGTTGGAGTAGAATTTTTCTTCCCCGCCCACGGTAACCAGTGCTGCCGGTCCCTGGGATTGTTCGACAGTATCCAGGGCCTGATGTATAGCCTCGATAAAAGGAGGGTTGAAGCGGTTCTCACCACATCCCATTGTCAGAATGAAAACATCTCCCTCACGTCTGAGGTCTATTAAAGCCATTATGATCTTTCTTCACTTGAACCGATTCTCTTGGAAGGGGCTATATTAAATCTTTCAGGACTATGGTAAACGACATAAATATGTACGCATAGTGTCATTCCGGCAAAAGCCGGAATCCAGAGTTAAAGGCTTTCTGGATGCCGGATCAAGTCCGGCATGACGTCATAGAGTTTGTGTTTTATGGATTAAAATTTATGTCGTTCACTATAATTGACGAATCAGGTAATATTTGATAGAAAAAGATCCCACCTTTAAACGATAGAAACTAATCCCGGGAGGTATTCTTTATGGTCTCAACCGCTGCCAGTCGTGAAAAATGTCCCAACCTTCAGGAGAATATGAAAAACTGTAATTGCAGCTATGATCCCTGTGAGCGAAAAGGATTATGTTGCCAGTGTCTCCACTATCATCGCCGTAACGGAGAGTTGCCGGCCTGTTATTTTCCGGATGCCGTCGAGAAAACCTATGACCGCTCTATCAGTCGGTTTATTCAAAGCCGCAAGTAAGCAGGCGTAAGGTTTAAGGTCCAAGGCTCAAGAAGGGATAACTCCCCCTGGCCTTGGACCTGCTTGGGTCTTTACCTAACTCGTGTCCATCCGGAAACCCCGGAGGTGAAACGATTGGTTTCCAATTCGGAAACGAGGATTTTTTTGTTCTGGCAAGGAAATCAAGGGGTGGCGCAAAGGCGACCTTGGGGTCGCCCCACAAGACAGCCAGCAGATTGACACCGCCAGGACAAAAAAAAACCGTTTCCGGATGGAAACTAACTCGTCAGTATCCGCAAGGCCTCTTCATACTTGGCCCTGGTCTTTTCAATAATCTCGGCCGGCAGGTTCGGGGCCGGAGGTCTTTTACCCCAATCAAGGGTTTCCAGGTAATCCCGCAGGAATTGTTTGTCGAAGCTGGCTTGAGGCCCGCCGGGTTTATACTGATCCTTGGGCCAGAACCGGGAAGAATCCGGGGTCAGGACCTCATCAATCAAGATGCATTGGTCATTCAACAGCCCGAATTCGAACTTGGTATCGGCGATGATAATCCCTTTCTTTTCCCCTAATAGCCGGGCCTTTTCATAGATGGCCAGGCTGGTTTCGGCCAGATGATTGGACAAGTTTTCTCCTAAAAGCACTCGGACTTCTTCCATGGTGACATTTTCATCATGGGTTCCCAGCTCCGCCTTGGTGGAAGGGGTAAAGATAGGGGTCTCCAGCCGGTCCGATTCCCGCAACCCCGCCGGCAAGGGGAGGCCGCAGATCCTGCCCGTAGACTGATAATCCTTCCAGCCCGAGCCGGAAAGATAACCCCGGACAATACATTCCACCGGAAAGGGCTTGGTTTTCTTGACCAGCATACTGCGATCTCTCAATTCGGCTTCATAGGGCCGGCACTCCTTAGGAAAGTCTTTCACTTCGGTAGAAATCAGATGATGGGGGGTAATGGATTCCATGATCCCGAACCAGAACTTGGATATCTGCGTCAGAATGATCCCCTTACCCGGTATGGGATTAGGCATAACCACATCAAAGGCCGAGATACGGTCTGTGGCCACGATCAAGAGGTGGTCCCCCAGGTCGTAAATATCCCGAACTTTTCCCCGGTTGATCAGTTTCAATCCCTCAAATTGGGTTTCCTTTAATCCGTCTTTCGCCATGTGTCCTCCGCAGGCCTTCTTCTCATTAATTTACACCACTTCCTCCTGATAAAAATTCCGGGCTGCTTTCTCTTGGGCATCTTCAAAACCCTTGATCCAGCCCCGGACCCGTTCTTTCCCATAGGCCTCTTCCCAGGCGGCGACAATCCTATCCACCGGAATATCGGCATAGGTTCCCAGAATTTCCGTATACTCCATAAAGAGACGGTTCTCCAAATTATAGGGCTGAAAAATCGAATCCTCCAACCCGTTGAATTCCAGAGGGGCCACTTTGTGGCGCCGGCACAGTCCCTGATTAAAGGCCGGCGTGGCCTTAACCCATTTACCGTTTAGAAAAAAATCCGTATACCCATGATAGACGAACAGATCGGATCCGATAAACTCCAGCAACTGTTTGGTCGCCAGGTGATTTCGGACCGTGGCAAAACCCACCCGGGAGGGGATCCCCAAGGCCCGGCCCAAAGCGCATAACAACGAGGCCTTGCAGACGCAATACCCCCGTCCGCTTTTCAGGACATTACTGGCCCGATAGTGCTCGGGGAGATGAAAGGGATAATAGGGATCGTAGCGAATCCCGTCCCGAACGGCATAATAGATCTTAACGGCTCGATCAATCGCTTCCGGTGTATTTCCCACCACCTTATGAGCGAATTCGATAATGGAAGGATGATCGCTGTCAATGATCGCCGTTGGTTGAAGATATTTTTTGTGGAGTGATTCCATTATTACACCCGTCCAAAGTCGTCCTCGACCCGCTCAATGTCGTCTTCCCCAAAATAATCACCCGATTGGACTTCGATAAACGTTACCTCCTCCGAACCCACGTTTTCAATCCGGTGAAGGGCCCCATTAGGAATATCAACCGAATCCCCTTTTTTTAAAGGAATCTGGTCCGGACCCCTGGTCACCAGGGCCTGCCCTGAGAGCACATACCAGTGTTCTTCCCGCCGGCGGTGTTTTTGGAGACTTAGTCGTTTCCCGGGATAAACAACGATCCGCTTGACTTTGTGGTCCGGTTCATCAGCCAGGACTTGATAATATCCCCAGGGACGGTGATCTTGTTCCATGGTTTTTCCCCTTTTCCGTTTTATATCAAAATCAGGATTCTATCGAAAGGTTTTTCTTCTCGGACGTTTTGTTGAAGGCGCTCAGGGCTTCCTGTATTACCCTATCCGGGTTTGAGCTGTATTTAGGGGAAACATGAAAAGGGATTAACCTCTTCACCCCGGCCTCCCCGGCCATAGTCCCGGCCTGCCGGGCCGTGAGATGGTATTTTTCAGCGGCCGGTTGGGCGTCTTCTTCTAAAAAGGCCGTCTCCATAAAAAGCTGATCCGCGCCTGTTACCAGGCTTTTGATAGCCGCCTGGGTCTTTTCATTATAGACCGTATCCACCACGTAGCCGATCTTCTGCCCGGGAGTGATTCTAACCAGGGCCTTACCCAGGGTCCCCAGGGATAATGGCCGTTCCTTCAAAACCCCATTCTCCAAACCGGGTGCGACAATCAAATAGCCTTCCTTCTCATTCCTCCAGAGTGCCTCCTTTAATTGTCGTATCCAGGGACCTTTGGATAAACCCATTTTTAACAGCTCGGTCTTAAGGATATTGAGATGCGCTCTTTCTTCCAGGGCGAAGGCCAGGGAAGGGATTTTATGATCTAAGAAGACGGTCCGGACCTGAAAAGAGGGTTCTTCATGAAGCAGGCCGTTAAAGGACTTAATCTGCTTATCGATTTCATCCTTAAAAGCAGTTGAAGAACTCAGCCGAACACTTATCACCTGATCAGGATGGACCTCTGAAACCATCAGGTCCAGGCAACTGGGATAGTTTTCCACCAAATTCCAGGTATAGGCGGCCAGTTTATGTCTTAAGTGGTCCAGAAAATGGGGAGGGCCGAATAAATGGATGACCTTATTTCTGCCCAAACAGATCCTTAGAAGGTGGTCAAAGCCGATAAAATGGTCCAGGTGGGTATGGGAGATAAAAACATGAGAGACCTTTAAAATCTTACGGGGAGACAATGAGCGGATCTCTCCAAGGTCGAACAGGACGGCCCTCTTGGCAAATTTCATATCGATATAAAGGGCCGGATCCCCCAGAGGGCCGTTAATTAGACCGGGATGAAACAAGGGCTTCATAGATGGGACTATAGATCATCTTTAAGCCTTTTTCCACTTAACAGTGAAATAAAAATCAGGCCATTAATACTCCCCGTGGAAATCTCTGGAAAAGGTCCGGCCTGGGGCTCCCCAGATTCCTGGTTGCATTAGAGGTTCCAGGTAGGCTATAATAGTAGCCGAATTATTTTAAAAGAAAGTCCGGGGGCTTTTATGCCTGTTCTGCATCGAATTGTAATTATTTTAGCCGTTCTTTTGGCCGTCTGGTGGCTAAGCCGGGGTTTCGGGCAAAAAAGATGACTTTTTTCTCAAAATCCGGCCGGGTCCCGGTCAACAGCCGATTTTCAAGTCGCTTTATCGGCCCCTTTGGAAAAAGAACAAGAATTGATATCCTTTCAGGATGATGGACTTATGAAAAGTCATCAAAAGAACGGCACAGTAAAAAGCTCCAGATGCTCGGACTTTTTACGAAGCCGTCAAGGATCGAGAGTGATGGTATGAGTCGCCCCTATTTTAGGAAAAAAGAGGACTCCTCAAGTCCTATCTCGAACTATTTCTTCATCGCCTTCCTGATCGGGGTCCTTTACCTGTTTTACCTGATAATACGC
>JAZDOU010000303.1:0-8045 GCA_043798385.1 Pseudomonadota bacterium
GGGTTCATCCCCGTTCAAAGAATAAACATCCCCTTGACCTGGGAACAATTCGCCGGTTTTGACATCAAGGAAGCCCGAGATAAAAAGCGGCTCCTTGGGGTCGTCCGGGACCTGTTGATCATGAAAAAGGGAGACATTCAGACCAGAAAGACCAAACAAACCAGATAGACCAGATTACTCCATGTTCTTGGCCCTCTGCTTTTCTTAATTTGAGGTTAAATGGGATCTTTTAAATTTTTTTAAATCTTTCACCTCGAAGGAATAGGCTCTGCCGATTTTATAAGCCGGTAATCGGTGGACCTTAATCCATCGTCTAAGCGTTACAGCGGATATTCCAAGGTACTCTGAAGCTTCCTTTAAGTTGAAAGGCTTTTCGGCTAACTCATTTTGCCAAGATTCTAAATTTAAGGGTTCCGGTTTTTCCGAAATAGCGTTTTTGATCCCGAATGAAATAATATGGTAAGCGATTTTTTCCCTTTCCGCTACCGGAAGCCGATAGATTTCTTTAATAACTTTTTCAGCGGTCAGCATTTTCAATCCCCTGTTTCTTTTATATAATTTTTTAAATTTTGATAAAAATTCTCATGAGCTCCCACCTGATAAAAAATAATGGAATCTCTGTCCAGTTTATATGCTAATAAAGTTAATTGGCGATTCATCATAAACTTAAATACCCTTATACCCTCCAAGTCGCCTTTTTTTGGCTCTCCCCTTTCAGGGTTGGTACAACATCTTCAACGGCATCCAAGACAATCTGTTCAAAATGCCGGGGGAGTTTTTAACGGTTTTTTTAAACCGGGGCATCTGTAGAATTTGCATGATAACAAGCTATCATAAATTATCATATCTTGTCAATAATGATGATCTCGTAAAAAGTCGCTCTGGTCGTCACCCCGGCGAAGGCCGGGAACCAGTTCCTTTATCCTGGATTCCGGCTTTCGCCGGAATGACGGAAAAGGCCAAATTTTGACTTTTTACGAATTCATCAATAATGATCCAAATGTTAATGAAGAGAGATGGGGGTCAGATCTTCAATAGTGACAAACCTTGTTTAACCGCCCGTTCCCTGCGGTCACTTGACTATTAGGACGACTGCCGGGACAAGGCAGGAAGAGGATAGAGTTAAATATTTTTTCATTGCCAAAAAATGCAGGCAATGAAAAACCAGCCTGGCGCTATCGCCCACCCTGAATGAGACCTTTGCATAACCAACCCAAACTTGGTGACAGAGAAGAGAGACCTTTGAATTTTTATGCCAAATCCCTTTTTGTCATTCCGTGCTTGACACGGAATCCAGTGTTTTTAAATAGTTCTGGATACCGGCTTTCGCCCTCCGGGCTGGAAGCCCTCTGGGATGTAGACCCCTCCCCTCCGGCCTGAAAGCCCTACCCTCTGGCCTGGAGGTCCTACCCTCTGGCCTGGAGGTCCTACGGGCAGGAAGCGGGGCAGGAAGCGGGAACGGAATCCGGTATGACGTTATGAGTCCCTTTTTCAAAGGTCTCACGGTGGCAAGGAAGGTGCCCCCTCCGGCCTGATTACCCAATGAGACGAATGAGTTGTTTTTATTTGATATTTTTTAAAATAACCAGTAATCTGTAATTACTTCTGTTATCCTGTTTTTGAAGGTGTTTATTGATAGTAACTTACGAAGATGCAAAAAAAGCGGCCACTTCGATCAGAAAGGCAGTCGATCCCTGTTCCGTTATCCTTTTCGGGTCTGTGGCTCGGGAAGGGGCCGGAAATGACCTTGATTTGCTGGTACTGATTGATGATAGAAGGAGAACCGTTGAAGATGCCGGATCTCTTGTCCAGAATTCCCTTAAACCATACTACAAGAAGTTCCCCATCGACCCATTCATCGTGTCTTTGTCCAAGTGGCATGAATATCAGAGAAAGGGGAGTCCCTTTTTACAGCTCATATCGAGAGAAGGGAGGGTGCTTTTCATGAAGGATATTGAAGAAGGATGGATAAAACAGGCTGAGGAAGAGCTTGATATGGCCAATTTTCTTTTGCAGGGCGGGTATTTCAAAGGATCTTGCTATCATGCTCAACAATCAGTGGAAAAGGCCATGAAGGCGAGCCTTTTTAAGAAAGGGTGGGAGCTTGAAAAGACCCATAGTACGGCCCGCCTCGCCGCGATTGGAAAGGACCTTCGTGTGAAATTTCCTCTCTCTGAGGATGATATTCTGTTCATCGATAGCATATACCGGGGACGCTATCCTGCGGAGGCCGGTCTGCTGCCTTTGGGGTCACCGACACGAGAAGAAGCGGAAAAATCAGTAAGGCTGGCAGGAAAATTGCTCAAGAGTGTCACAAGAAAAAGAAAAAAATGACAACTTCGGGCTGTCTTCCGCTTGACCCAGTTCCATGGAGGGCTTAGCATTGATGAAATGTGCGGTCTGTCATAATAAAATTGTTAAGAAGAGAGGAGAAATTGATCTTAGGATCAAGGGGGAATTGTTTCTTGTTAGAAACGTCTCCTATGAGGAATGTCCGGTCTGCGGTGAAAGGGTGCTTTCTCCTAAGGTCAGCCAAGCTTTATTCGAGAGAATTAAGAAAAAGGATTTCTCTGAAGAAGCCGTAAAGATTCCTGTTCTTGACTGCGCTTATGGATAAATGCTTTCGATTTGTCGGCATTGGGTCGGATCAGGCCAAGGAATTGAATTCTCAATGAATTATATAAAGAATGATGGGTAAAAATGGCCTTAAAGTGCCTTTTTTACCCCCCAGAAGAAGGTTCTAAGCAAGGTATAGATGCCGCCAGCCAATCGATATTTCGTTCCAAATAGGGTCTTACCCATTTCCGCTCAAAGCCATTTTGGGTAAAAAAAGAAGAATTATTAGGCACGGATTACACGGATGTCACGGATTAAGGCATGATTTCACACCCGTTCCTTCTTGTGCAAATAGAGATTGACAAAATTGATTGCATTGCATACATTGATTGCATGTATTGAATTATAGGAGGCAGGATAAAAATGGCAAGCTTGACCTTACGCAATATTGACGAATCGTTGAAAGCAAGACTGCGCCTGAGCGCTGCTGAAAACGGCAGATCGATGGAAGAGGAAGCGCGAAAAATTCTCAGGATGTTTCTGTTGCAGAAGAGGGGCTCTGAAGGGATCGGCTCATGCATTTCCAGACGTTTTGCTGCCGTCGGGGGAGTGGATCTACCGGATACGCGGCGGTCCGATCCTCGAAGGCCGCCGATGTTCTTTGAGGATGATACGCAGTGATTCTCTTAGACACCAACGTGCTCTCGGAATTGATGCGGCCGACACCCGATCCCTATGTGGTTAAATGGCTGGATGCCCGGTTGGCAGGGGAGGTATGGATCTGTTCCGTGACGGTTGCTGAAATTCGTCTGGGTATTTTACGATTGCCTGCCGGCAAGAGGAAAGCGCTTTTACTTGATCTGGTTAAAAAAATGTTTCAAGAGGATTTTCACGACCGATGCCTGCCCTTTGATTTCGAGGCTGCTTTTGAATATGCGGTGATTGTTGACCAGCGGAATCGGCAAGGCCATCCGATCAGTGTTGAAGACGCTCAGATTGCGGCTATTGCCAAAACCGCGGAACTTGCACTGACGACGCGAAATACCAAAGACTTTTCAGACATCGAAGGGTTGACGCTGCTTAATCCCTGGGTGGAAAAGATTTGAGACTGGAGGAAAAAAAGAGGATAGACTTAAATTTTAAAGTAAAGAAAAATTCTTGATTTTTTTCTTGTAACTGTATATGGTTACAATATGACCAAGCGGGAAAAGTTTTTGGCCCGAGCCATGAACAATCCGAAAGACCTTTCTTTCGGTGAATTTCAGACGCTTTTGCAGCAAGCTGGATGGACCTTAGATCACCAGAGGGGCAGCCATCAGATTTGGTACTCCCCTACAGGTTATCGCCTCCCCATCCAGGAAGGCAAGAGCGGAAAAGCAAAGAGCTACCAGGTCGAGCAATTCCTTGGGCAATATGAGGTTGAGAATGAAAAAGCCTGATCGATTCGACGGTTATACCGTCAATGTGTTCTTGGATGAGGACGGAGATTATCTTGCGTATTTTGTTGAGCTGCCGAACGTCTCCGCCTTTGGGGAATCCCCGGAAGTGGCGCTAAGCGAACTGGCTACTGCCTGGGACGGCGTGAAGGAAAGTTACCAAAAGCACGGCGAACCTGTTCCCCTTGCACCGGCGAGAAAGAAATATAGTGGGCAATTCAATGTGCGAATTGATCGGCGGTTGCACCGCGCCTTGGCCATTGAGGCTGCCAGAGCCGGTGTGTCGTTGAACGCAATCGTCTCGCAGAAGCTTGCCAAAAGCGTCCAGGGAGAATGCCGGTAGGCTTGTTTCTTTTTTGTTGTGAAGCATTGTAAGCATTGGGTCGGACCCAAAAGGGGATGGGGGTCAGATCTTCAATATTGACAAACCTTGTTTAACCGCCCGCTCCTCCGTCGCTTGACAAAGGCAGGACAACTACGGACGATAGTTTTCCCGGCACGACGCTGTGCCGAGAAAACAGCCTCTGGCTGACGCGAGCGCGAAGTAGCCGTACCCAAAAGAGGAACAGCTTTGTTTGAGGCAGTCTGAGGGTTGACCCAGGGGAAAGCCGCTCTGGGACAAAATATTAAGGTTTGATTTGAAACTATGAAACGGAAACTATCCTTCATCCTTCAGGATGTCGTGGGTACCAACACGACGCAGCTCAACGACACCTTTATCAAGGCGCAAAGTCAGTCGGTATCCTTTGCTGATTCGAATCTCAAATTTGTCCGTTCCACTCAGTTTCTTCAGCCTTAAAGAAGGATGGCGAAAATCACCGAACAGCCTGTGCAGTTGTTTGTCGACCTGTTTCTTGATATCAACGGGCAGTCCCCGGTAATCCCGGAGAAAGGCGTTGGTTCTTCTAATGATCACTGTGCAGGTCCTTCATGAGGGCATCCAGACTCTCAAAATCACTAAAGTTCCCGGCGGCGATGTCGGCATCGGCCTCCCGCTCCTTCTCCTGCCATTCCTTCGTCCAAAACCAGGCCTGATCCCGGGGTACTTTGATCGTGGTAATGGGCACCAGATAGGCAGCGCCACTATTTACTCTGATGTCGATTTCATCGCCTGGTTGCAGGTTCAAGGCCGCCATAACGTGTTTGGGAATGGCGATCTGTCTTTTGCTGCTGATACGCATAGTTTTACCTCCTTACTTTTTTACTAGAGTATGGCGCCCCTCTTTTTACTTGTCAAGCGCATAATTTAATTTCTAAAGTCACTTGACCAAGCATTGGGTCGGACCTAGGCCAAGGAATTGAATTCTCAATGAATTATATAAAAAATGAGACCTTTGAATTATTATGCCAAATCCCTTTTTGTCATTCCGTGCTTGACACGGAATCCAGTGTTTTCAAATAGTTCTGGATACCGGCTTTCGCCGGTATGACGTTATGGGTGTCTTTTTCAAAGGTCTCAAAATGATGGGTAAAAATGGCCTTAAAGTGCCTTTTTTACCCCCCAAAAGAAGGTTCTAAGCAAGGTATAGATGCCGCCAGCCAATCGATATTTCGTTCCAAATAAGGTCTTACTCATTTCCGCTCAAAGCCATTTTGGGTAAAAAAAGAAGAATTATTTGGCACGGATTTCACGGTAAGACCGAGTGAACTTCAAGAAATCAGGGGGCTGATTTCTTGAAGACTTACGTCCGCCTTCGGCACAAGAAGGGCCAGGATGTTTTTGGTTCGGGTCAGGAGAAAGGGGGGGTATGGCGATTTAGAACCTGAAACTTCTGACCATGCCCCGGATTATGAAATTTCCGATTTAGGGGAACTTAAATATTTTTCTTGACTAAACGGGGCTATGTTCGTACTATGTACGTACAAAATCAATCAAAAAAGAGAAGGATACCATGAAATCAAAGAGCATAACCATTCACTCTGGCGAAGGTGTTAGTATCGTCCGTTCGGCCAGGCTCGGGTTGCGAACCACACCGGCTCAAGCAGCAATCATTCAGCGCGCCGCTGAGGTTAAGGGAAAGAGTGTGACCGAATTTGTTCTTTCCAGCGCCTGTGAAAAGGCGGAACAGACTCTTTTGGATCAGCGATTTTTTTCGGTCTCCGAGAAATCCTGGCGGGAATTTCAGAAGGCCCTTGAAAGACCTGCTCAGATGAACCCAGGGCTGCGGCGTCTTATCACAAAACCGGCGGTTTGGGAAGAAACGGAATGATAGGAAAGCCCCCCTATAGGGCGCCTGTTCCACTTTCTACGGCTCATGACTTTGAGAGTTTTGATTGCGGCCATCCGGTACTTAACGAGTGGCTGCGCCGCTATGCCCTTCTGAACCAGCGGGCCAATGCGACCAGAACTTTTGTCGTTTGCCAAGAAAAACAGGTGATTGGCTATTACAGCCTGGCAGTGGGGGCGGTTGATTATTCGGTTGCTTCCGAGCGTATCCGGAAGGGCTTGGCGCGGCATCCTGTTCCGGTGATGATCTTAGCCAGGTTGGCTGTAAATGGTGCCGACCAGGGAAAGAAGATCGGTCAGAGTTTATTGAAAGATGCCGTAATGAGAACACTTCAGGCCGCTGAATTTGCGGGCATACGCGCCATCCTCGTCCAGGCTAAAGACGAGAGGGCGCGAAGCTTCTATGAGCGGTTCGGTTTCGAACCATCTCCTCTCTCCCCCTTTCAGCTTATGATAATGCTTAAAGACGTTAAAGGAATCCTGATACCCGACACAAATAGTTAATCCGCAGAATAAGCAGATTGGTGCAGATAAAATCAGTCCACAGATTTCGATTTCGTGGGACGTTGTTCACGTGGTTCAGGTATTGTTTGGCACGGATTACACGGATGTCACGGATTAAGGCATGATTTCACGCCCGTTCCCTTTGGTCCCTCGAGCGCGCAGAGGGCGCTGAGAAAGGCAACCAGTCCGGCGCTGACGCGCAGCCAATCTGTCTTCAAAACTATTCCCGAACGGGGCTGAATTTATCCGATACGGCAGAAGACGGAGGGCAGAAAGCAGTAGACAAAATATAAAGAATATTTCACTATATAAGCACCCCAGTTAAATAAAATACAAATTTAACAGGGCAAGCAGAAGAGGCAGAGAATTTAAATTATTCTTTGACTGGAGATACCGATAAAGAAAAACCTGCCTGTCGCTTCCAGAAAAAATATTTTAAAGGATGGAGGTTATACCGTGGAGATCGTAAACGCGCAGATTCTTAAAAAACAGTTATTGGAGAATATAAAAAAACTTCCAAAGTCTGATATCCAGGAGATTTTGGATTTTACCGAGTATAAATTAGTCAAAAGGGAAAAAGAAAAAATATTTTCGAAGAAAGCAAAGCTTGACCCTCGAAAGGATCCAATCTTGAAACTAATAGGTATTGCCGATATTGATCCTTTTGCTGATACAATTGACCAGGAGTTGTACGGCTAATGAAAGAAAAGATATTTGTTGATACTTGGGGCTGGCTGGTTATCCATAATAAAAGGGAACCCAAACATGATGTAGTCAGCACTTTTTATCGGAAGTTTCGCGAGGGTGGCGGGATTTTTTATTCCACAGATTATATTTTTGATGAGACATTAACCTTACTATTTCGGAGGTTGCCATTCCCCTTAGCAAGTAAGTCAATGGCGTTGTTGGATAAAGCTGTTGGCCAGGGATATTTAAAGCAGGAATGGATCACCCCTAAAAGGGTCAAAGAGGCAAAGGATCTTAGATTGAGGTTCCAGGATAAACCAGACATTTCTTTTACTGATTTAACGACGATGGTGGTCATGAGGGAATTAGATCTAAAAGCAATTTTGACAGCGGATGATCATTTTATAAAAATAGGGTTGGGATTTGAGAGGGTTCCCTAAGGGTCATATATGAAGAAAAAGAAGAAAAGATAGAAATTGTAGAGGAACCAGACCATGAAAATTGAATATGATCCTAAGCATGACTTGTTGAATATTGAGTTCATAGCAGAAGAAACTATTAAAGAATCCGTAGAGCTCGACGGCGTAATAATTGATTACGCAGAGGATAGAAGGATTGTAGCAATCGAAATCCTC
>JAZDOU010000457.1:0-2409 GCA_043798385.1 Pseudomonadota bacterium
TAGCTTTATCATTTCACTATATTCTGTTACCTCAGCCCAACCCGGACCAGCCGGAACCAAAATTGGATATACGAAATGTGTTAAAACCCTTGGTTGGTCCGGGTCAACGGCTTGTTCTTTAATAAATTCTTTCCATTTTGCGTAGAATTTTATTCTTAAGTCACTAATGTGAATTTTTCGGATAGGAGCGAATACTGTTCTTCCTGAGACAAAGGTAAGAAAAGGAGGGTGTATGCAACCCATTAATAAAATTATGGTCGCAGTTGATTTTTCTGATTATTCCAAGCCAACCCTAAAATTTGCCGCCAATTTGGCCAATATCCATAAGGCCGCTTTGGTAGTGGTTAATGTGCTCAACAAGAGGGATTTGGACGCCCTTCAAACAATCGAATTGGAAGGGATCGGGGTATCGGCGGAAAAATTCATTGTGAAGCAAAAAGCGGATCGGGAAGCGGCCACCGATCAACTCCTTAAGGAGGCCGGCTGCCTTGATCTTCAACTCACAAAAATATTTCGTATTGGTGTTCCCTGGTTCGAGTTGCTGGAGGCGGCCAAAGAGCAACAGGTAGACCTGATGGTTATCGGCACCAAAGGTAAAACGAGTATACCCAATACCCTCTTCGGTTCAACAGCCGAAAAGGTTTTCAGGCGTTGCTCGGTCCCGGTACTGTTTGTCAGGGGGACAGATCATGATTCCATTACCTAATTGAGATCGCCGGTCCAATAAGTAAAGGGTGGCAGAGGGCTTCCCTGATGAAAGATGATAACGGTTGGGCGAAGAATTTTTTCTAAAAGGCCTCTTTCAGTAGATCTCGTTTGGTCTTTATTAATTGTTTGCTTAAACTGACATGATAGATATGAGGATTTTTAAAGCGTTTAAACTCGCAACCTAATTGCTTCAGATTGCGTTGACTGTTTTCTTGTATTTTTTTCAAAGACGGTTTACTGCACACCAGCCGGCCTTCTCGAAAAATCGGGATCAGTAATTCCTGCCGGGAAAATTTATGGGAATACACTTTGCTGACATGGGGTACCGTAGAGTGATAAACCCGCACAGGCCGGTCCTCCAATATCTCGTCTTCCATGAACATGACATCCCCTCGCATCATATCCGAATCGTCGAAAAAGCGGATGACCCGTTTTAATCCCGGATTAGTCACCTTTTCCGGATTATCCGATACCTTAATCTTTGGTTCCATCCGTCCCTTTTCTTCAATGGCCGTCAGTTTATAGACTCCCCCCAGGGCTGGGGTGGAATAGGCGGTTACCAGCTTGGTCCCTACGCCCCAGCTATCAATCCGACCTCCCTGTTTTTTGATACTTTCAATAATCCATTCATCCAGGTCACTGGAAGCGAAAATCTTGGCCTCTGCAAACCCTTCCCCGTCCAGCATCTTCCTGGCTTCTTTGCTCAAGTAGGCCAGGTCTCCACTGTCCAGGCGGATCCCTTTTAAGTCTCCCTTTCCCTGAGCCCTCAGTTCTTTTCCAATCTTTATGGCATTGGGAACCCCGCTTTTCAAGGTATCGTAGGTGTCTACCAACAACATGGGGCCCTTGGGATAAACCTGACAATAGGCATTGAAAGACTCTAATTCAGAAGGAAAGGATTCCACCCAGCTATGGGCTAAGGTACCACGGACCGGTATATTGAATAATTTTCCGGCCAGGAGATTGGAGGTGCCCTGGGCCCCGCCGATAAAAGCCGCTCTGGCGGCCCAAACGGCGGCATCAGGCCCATGAGCCCGCCGGAGGCCAAAATCAATAACAGGGTCTCCTTCCGCCGCCGTGCAAACCCTGGCGGCCTTGGTGGCGATCAGGGTCTGAAAATTCATGATATTTAACAAGACCGATTCAATAAACTGGGCTTCCGGTAAGGGGGCCGTAACCCGGATGAGCGGTTCATAGGGAAACACCACCGTGCCTTCCGGGACGGCCAGGAGATTACCGGTGAAGCGGAATTTTTCCAGATACTTGAGAACCTTTTCAGGAAAGACCTCCAAAGATTCGAGATACGCCAAATCCTCTGCAGTGAATCGGATGTTTTTAATATATTCAATGACCTGTTCCAGGCCGGCGGCAACGCAATATCCCCCTTCATCGGGGATCCTGCGGAAAAAATAATCAAAATTCGCCTTTTGGGTATGCTTGCCGCTCATCACGTATCCACCGACCATGGTCAATTCATACATATCGGTTAATAAGGTAAGGTTGTGCTGCATCATTTTGTTTCCCTTCAGAAAGTATACTTCCTTTTTACATAGTTAAGGCCCTTTCTTCAAGGGTTATTTGTACCCCTTGTTCCCGGCCGCATTTTTTTATTGATAACCATACAAATGTATGGTATATTAACTAACCATGGAGCCCTTAACTACCCGACAAAAAACGATTTTGGAATATCTTCGGAATTTT